>JBPCIO010000294.1:0-5034 GCA_051006215.1 Chloroflexota bacterium
CGTCTGCTCAAGCTGACCGCCGCCGATGACCTGGGTCGGGTCTACGCGTGCGAACGGACCGCGATCGCCGGGTTTACCACCGCGGACGGCTGGGCCATGGACGCGGCCTGGACGTCGACTCGCGAACTCGAATCGATCGAGCGGGTGCTCGCGCTCGAGGTACCGGGCGTAGAGTGCAGCTTTTCTCTCCCGCTGAGCGCTGCCAAGCGCACGCGACACGCGTAGGGCGACTTTTGAGTTACCCACCGGCTGATGGACACCACGTTGGACGGCACCAACACTCTGCCGAGCACGAGATTTCGATCTCGTCGGCATTGCTACCGACCGTCTGGTAGGCCATGCGCGCAGTCGCCAGGATTGCCCGCATCATATGGCGGTGATCATCTGGCTTAACGGCCCATTCGGCGTTGGCAAAACCACGACGGCGCTGGCCCTCGAGCGGCGGCTGCCGAACGCGGTGCTCTTCGATCCCGAGCCATTTGGCTCAGCGTTGCGAGACACCGTTGCGAACGTTGACACTGCCGCGGATTTCCAGGCTTTGCGCGCATGGCCAGCCATCGTGGTTGGGACCGCGCGCATTCTGCGCCAGACTTACGCGGAAACGTTGATCATGCCTCTGACCGTGCTCGATGCCACGGCCGCCCATGCGCTTGCGGCGGGGCTGGCAGCCTTCGATCCACAGGTCGTCCGCTTTCGGCTGGTCGCGTCCGAGGCAGCGTTACGCGCTCGAATCCTGCAGCGCCCGGACGCCGTGGGACCCGTGCTTGGTGTCTCGACCACCTTGAGGCGGGCAAGCTACTCATGCAGAATTTCGCGTTCGGAGACGCGGTGGCCACCGATGACCGCGATCCAGAGCAGGTGGCCGAATACGTCCGGGCCCACGTTGGCGTGGTACGGCGACCGGCTGCTGGCGCGGACTACGAGTTCGCGCGCGACACGCATCACCGTGCCTTTCGCGACCTCGTCGAGAGTCAATACGGCGCCTGGGTTGACGAGCAGCAGGACGAATTATTTGAGTCGAGTTGGACTGCCATGCCGCATGAGATCATCCTGTCGAACGGCGTGCCATGTGGCTACCTATGCGTTGAGGACCGCCCGGGCGAGGTTCAGCTGCACGAGCTAGTCCTCCGGCCCGACTCTCAGGGACGGGGGGTTGGCGCCGCTGTGCTGAATGCGGTGATCGAACATGCCCGGGCCCGGCGCGTTCCGGTGCGCCTGCGTACTCATCGGCAGAATCGGGCCGCAAACCTGTATCGGCGTATAGGTTTCCACCAGATCGGCACCGCTGATTCGCACCTCGTGTTCGAATGGAGCGCGCTTGACGCGACCTCGAAGCCAGGATCTTAGGCGGACTCAACTGGTCGTTGATCTGCGAGCCGTCCGCATCCACAGCTCGGGAATCGAACAGGCACCGCGGTGCCAGAAGGAAGAGACGCCGGATCGCGTCAATGACCGGCCTTGTCCCATTGCCATGCCGGGCCACGCTTGCTCGGGATTCAAACAGTGCTAGTGGCGGCGAACAGAAGGAACAGCGGAATCCCGCGATCGCCGCTGCGATTCCGGCGGCGCCTCGGGAAGCTGACAGGCGTTGTCGCCCCGGCGTGGCGCCAGGACTGAACGCTGCTCAGCACTCTCCACTCTGGCGATCCTTCGACGCACTGTCGCTCTGACAAATGTCGGACGGCATAGCTTGCCTCCCGCGGCGTGACGACGCTGCAGGGACGCAACGTGTCATGTTTTGGACGCGAACCAACAGGCGACGCTCCGTGGTCGCCTCCGACGACGCTGGGTGGCACGCTGCCGGGACACCCTCTTGTCAGACTGGAGGCAACTCCGTCGGTAATCCAGCTGACGGACCGCCCTCATGCCGAGGAGATGCTGGTGAATCTGCTGTTGTTCAGTGTTGAAGTGGAGCGGAGTCCCGTCGGCAAGCCGCCGGCCGAGCGCCGGCCCGGAGAAAAGTCATCTGTCCGGCCCCGCCGCTTCGGCACGCTCGCGCTTGCGGCAGCCGTGATCGTGTGCGCGGTCGTGGCCGCCTGTGGTACCTGGCTGATGGCGAGTGGAACTGACCTCGCAGACTGGTTCTCGTCGACCATCGATACGCGGGAGCAAGGCTCCGGCCATGTCGCTTTCGACGTCGCCAGCCAGCCTGACCACGCGACCGTGATTCTGGACGGACACGCTCGTGGACAAACGCCGATCACGGCGCTCGTAACACCCGGCGAGCACACGTTGGTGCTCAGGCATCCCGATGCTATCGACGATCAGCGGATAGTCTCAGTCGCAAGCGCCCTGCAGTTGCAGGTACGCATGTGGCTTCGGCGCCCGACCGCGATCCAACTTCGACCGGCCTACCCGGGCGCCAACATAGCCGATGCGGCGTTTCTTTCTGACGGACACTTGGCACTGTCAATGGCACTGCCAACGCAGGCAGGGAGCACCGAAAGCACCACCTTGCGCGAGCCGTGGCTAGTCGACCCGACCACTGGAGGCGTCAACCCGTTCGCAGCCGCTGCAAACGTGCGAGCCGTGGTCATTTCGGTCTCGCCGGATGGCCACAGCGTGGCTTATCTGCAGCAGGACCAGTCCGCCGGGCTGAGTGGCCTGACACACCAGCGGCTCGACTCGGTTTGGATCGCCGGCGCAGCAACCGCCGGGGCGCCGGTGCGGTTGTATGGGCTGCCACCTGTGGTTCCCGCAGACGCTCAGGCCTCAGGCGAGGTCGAGAGTGTCCGAGACGTGACCTGGACACCTGATGGCCATCATCTGCTGGTCGCTGTTCGACTGCTCGCAGTATCCGGCGGCTATCCGGCCGCCGCGAGAACCCGTCTTCTTCTGCTGGACACCAGCGACACGAGTGCTGCGCCTTCGATACCCGTCGAGCTTGTGGTGCTGCCGGCAGAGGTAGTGCCCAGAAGCTACAGCTGGGCATCAGACGGACACTGGGTAGCTTTCCTGAGCGCAGCCAGCGCAGGATCAGGGAGCGGTTCATTCGTCGCGCTGTGCGCCGTTGACACTAGCGCCAACGGCGCCGTTGACGGCTTCCGCTACGTGGCTGACCTGGGCCGACAGACCGATCCGTCGAGCCTGCTGCCGATTGCATCGGTCGCGTGGGCGCCGAATTCGGACGCGCGACTGGTGTACGTGGCCGCCACACCCAGGATCAGCACGACCAACCCGCTCGGGCTGCCAGGGACCTCCGGAGGCGAGCCAGGTTTATTCATGGCAAGCCCAGCAGGGCCGGCGCTCACCGCGGAGGAAGGACGGCGCCTGGGGTCGGGTGCGGGATTTATCGCGCCCGCCTGGCGAACAGCGCCTGATGCAAGTAACCCCAGTTTGATCGCACTCGCCCGGTCACCCCAGGCAAACAAACCGCTGGTCGTACGTGGGATTGACCCGATCACTGGCGCTGTCCAGAACCTGGGTATCGAGTTGCCAGCGGGTGTCGGTTGTTCCGCCGCGGTTGCTGCCCGTTGGGACCTGGCCCATGTTCGCGTACTCATTCTGGCTCATCGCGAGGGGGTGAGCGCAGGAGCTCTGGACTACTGGCTGGTGCAACTGCAGGGAGGTCAGTGATGCACGTCGACTCGCTCGTTCTCTCGCGCCAGAACGCGCGCCGATCCTCGGTTTCTCTGATCCTGACGATGGCAATTGTGGCCGCGGGGATCTTGCTGACGGCTGCTCCCGTTGCAAGTGCCGCGGCAGCCGGCGGTCCGGTTCTGGGTCAGGTACAGTTGCCGACCTTCAATTTTGACCCGACGAAGTGGGCTCAGGATACATTTGGAGCGTTGCTGCAGACCTTCAGTGACGGGGTTCGAGCTGGCCTGGATACGCTGTGGGCCGCCAACTTCATCACCCAGACGCCGCCGTCGCTCTCATACCAGAACGAGGACATTCGCGGTTTGTACGGCACGATGCAGCGCGTCGCAAATGCGGCACTTGCGCTCATCGCGGCTCTGGGGTCGCTCAACATGATCGTCCGACCGTACTTCGGTCGCCTGCGCTACAGCTCGCTGGTCGAGTTTGTACCGCGGTTCCTCGTCGGCGCGATCCTGGTCAACACTGCACTCTGGTGGTGCCAGTTTGCGATCGACCTGAACAACGGCCTGGCCGGGTCGATCAGCGATGCAGCGCCCCCGAATTGGAACGCCCTGAACGCCGTGCATCAGGGGCTGGTCGACATCGTGCTCGGCCTCGTGTACGTGATTATCGGGCTGCTGCTCGTGCTGCAGATGCTGATGCGGCTCGCCTGGATCGACGTGCTGCTGGTGGCTTCACCGCTGGCCGCCGCATGCTGGGTGCTGCCTCAAACGCAGGGTTGGGCTCAGAGCTGGAACGAGCAATTCACCGGGGCGGTCTTCACGCAGTTCGTTCAAGTGATTGCACTCAAACTCGGCGGAATCCTGATCGTTGCGGTGGCTCGAATGGAGCCGAATGTCAACTGGCTGACGTTTCTGGTCGGCGCCGCGACGCTGTGGCTCACCTGGCGCATCCCCGGTTTGATGCGCGCTGGGGCTGGAGGAAACATCGGCGATATGCTGGCCAAAGCTCTGGTCCTGCGGTTCATCGTCCGGGGAGGAGGCGGCGGCTGATGGGTCCGCTGGCCGCCAAACTGTTGATGTCGCTGGGCCTCGACGTGCTGCTGGGATGGGTGATCCGCCTGCTTATCGCGTTGGTGGTCCTTGGTTTAATCGTGGCCCTGATTGTTGTTCAAACCGCGGCAGGAATTCTCACTGGTGGGATGCCCGGTGCTGCGACGAGTCCCTCGACTTCTGTGGTTGTCGCGCCGTCGATCGCAGTGCCAGCCACGGTCGCAGGTCTGCCTCCGGGAATCGAACTCGATATCGTTCAGCTTGCGCAAGCATGGCTGGGCGTGCCGTACGTGTTCGGTGGGTGCACGCGAGCGGGTGTTGATTGCAGTTGCCTGGTGGAGAATGTGTACGCGGCCGCGGGTATTCACCTTCCGCGCATCGCGGTCGATCAGTTCAACGCAACTGTGCCAGTCAGCGACCCGCAACCGGGCGACCTCGTCTT
>JBPCIO010000295.1:0-7440 GCA_051006215.1 Chloroflexota bacterium
CTACCGAGGCCAACGATGCCCAGCGTCTTGCCTTCGAGCGTTTCGATGGCGCATAGCTCCCAGTGGTGGGCACGCTGCTCGGCAGCCATGCGCGGCCAGTTCCTGGCAAAGTAGAGCATCGAGAACACCACGAACTCGGCGAGTGTCACCGAGTGGATGCCCGCGGCATTGCTGACTACAATCGGGCTCTCGACGATACCCAGAGCGCGCACCCACTCGCCGATGCCTGAGCTGCTGGCTTGGATCCAGCGCACCTGAGGTGCGCGCGACGGGAAGTCGAGATAACTTGGTGCATCGACGTCGAACAGGATCTCGGCATGGGCCAACAGCTCCGCCCACTCGGCGGCTTGAGCCGGCGAGCGCTGGATTGGCGGATGGTGGTCGGCGGGAAAGCGCGCCTCCGCAAGCAGGTCGGCCCGATAGACGACCTCGAGCCGCGTGTCGACGGCCCGGATGCGTTCGACAAGCTCTGCCTCGAGCGGTGAAGCGATCAGGACGCGGACCAAAATAGAACCTCACAGGTGCTCAGATTCAGATATACAAGCACAGCACAACCACACGAGGGGGATGGATCTGCATGGTTTCTACGCGTGTCGGCGGTGTCACCGCACGATTCAGCTTCAAAGGGCCTGGGCAGCAGGTCAACGGCCTCGAGGCGGTGCCCGAAGGGTTGTGGCTGTGTGACCAACGCGACAATCACTGCTACCTGGTCGACCTGGAGGGTCGAGTGGTCACCAGCTTTCCTAGCCCAGCTCGAAACGCGAGCGGGGTCACCGTTGGCGACGGCTCAGTCTGGGTTGCCTCCAACACCCGACCCTCGCTTATCTTTCGGCACGCTCTGCCGACCGGGCAGTGCACCGCGTTCATCGTGCTTTCTGGAGAAGGCGGCGTGCACGGGCTGCAGTGGCGACCCTACGCGCCAGGCGAGCAGCCTCCGTCAGCAGCCGAGCACAAGCCGGAGCTTCACCCGTCAGCCCCGGCTGGCCGGCTGAATGCTGGGCCTGGGATCAGCGGCACGCTTTGGGTGAGTCGCCCGGGCGCCCACCGCATCGAGCACCTCGACGCCGAGACAGGCGATATGCTCGGGAGCGTCCACTTTGAACCACCCAGGTCGCATGGCATGTTCTGGGACGAGGCTCGTGGCACCCTCAACGTCGCGGAGACGAATGGCGGCCACATCTTCGGCCTGGACCCGAACAGCGGGGAAGTGCTGGAGGAGTGGCGTATCGAAGGCCCGGAAGTCCATGGCCTGACGCGGAGCGCAGATGGCCGCATCTGGATAGGCGACGCGGCTACCAATGCGATCCTTGTCGTGGACCGCTAGAGGTCCTCGTCAGATATTGAGCGTGAGCCTAGCCCCGTGATGCTGGCTGGGGCCGTCCGGGCATTCCTCGAGCAGCCGAACTTCGCCGTGCTCGGCACGATCAATCGGATGCGCTACGTCACGCTGCGAAGGCAGGGCCGAGCTGGTCGCCGACCGTGCGCAGCAAGAGCGCGAAGTCAACGAGCTCATCGCGCCACGCTACCTTGGCCAGCGCCTGGGCTCGAAACGGTGGCTAGCCATCGCCGGCTCAGACCGCGTTGGCATCCGCATGCGGGTCGACAGGATTCATAGCCGCGGCATTGAGGGGCTGTCCAGCTAGAACCTCGGGGGCCGGCTTTCGCGAAGGCCGACGAAATTGCGGTACAGGGAAGAGTTTGCGGCGCGCGCGCGGCGGCTGGACCACAACATTCCGATACGCGGCCCCGAGCAGCACCCACAGCACACCCGCCAGCGGTACCGCGAACAAGCCACCCAGCAGTCCGGCCAATTGAAAGCCGGCGAGCAAGGCGAACATGGCGCCGAGTGGGTGAAGCCCTACGGCGTGGCCGCTGATGCGCGGCGCCAGGATGTTGTTCTCGACTTGCTGAATAGCCAGGAAGAACAGCAACACCCAGATCACGGTCGGGAATGGCATAAACAGGGCTACCAGGACAGCCGGAATGACCGACAGGATGGGACCGAACATCGGCACCAGCTCGAACAATCCGGCCAGCACCCCGAGCACGACGGCGTACGGCAGTCCGAGGAGTGCTGTTCCGATGCCTGACAGCACGCCGATGATCAGTGCTAGCGTGAGCTGACCGCGCAAGTAGCCACCGAGCACGCGCGAGACGTTTTCCTCGAAAAACAGGGCCTTGGCGCGGTGTTGAGGCGGAACGATACCGAGGCTTCGCTCGCGAAATCGGGTGCCGTCGACAAGCAAGTACAGCGAGATCACCAGCGCCAGGACAATGTCGAGGAGCATTCCTCCGACTTCAGCCAGAGTCCCTACAAGGTTCTTCAGCACATCGGTACCGCCCTGTTGGACGGCAGACAGGGCCTGAGCTTTGAGCTCGTCGATATTCGTCTGGATGCCGTACTGCCCAAGCGTTGTCTGGACTTCGGGAGCGCGGGCCTGCAGGTCGTTGGCGTAGCGCGGGAGTGCCCCAGCCAGGTCAGTTGCCTGGCGCACGAATGGACCTGCGATCAAGGTGATCCCGCCGATGACACAGATGCCGACGACGAGATACACCGCCACGATGGCGAACAGCCGGTTACCCACGCGCTGGGCCAGCATCCCGACTGGTGTGCTCAGGGCGAAAGCGAGGACGGCGGCCAGGGCGAACAGGATCAGGGTGTGCAGGATCGGGCTGACAATCTGCCACACCACCCATAGCACGGCCGCGCCGGCTAGCAGCGTTAACAGCACGACCAGCGCCTTTTGCCAGTCGCGGTCCAGCAGGCCGCGCTGTGGAAGAGCTACGGCTGGCTCGACTGCCACCGGCGGTGTTGCAAGCCGGGCCTGTTCACCAGCAGTCGCGACTGGCTCGCTAGCAGAGCCCGCAGCCGCAGCCCGCGTGGGCGGATCTTCTGTTGTCGTCAAGCAGACCTACTTTTCAAAAGCGATTGCTTCCACGCAGCACGCCGCCGGCGCGGGCCCGGCTGGTATTCGTCAGTGGAAGGTATGGTCGTGTGAGCAGTTGTCGTCGAGGTGCTCGTGGTCTTCAGGATGGTGGCTTTCGTCGCCTTCCACATGCTCGTGGCCCGGGAGCCCGTGCATCACGCGCTCACCGGACGCGCCCATAATTGCTCCGCCGATCGCTCCGACTGCGGCGCCCACGGGCCCGCCGGCCATGACGCCGACGGTGGCCCCGGTCACAGCCCCAGCCACAGCTGAGCCGCCGGTAGTCGCGTGCTTTTCGCCCTCATGGGCGACTGTTTGCTCGTCGTGGTCGTCTACGCCTTCGATTGCAGATTTCTGGTCCATGACCTGCCTCCGCTTGCTTCGCCGCTCGCGCGGCCGTACCACCAGTGCAGCCCGCGTGCCACGCCTCGAAAGCGGGCCTGGACGCCAGGCGCCATGTGCATAATGCTGCCCGGCGCCGTCAATGCCAACCTATCAGTCGGTGAATCGAACGGCGCACCAACTCTGAAAGGGTTACGCCCAGCACCGCGCCTGTGGCCACGTCTCCGGGATAGTGCGCTCCAACAAACACCCGACTGTAGCCCAGCACCGCCGCTACTCCGAAAAACACTGCCCGCGGACGCGGCCAGTAGCGACTCAGGGTCCACGCCGCGGCGAAAGCCGCGCAGGTATGTCCGCTCGGGAATGACCAACTACCCGGCTCCTTGCCCACTACCAGCGCCCGAACGACGTCGATAAATGGACGCCGGCGACGAAAGTACGCTTTGACGGGGTACTCCGCTATCCAGGTGGGAAGCAATACCCCTGGAATGACGGCGCGCAGTGCTGGCCCACTGCCTGGCACTCTCAGGCAGTACGCCAGCAGCGTGCCGCCGATCCAGATCCACCCACCCGTGGTCACGACGGTAAACACGTTGCAGGCCTGGTCAAGCAGTCGCGGGCGGGCTTGGCCGTTCACTTCCAGGTACAGCCGCGCGTCAAGTGCCTGAAATGGCCCCATACGACGCAGCACCGCCTGGCGTAGGAGCGAGCGTCCGTGGCGCACACGTCTCGGGCTGGGTACCACGGCGTGGTCGACCCCGAGCGCTTCTTGCGCCGCTTGCACCACGGCTGGCGCTTGTGCCGTAGGGGCAACCGCCTGGGCAGCGGCCTCCACTAGCGCGTCGGCGGCACCGGCCGGATAGGCCGGAGCGATGCTGCCCGCCCGTCGGACTTCCGTGTCTGCAGGCGCTGTGGCATCAGCGGCGCGCCTGCCGACCTGATCTTCTGTCTTGGACGCTGCCAGTTGTTCGGCTCGCCCTAGGACGGCCTCGGCATCCTCGAGGGTGGCGACGCGCGCAAGCTCACCTTCGATGATGCGCTTCACACGCGTGCGAACAACGTCCGGATCGGGTTCATTCGAGGTCACCAGCACAGTGTTACACGGGTGAGAGGCCGGCCAGAAGCGACCACCTGGGGTCGACGCTCTACAACAGAAGCATTGCCAGATCCCAGCACGCTGCCGGGCGTCACCTTCTCTCGCGGGCGCTCGGTGAACGACCCCGGCCTGACTCTCACGCCGGGCGATGCTCACCCCGCGGCTGAAGTCGACGAAGGAGCCCTGGTTCACAGTCTGGAAGTGCTGCGCAAACTGATCCAGGAACAGCATGCGCTGGAGATGGACCGCGCTGCCCGCGTACCGCCGTTGGCGTTCGAGACGGCTGAGCCGATGGTCGGCGATAGCAGTCGTACGTATGAGTTCCGGACGGTCAGCCCAATCGGCCAGGGCGACCTCGGGGCCGCGCTGAGAGTTGGGGATACGGTCGACGTAGCCCAGCCTGATGGCAGCGGATGTGTTGCGTACGGCACTGTTGTCGGCGTCCTTCCAAGAGCTGTGCTTGTCGGCTTCAGCCGCCAGCCTGCACCTGGCGCCGTTCCCCCGCGAGGCAGCCTGCGCTTGCGGGCTGACGATAACCAGCGCGCCGTCCGTCTCGGCGCAATCGAGCGGGTGGTCCGCGCACGGCACGCGCTACCGTGGATAGGCGTTGTCCTGGCCTCGGCCGCGGTTGTTCGGCTGTCAGCCTCCGGCTGGGATCCGCCGGCGGACCTGGCGCTCACGGACGCGCAGCGGCGAGCCCTGGCCGGCGCCACGCGTAGTCAGGACATATTTTTGATCCAGGGGCCCCCGGGCACGGGCAAGACCACCGTCATTGCCGCCCTGCTGCGGTACTTCGCACGCGAGCGCGGGTCGCGGGTTCTCCTGTCGTCGAAGGGTCACCGCGCCATCGACAACGTCCTCGAGCGGCTCGGCTTGGGCGACCTGCACGTGGTGCGGCTTGGCCAGGCTGCGAAAGTGACCGGGGCCGGCCAGCCAGTCTTACTCGCAGAAGTCCTGGCCCAGGCCGAGCGGGGTGTTCCGGCACGCCATCTGGCTGCCCGCGCCGGCCTCGAAGACTTGCTGGGTTCCTTACAAAGCGCCGAGCACCTCCTTGGGGAGCTCGATAGCCTGAACCGTGGCATCACCAGGTGCGATGCAGCCATCGCGCAGCACGAAGCCGATGCCCAGGCGAGTCGGGCAAAAAAGCCGGACCGGATCCGGCACGCCTTCAGGACACTCCTGCATCGCGCCGGCCGTCGTCGCCTGCAGCCGGACTCGGAAGATCTGGTCGGCATGCGCCGACGGGCAGCGGACTTGCACGCCGACCATCTCAAGCTTACCCGGCGTGCCGATTCGGTCTTGCCGCCGGGGGTGATCAACGTCTCAGGCGTGCGGCTGCCGAAGTTCCTGGTCAGCACTCCCGACCAGACCGATGCGAGTCTCACCGCGGTCCGCGAGGCGCGCAGGCAAGTCGCGGGCGCGCTGCCGGTGCTTCAGGCCTGGGGCAGGCTGCTCGAGCGCCCGGGTGCGCTGGCGGACGTGCTCCTCGAGACCGTCGAGGTGGTCGCCGCCACCGCTGTCGGCGTGAATTCCGGACGCGACGCTGCCCGGCTGGCCGAATTGGAGTTCGATGTGGCCATCGTGGACGAGGCAGCTCAGGCGCAGCTCACCGACCTGATCGTGCCACTGAGCCGGGCACGGACCGTGATTCTGGTCGGCGACCATCAGCAATTGCCGCCGTATGTCGACGACGAGTTGGTGCGGCGCTGCAAGGACAAAGGCATTGACACGACCTGGCTTGAAAAGAGCGTCTTCGAGTGCCTCTGGGAATGTGCGCCGCCGACGCACCGGACACGCCTGGACCTGCAGTTCCGTATGCCCCACGTGATCGCAGACTTTTTGGGGCGCGAATTCTACGCTGGCGAACTTGCCAGCTCAGCAGCCAACCAGGGTGCTGTCCCGGTGTGCAGCGTGTTTCTGTCACCGGTCGTGCTCGTGGACACGTCGAACGAGCCGGATCGGACTGAAACCGTGCTCTCGCCAGGCGTGCTCAACCGATGCGAGGCACTTCTATTGGCAGAGATTGCCGCACGCTTACCACCCGAGTATCTGGCGGGCGAAGGGTTAGGCGTGATTGCCCCGTACGCCGCGCAGGTCGCGGCCGCGCGTCAGGCGCTGGCGGACGCACTCGGGCTGCCAGCTCGTGACCCCTGGTTGGTCGACAACGTAGCGACGGTCGATGGCTTCCAGGGCCAGGAACGCGATGTCATCCTGGTCTCGCTTACCCGCTCGAACGCGGATGGCTCCGTCGGGTTCCTGACAGACCTGAAACGGTTGAATGTAACCCTCTCCAGAGCCCGCAAGCAACTCGTCATTATCGGCGATCTGTCGACGCTGTGCGCCGCTCGCGGCGGATTGGAGCGGCGGGCCCTGGCCCGGTTCGCAGGTGATCTCGTCGAGCACTTGCGACAAGCCGGCGAGGTCCTGGACGTAGGTGAGCTCCGGCGTCGACTCGCCCGTGACTGAGCTGCATTCGACGCGTGGCCAACTGGAGCAGACGCTCGAGGGGTTGGTCCATGCTGGGATTGGGGACTCTGGGGATCTGGCGGGAATGCTGGGGCTGGCGCCTCAACACATTCGTCGCCCGCTGCGCAAACTCACGATGGCTGGGGTCCTGGACTCCACTCGGGCCAGCCGCCTGCAGCTTACACGCGCTGGGCGCGCACGGCCCGAGATCGAACCCGTTGCGCGGGTGGTCCAGCCGCTGGCAGACTCGCGGCCATTGGGGCAGCCGCGCCCGGCCCCGCTCCAGCTCGGACGCGGTCTGGGCTCGTCAGGGCTCGGGTTAACGCCGGATGACACTGGCGTCCGCGTGGGGGCGGGGGCGGCACTGGCCTCGCCCGCGACGTCGCCGGCAGCCCCTGGGAAGCCGCTGCGGACACTCCTGGCCGCCTGGCGGAGAACGCAGCGCAGGATGTCCAGACTCTGCAACGTGCGCCTGCAGGTGGCTGGAGTCCAGCTCTCGGCCTCCGCCGGTCGGCGCGTCGCCGGCTTCGCGGTCGCGGCTCTCGCGCTGGTCATGGGCCTACAGGCTGGCCTGCCAGCCTGGGGGCTAGCGGCCGTCGCGCTGATCCT
>JBPCIO010000296.1:0-6884 GCA_051006215.1 Chloroflexota bacterium
GTACACAAAGCGAGTCGATTCACCGTACGCAATTGCCGACTCAACTGCGCCTCGGTCTACGTTGTGAACATACTCGCAACGTAGCTAAACGGGGTTCGGGGTCCCGCTCTAGATAAGGGACACTATCGTACATTCGGTTTTTACCGAAGCGTGTCACCCCAGTCCCTGGTCCTACTTGGCGCCAGGGACCGAGTGACGCTACTGGAACTTCGGGTCTCGAAGGCTCACGCGACCTCGGCGATCAGCTCGACGAACACTGGGCTGGTGCTCAGGCGCAAGCCCCGCACCCGGGCGGCGTCTACTTCGGCCAGGAGTGCCTCCACTTCACCCTCATGCGTCAGGCCGGCCCTGACCAGGCCCTCCCTTTGTGTTGAGAGGATGGCGCCGGAGATGTCCAGGACGATAGCGGCGTCGGTGGCGTGCATCGTGAAGAACCCCTGCTGCTCAATCAGCCGCAGCCCGGCGTCTATGCACAGGTCCGCGTACCGCCATGCCACATCCGGCGCGGCGCCCCGGTGACGCATGTGCGCCTCGTGCAGGGCGAAGATGCGCGTGATGGCCGGGACGCGAGGGCCGCAGCGTGGAGAGCCCGGATCGAAGACCTGGTCGATCGCCACGATGCGGGCGCCCGGTTGCAGCGAACGCGCGATGGTGCGCAGTGTCGCGGCGGGGTTCGCCTGGTGCATTAGGACCAGGTGACAGATCGCCAGGTCATACGGCGCCCACGCGCTGACGGCAGCCAAGCCGTCGGCGTTGATGTCGGCCTGGACGAGCTCCACGGCCGTGAGCCCGGCCTCGTCGAGCACGCCACGCGCCTGGGCCAGCGCCGCGGCGCTGGTGTCCACCCCGACCACCACTCCGCTCGGGCCGACCAGCTCCGCCAGAATCGGCAGCGCCCCCACAGGGCCACAGCCCGCGTCCCCGCGCGCGCGCCCCTGCCGCCAGGCCGGCGCGGCTGCAGGTGAGGCGGGTGCGTGCGTCCAGGGCACCGGCGATGCGCTTGAGACGTTCCTGATCTTCGGGGCTGCGATTGTGGACGTAGGTGTCCTGCCGCTGGCCTTCAATTGCCATGGACCTGCCCTCCTCGTGATCGGAGAGCTTATGCCCGTTGTAAGCCCGACCGGTCAGTAGATTCAGAGAGCCTGGGATGCGCGCCGCGAACCTTGAGGGCCTGACGTTTTGATTGCGGAGACGGTGACGTCCCCGTCGTTCTGGTCACAGGGGCGACTCACGATGGGGCAAGGCAGCCGGCCGCTGTGGACGACGAGTTGCCGGCTGCCCAACACAGCGGCTCCTTGTCATCTTGCGGCTGGCGGTTCTCGGGACCGCGTGGGTGCCAGCACCCCTGGCGCAAGGCCGGGGTTGTCCGTCGCCGGTGCTACGCTGCGCCGGAGCCAGAGCAGAGGTCGCCTGGAGGACATGATGGCAGCGGTCGACGTCTCACCCGCCACGATCGTCAGCAGATGATGGAGCGCAAGTGCGAGTCACGCCTGCTGTACGTGGCGGCCGAGCTGTCTCTAGCGGACAGGCTCTGGAGTACTCCCGTAGCCGTGGTTCCGAACAATCCCGCGAATGCAACGGTGGCGGGCCAAATGTCGTGCTTCTCGCGACCGATTGGCTCTGAGTCAGGGCTTCGGCGAACCCTGTACGTTCGCAACGAACCACAGCCCGCGCTCGTCGTACAGCGCGCCAATCTCCGGCTTACCCTGAATGCGCACCTTGCCTTCGTTGTCCTTAATCGGTCCGGTGAAGATCGACTCGAATGACTTCTGGCCGGTTCGAAACGCCGCTACTTCGTCGGTGTAGAGCCTCAGAATCTGGTCCTTGCGTGGGTGATTCGCGAGGGCGGCCATGTTCAACGGCGCTGCCTGGACCGTGCCAGCCTGGAACGATCCCATCCAGTACCGGTAGTCCCAGGGTGGATTCGCCTTGCCCCCGAAGAGCCATGTACCCCCTGGACACGTCCTTTGAATGGTGTACTTGTAGTAGCCCGTCCAATTCCAGGTGGGCGCCGTCAGCGATGCGTTCGGTGCCGCGTCGCTCATGTCCACGCCGAAGCCAATGCCGAACTTGCCGGCATCCTGCGCGGTGAGCTGCGTGACTGGCGAATCCTGGTGCTGACTGAGCAGCGAAGCGTTGACCGGCGCGTCCAGCAGCGACTGAGCGGCCTGCCTCTCGAGGTTGGGGTCAAAGCGCGTCAACGTCCACCTGTTGTGGACCCTGGCAGTCGGATTGGTCTGCATGGCACCCAGGGCGAAAGCGTTCTCTCCGCGGAACACCTCTGCGGTTGGCTGTGAGGCAACATAGCCTAGGTTCGCGCCAGGTTCAACCACCATGCCCGCCACCTCGCCGGTGATGTAGCGGCCCTCTTCGATGGTAGCGTTGTTGTAGCTAACGTTTAGCGGCTCGTTCCTGTCGGGCACGCCCGCGGCGTTGAAGAAGGCCACATCCGGATGGCGAGCCGCGACGATACGTGCCGGCTCCATGAAGACGGGCGATGTGGTGTAAACAACTTTGGCGCCCTGTTGGACCATGCTCTCGATCAGGTCCTCGACGCCCGGTTTGTCCTCACCGTCAACACCGTCCGCACGGATCGATAGGTCGACCCAGGGTAGCTCCTTCTTGACCGCCAGGAACGACTGCCCGTGGGCCCAGCTCCAACCCTTAGCGGCGGTCGGGCTTCCGTAGAGCTGGGCCACCTTGCAACTGTTGGCGGTGGTCGCTGCGGCTGGCGCAGTGGTCGCCGCAGCTGCCGGAGGTCGGGGTTGGCGCGCCAGTTGGAGCGGCTGCCGCAGCCGACAGCGTAGGTCTTGGCGCAAGCGCTGCCGGCGGCGGAGCGCAGCTGCCAACGACTGCGGTCAGGCACACTAAAACCGTGGCGCTTGCGCGTCCCAGCGAGCGATTCGGCATACTTTCCATCCCTGCGGTGCCAGTCTCAGCTCGTCCGTTTCCCTACACCACACACTCAAGCCACACCAAGCCCACACGTGGGAGGCGCAACCGTTGCGCGCCTGCGTGCTTGGGTGCTGGCGGTGATGCTGTGGAGGCGTCCCTGTTCTCTGGAAAGTCGCCTGCGCGGCTTGAGTGGAGTGTTCAGGTCCATCTAGCCCAGCGGGAGAAGTTCGCGCTGGGTATCACCGGCGAATGCCGCAAAGGTGGTAGTTGGCGGCAGACGGCGGATCGACGCTCGTCCCCGTCCACCGTCGCATTCCGGACGAGGTGGCCGCCCAATGGTTGAAGCCGTCGGTGATTGAAGGGTGTGCGAAGCCTGCACGGAACTGAGGTGTCTGGCCGGGCGAACAGTTGTCCGCAGCCGCCACGGCTGAGCCAGGCAGCAGGACCAGGCCAAATGCCAGCGCGGACCCCAATTGAGAGTATGCGCAGAGTGAGACGAACATTGTGAACCCACGGCAGCAGCCCCCGTGGCGCGCCCGCGCGTAGGAATACCAGCAGCGCAGCGATCGTCATCCGTGTGCCGAGGCGGCAACTCGCTGATTCTGTGGCGGTTCTTACGCGAACGTGGATAGCGTGAAGTGACTTCTGCCGCACGTCACCCGGGTGTGGCCTCGACTTGACGGTCAATCCCACCTTGCCAGCTCATACGCCACATTGCTCTTCCGGGGCTTTTAGAACACGATGACCCCGCGGGCGACCTCGCCGCGGCCAAGGCGGTCGAAGCCTTCGTTGATCTGGTCGAGCGTGTAGCGCCGCGAGATCAACTCCTCGACCTTCAGCTTGCCCGCCAATGTCAACTCGATGATGCGCGGAAAATCGATGCGCGGTCGGGCTGAGCCGTACCAGGTTCCGATAAGTTTGGTCTCCTTGTTGACGAACATGAGCGGATCGAAACTCGAGCGTGTGCCCTGCGGCGCCATGCCCACAATGCACGCCGTGCCAGCCACACGGGTCATCTGGATGGCCTGCTCGACCGTCTTGCCATTGCCGATCACTTCGAACGCGTAGTCCACCCCGCCGCCGGTGAGGGCGCGCACCTGCTCGACGGCATCGCCCGTGCTGCCGTCGATGGTGTCGGTGGCGCCAAACTGGCGGGCGTACTCCAGCTTGTTCGGAAGCAGATCGACGGCGATGATGCGGCCAGCATTCACCAGCGCCGCGCCCTGGATCACATTCAACCCGACTCCGCCGCAGCCAATCACCGCCACGCTGCTGCCCGGCTCCACTTTGGCAGCGTTGATCACCGCGCCAACGCCGGTCGTCACAGCGCAGCCGATCAGCGCCAGCACCTCCATCGACACGTCCTTGCGCACCGGCACCACCTGCTCGGCCGGCACGACGACGCGCTCGGCGAACGACCCCATGCGACCCAGGACCGCAAGGTCCTGGCCATTACGATGCACGCGCGCCGTCCCATCATGCATCTTGAATCGCTCGCCTGTGCGACCCTCACACAACACCGAGCGGCCCATGGCGCACAATCGGCACACCCCGCACGCGGGCCGAAAGGACAGCACAGCGTGGTCGCCAGCCTTCACGCCGGTCACGTTGGGGCCGACCACTTCGACCACGCCCGCCGCCTCATGCCCGAGGATTATCGGCAGCTCGTATTTCCATTCGCCTTTGATGACGTGGTAATCGCTGTGGCACACGCCTGTTGCACCGATGCGAAGCTGCACCTCGCCCGTCCGCGGCGGGTCAAGCTCGACGTCTTCGAGGTTCAGCGGCTGTCCAAAATCGTTGAGTACGGCGGCCTTCATGGTCCGGTCGAGCATACCTCCGCAAGCTGGTGGTAGGCTCGGGATATGCGTCCAGGCTTCGGACAGTTCAACGTGGCTACGGCCGAGTTCTTGCAGTTTGCCGCGCAGTACGGCGGCAACGATGTCCTGCTCAACACCCCGCTGCTACCAGGTGCGCAGCGCTGGGAGATGGTCGACCTGGTTAAGTTACGACTGAGCGTTGAGCAGTACGGGCTCAAGTTGATGGCGCTCGAGAACGTGCCGAGCGCTTTTTACGACCACATCATGTTGAACGGCCCGCGCCGCGACGAGCAGATCGAGAACATGATTTACACGGTGCGCAACATCGCGCGGGCCGGTATTCCTATCTTTGGCTACAACTGGATGCCATCCCATGTGTGGCGGACTCCGCCTGAGCGTATTCGCGGCGGGGCGGTGGCAACCGCGTTCGACGACGGCATCGCCCAGAGCATGCCTCTGACGCACGGGCGTCAGTACACCGAAGAAGAGATGTGGGCCAATCTCGAGCACTGGATCGGCATCATTACGCCGATCGCCGAAGAGGAGGGAATTCGACTAGGTATCCATCCGTGCGATCCGCCCGTACCAGTACTGGGTGGGGTGCCTCAGATCCTGCGCGACTTTGCCGCCTATAAGCGCCTGATCGAGATCTACCCAAGCGACTGCAACGCGATCGAGTTTTGCCAGGGCACCATGGCCGAAATGCGTGACGACGTCGACATCTATGACAAGATTCGCTACTTCGGATCGCGCAACAAGATCCTGTACGTGCACTTTCGGAACGTCTCTGGCACCGTTCCGACATTCCGCGAAGAGTTCATCAATACCGGGTACGTCGATATGTTCAAGGCTATGGAAATCTACTACGACGTGGGTTTCAGCAGCTTTTTCATCGACGATCACGTGCCGCAGACATTCCAGGACACCGTCTGGGGCCATCGCGGTCGAGCCTTTGCGAATGGCTACATCCAGGCGCTGATCGAAGCGGTAACCAAGCAGCGCAGCGCGGCCGGTATCTCCCCGGGCACGGTCACCAGCTGGAGCCCGCGCGAACGCGTCGGCGTCTCGAGCTGAGGCCGCTCGAGGCGATGTCCACCACCACGAGGTTGTCACCAGGAAGTGCGTGATGCCAGAGCGCCCACTCCCGACCAAAGCTGAAGTCGAGTCGTACCTGAGGGAGCGTCGCAACTGGGGCCGCTGGGGAGCGGATGACCAGGTCGGCGCGGTCAATCTGATCACCGCCGAAAAACGCGCCCGCGCCGCGTCGCTGGTACGCAGCGGTCGATCCGTTTCACTCAGCCGGGCGTTCCCCAAGACTCCTGCAGCCAACAACCCGACCCCGGCCCAGCACTTCGTACAGTTGTTGGACCGTGGGACCGGCGGCGGCGCGATCGACTACTACGGCGTGTCGTACCACGGTCTAGCCAGCACGCACATCGACTCGCTGTGCCACGTCTGGAATGAGGACGGCATGTGGAACGGTCGTGTGCCTGCTGACGAGATCGGCTTTGAGGGCGCCGGCTTTGGCGCGATCACCAACTGGTCGAACGGCATCATCACCCGCGGCGTGTTGCTCGACGTGCCGCGGTTCCGGGGCGAGCCGTTCGTAAACCACCACCAGCCGATCCACGGCTGGGAGCTGGAGGATGTCGCGAAGGCCCAGGCAGTCAGCCTCGAGCCGGGTGACGCGCTGGTCGTCTACGGCGGCCGCGAGGCGTGGGACCGCGCCAATCCGATCTGGGGGTCCAGCCCGTCGCGACCGGGCCTGCATGCGTCGTGTCTGCCGTTCATCCGCGACAACGACGCCGCCGTGCTCGTCTGGGACATGATGGACTACCAGCCCAATGGCTACGACCTGCCGTGGTCAGTGCACGGTGCCATCTTTGCCTACGGCGTGGCCCTCGTGGACAATGCGCTGCTCGAGCCCCTGGCGGCGGCGTGTGCCGAACAAGGCCGCTACGAGTTCATGTTCATGCTGCTGCCGCTGGTGGTGGTCGGAGGCACAGGCTCGCCAGCGAATCCCGTCGCCTTGTTCTAAGATAAGAAGTGGGAAGGAGGTATTTCTGTAGGAATTCGTAACGAGTTTGACTTTATAATCATGGGCTGCGGCACGGTAGGAATTCGTAACGAGTTTATTCATTAAGTCGTAGGCTGCGGCCCCCTCCCCAG
>JBPCIO010000297.1:0-5033 GCA_051006215.1 Chloroflexota bacterium
GGTCTGGAGGGACCGAGGGCTTTGCGGTCTGTCCCGTTCGGCTGCACGCGCCCTGAACTGTCTCAGGACGCGCATTCAAGATACAAGGGCTACTCGCCCTGGACCTCGCGCAAAGAATGCTCGCAACACCCTCCTGAACAACCACTTTCTGGGTCGCACCTTCAGGCAACGTCTTCAGTTCAGCGCTAACCACCGAAGTAGGCACAAACGTGCAGCCCGAGCGCGGCAGCGGGCGGTTGTGGGAGTTGTTTTCCGAGCTCACCTGGACGCGAGGTCCAGGGCGAGAAGCCCTGGGGAGGGGGCCGAAGCCCACGACTTAATGAATAGACTCGTTACGAATTCCTACCGTGCCGCAACCAACGATCTTACTTTAACGAATTCCTACTGCCCCAGAGCCTATCAGCTGATCGAATTGCGAATCTTACGGTAGCCTGAATTCAGAGTCGCCATCAGCACGACGAAGATGGCCAGCAGGGCGCCCTGTAGGAGCATGGTCAGCGCGCCGCCCACGCGGTCCATCAGGTAGCCCGAGGCCGACGCGCTGAAGCCCGAGAGGGCGAACGTCATCATGTACACCGACATTACCCGGCCGTACAGAGCGCGGTCCGTATTCAGCATGATCAGCGTCTGGTTGATCGTGGCGTTGAAGTCAAGCGTCAGCCCAACCAGGAACAGTGCGATCAACGACAGAATGAATTGCTGGAATGCCGCGCACAAACCGAAGAGTGCCAGAGCGATGCCGAGGCCGGTGCCGGTGTAGGCCTGGATCTTGGCCCGATTCGGGTTCTGGCTCAGGTACGCCATGGTCAACGAGCCAATGAGCGCGCCCAGGCCAACCACGGTCTGCATGACACCCTGGCCTTCTGGCCCGACGTCGAAGACGCCCAGGGCATACGCAGGCAGAAGCTGCTGATACGACTGCCCCAGCAGCATGGTGATGACCGCGAAGATGAACAGCGACCGCAGGGTCTGCTGACTCCAGATGTAGCGCATACCAGAGGTGAGCTGCTGACCGAGGTCGCGAACGCGCTCCATACCCAGGCGGACCTCTCTTGTTTCGGGCTCACCCAGAATCGGGATCTTCAGGATCGTGTACAGCACCCAGGCAAACGCGAGAACACGCACGAAGAAGACACCCCTGACACCGAACCACGGCACGGCGATCAACACGCCCGCGAGCGATGGGCCGATCACCCGGCTGGCGTTCATTCCGGCGTTGTTGAGCGCGAGCGCGCTGGTCAAATCCTCGCGCCGCACGAGCTGCGGGATCCAGGACTGGCGGGTCGGCATCATGATGGCGAAGCTCACGCCCTGGAGCGCCGCGCTCACGAGCAGATGCCAGTACTCGATGCGGTCCAGGGCGACCAGCACGCCAATGACCAGCGAGATCAGGCACTGCACCGCTTGAATCGTCAACAGCAGCTTGCGCTTCTGCAGTCTGTCGGCCAGCACGCCACCCAAGGGTGAGAACACCAGCATCGGCAAACTCGACGCGAAGGCGACCAGCCCCAGGGCGGTCGCCGAGCCGGTCAGGGTGAAGGCCAGGTAACCGTTGGCCACCATCTGCATCTGCATGACCAGGGTGTTGGCCTGGTTGCCGTACCAGTACGAACGATAATGATGGTTCTCGCCCAGAGCGCCGAACACGCGCTGCAGAGCAGACTGTCGGAGGGGTGCGACGGTGGCTGCCGGTCGGACGGGCACGCTCACGAGGAAATACTCACCGGCCTTCAAACATACAGCACAGCCGTCGCGCCAGGTCGGCGACGACAGCTAACGGCCAGGCTGGCCTAGGCTGGCTTAGGCTGGCGCCTCAGACCGAGGCACCTTGGCTGGCATTCAACAACCTGGCTCCCCCGTATTGCCACAGCACGTTTGGCGACGCGTGACCTTGATCGCCGTGTTGGCAAACAATCGACGCAGCTTCCAGCCGAGGGGCCCGGGCTGCTTCAAATTGTCCCACACCGCGCTTGGGCTGGGCCGCTGGGCCGCCCGCGACTCATCATCACCTGAATGCGTTGAGCACATCGCGTCCTCCACCTTTGATCGGACGATAGCCTGGCCGAAGCGGTCGAGCATACCATCGGGGTGAGCCCCCATGCCTGACGTAGTCCGCCGAGATCCGGCCAAGCACCACCCCACGACCGCCGTCCGTCCGCCTGATTTTGACGCCTTCTGGGCCGAGATCATGGCCGCCGCCGACCGCATCCCGCTGCGGGCGAGCGTCGAGGCCGTCGCGGCGCGGTCGACCAGTAGCGTCGACGTGTTCGAGATTGGATATGACAGCCTTGACAACGTCCGAATCGCCGGCTGGTACTGCGCGCCCAAGGAGTCCTATCTGCGACCGCCCTATCCGGGCCTGCTCATCGTGCCCGGCTACATCTCCGAACCAACACTGCCGAAGTCGTGGGCGAAGCTCGGCTACGCCGCGGTCGGCGTGGCGCCGCGCGGCAAACTGCGCTCCAACCGCCAGTACAACCCGGGCTATCCTGGCCTGCTGATCGACAATGTCGTCGATCGCCACACGTACGCCTACCGAGGCTTCTACGTCGACGCCACCCGAGCAGTCGACTTCCTGCACACTCGACCCGAGGTCGACCCTGCCCGCATCGGGGTCCACGGCAGCAGCCAGGGCGGAGCTCTTACCATCACCACCGCCGCATCACGGCCAGAATCGATCCGCTGCGCCGCAGCGTGCGCCCCGTATCTGTGCGGCTTCATGTACGCCGCCGCCCTGACGCACTCCTATCCGTACGAGGAGATCAACGAGTATCTGCGCCGCCACCCGGATCGGGAAGGCGCCGTGCGCGAGACGCTCAACTATTTTGACGGCATCAACTTCGCACCCCGCATACGCTGCCCGATGCTGGTCAATCTGGGATTACAAGACGACGTGTGCCCGCCTGAGACCGGTTTCGCGATGTACGACGCGCTCGCGTGTCCGAAGGAGCTCCACACGTACGCCGGCTGCGGGCACGACGCCGGGGCGTACTGGGAGTCGGCACGTATCCAGGCCTTTCTGGCCGAGCACCTTAAACCGGCTGGTGTGAGGGATAGCGCATGAACCAGACACTGGAGGCCTTCTGGAAGGCGGTCGACGACGATCTGGCCCTCTACCCGATGAGCGCTGCGCTGGAACCGCTGCCGCAACATTCTACCGCCGCGTCGACGACGTACGCGGTGCGGCTAACGAGCGTTGGCCCGTATCGCATTTCGGGTGTGTACAGCGTGCCGAACCACGCCGACGCTCGGGCCCAGGTACCGGGCCTGCTTATTACCCCCCGCTACGGCAGCGTCAACCACATCCCGGACTACTACGATCGCGAGCGGTACGCCGTCTTCCAATTGACGCACCGCGGTCAGCGCCGGGCCGACCAGCCCTTCGCGGCCGCATATCCCGGCCTGTTGACCCTGGGCATCGATAACCCCGAAACGTATATCTACCGCGGTATCGTTGCCGACTGCATACGGGGTGCCGAATTCCTCCGCTCGCGCCCGGAGCTTGACGGCGACCGGGTCGGGATCCAGGGCGATGATCTGGCATTGATCACCGCCGCACGCCGGCCCGGTTTCACGGCCATCCTGGCCAGCGAGCTGCTGCTGTACCGACTGTTGGAGGCCAGCCAGCGCACCGACGCCTACCCGGTGGAGGAGCTGAACGACTACCTGCGAAGCGCGCCCGAATCGCGCGCTGCCGTCGCGGACACGCTGGCCTACTTCGACCCGATCCACCACATCGCGGCGCTCCGGTCGGCGACCATGCTCACCACCGTCGATGCCGACGGACTGGGCGGGCAGACCTGGTTGGACGCGTTGCGCTCTGTTTGTGGCGGCTCGTGCGAAACATATCGCCTCAGCCACAAGGGAGCAGTCGACCAGGTGTGGCTCGACGCCTGGTTGGCTGGCCAACTTGGTGCTGAGCCGCGGTCCCGCTTCCGCGAGCAAGTATGACCACTCCACCCCACCGCTACTCAGACCTGGGCGTGCGACCGGTGATCAACGCGGCAGCGACCTTGACCCGCCTCGGTGGTTCGCGCATTCCCGCCCCCGTCCTCGACGCCATGCGAGCCGGCGCCGAAGCGTTCGTCGACCTCGTGGAGCTGCAGACCACGGTCGGGCGGCGCATCGCGGAGCTGACCGGAAACGAAGCCTGCTACATCTCGTCGGGCGCAGCCGCGGGCATGACGATCGCTCTCGCCGCCTGCATCACCGACGGCGGCGGCGCGCTGGTGACTTCTCTGCCACACACGGATGGCCCTGCACCCGAAGTGATCGTCTACCGATCACAACGCAATGGCTACGACCAGGCCGCTCGCCAAACTGGCGCACGCATGGTCGACATTGGCACGCGGCCCGGTGAATTGGAGGCAGCCTTTTCGCCGCGCACCGTAGGCGTGCTGTACTTCGCCGGCGCGCACTACGCCTCCGGCGCCCTGCCGCTGGAGGAAGTGATCGCCACTGCGCACGCAGCCGACGTCAGGGTGTTCGTCGATGCAGCTGCTCAGATTCCGCCGGTGGCAAATCTGTGGCATTTTACTCGCGAGCTCGGGGCCGACGTGGCCATCTTTTCGGGTGGTAAAGGACTGCGCGGGCCGCAATCCAGCGGACTGGTGCTTGGCAAGCACGGGCTCATCGACGCGTGTGCTGCGAACGGACCACCCAATCACAGCCTCGGGCGCCCGATGAAAGTCGGCAAAGAGGAGATGCTGGGCATCCTGGCGGCCGTCGAATGGTCGCTCCAGCAGGACGAAGCCGCACTGCTGGCGAACTACGAAGCGGCGGTGCAGGGCTGGCTCGCCGGGCTGACAGGTGTGCCAGGCGTGAGCGTCGAGCGGGGCTACCCGAGCGAAGCCGGCCAGCCCCACGCGCGAGCCATCGTGCGCCTGCTTCCAGAAAGCGCTTGGACGCGCGCAAAGCTCGTGCGCGCGCTGTGGGATGGCGAGCCGCGAATCGCCGTCGGCGAGGTGGGCAAAGATGCGATCGCCCTGAACCCGCAGACACTGGAACCAGGCGAAGACGCGATCGTGCTGGAC
>JBPCIO010000298.1:0-13275 GCA_051006215.1 Chloroflexota bacterium
GGTGGTACGGGGCCGAGTGGCGGTCGTCGCAACACGGCTTCCCAGTCGCCGCAGCGGAGCAGATACGTCAGGTTGGAGTGGCCGGCCGGGAACTGTTCGACCGTCAGCTGGCTGGGATCGAAGCCGGTCAACCCTGCGGCACGCAAGAAGTCGCCAACCTGGGCACTGGAGAAGCCCTCGTCGGGGCGGACGGGGATGGTCTTGAGCATGCGCAGCTAGCTATCAGCGCTTACCGTTAAGTCTCAAATGATGGGCTCAGACGCGGAGCGCCTGCCTGGATTTGGGAGTCCTTTCACCATCCACCGAGGCCTGAGGGCTGGGCGCTGCTGTCGCAGGGCGGAACGCGCGGAGGATCTGCCGCGCGACGACCATGCGGTGCACCTCGTCCGGGCCGTCGTAGATGCGTGCTGCGCGAGCTTCGCGATACCAGCCCTCGAGCGGCGAGTCCTGGCTGAAGCCAAGCGCGCCATGCACCTGGATGGCACGGTCCAGCACATCGTGCAGCACACGCGCGCCGACGAACTTGATCATCGAGATTTCCGTGCGCGCATCGGCCCCGGTGTCCATACGCCAGGCTGCGTGCAGGGTCATCAAGCGAAACCCGTGAATCTCGGCCGCCGAATCAGCAATCCAGTTCTGGATGGTCTGCAGCTCGGCCAGCTTGTGGCCGCGAGTCTCACGTTCGGTGGCTCGGGCCAGCATCAGCTCGAAAGCGCGCTGAGCCACGCCGAGCCAGCGCATGCAATGGGTGATTCGACCAGCGCCCAATCGCGCCTGCGCCAGCGAGAAACCGTCGCCGCGTTGGCCCAACATGCTCTGGGCGGGGACCCGGCAGTTGACGAAGCGAAGCTCGCAGTGGCCGCCTTCGCTCTGGTCGCCCATCACCGGCACTTCGCGGACGAGCTCGTACCCAGGTGTATCGGTTTCGACGATGAACATGCTCGCGCGTCGATGCGGCAGGGCCGACGGGTCGGTGATGGCAAACACGATCGCGAATGCCGCGCCGCTGGCGTTGGTGATGAACCACTTGTGGCCGTTGATAACCCACGCACCGCTGTCCCAGACTGCCGTACTCCGGATCTGGGTAGGGTCGGAGCCGGAGACTTCTGGCTCCGTCATCGCGATGCACGATCGAATGTCGTCTGCGAGCAGAGGCTCGAGATACCTCTGCTTCTGGTCTGGGGTGCCGGCCAGCCACAAGATCTCGGTGTTGCCCGTATCTGGTGCTGATGTGCCGAAGACGCGTGGCGCGATCGGGCTCCGCCCAAGCTGCTCGTTGATCAAGCCAAGCGTCACGTTGCCCATTCCGAGACCGCCGGCCTCCGCTGGCAAGTGAGCCGCCCAGAGGCCCTCAGCTTTCACGCGTGCCTGGAGCGTACGGAGCAGATCGCGCGGCAGCCCCCGGTGCGGCACGGACTCGGATTCATTCGGGTAGACGAGCTCATCCATGAGCGCCCGCACCCTCTCGATCACTCGCTCCTGCTCGCTGGTCGGGCTGAATTCGTACATCGTCTGCCGTGTCCTTCGTGTGTTTGTTTGGCTACACCCTGCGTGCTTGAACCTGGCCGAAGAGCCCCGAAGGGCGGACAACCAGCAGCACGACGATCAGGAGCAGCGATAGCGCCAATCGTAAATCCGCGAGCGCTGGCACATACGCGCCGATCAGGGCCAATAAGACGCCGAGCGCCAGGCCGCCCACGACCGCGCCGATTGGACTGTCGATGCCGCCCAGGACTGCCGCTGCAAAGGCGTAGATGATCACGCTCTGCATCATGTTCGGCTCGAGCAGGATCTTTGGCGCAACCAGGATCCCCGACACCGCCCCCACGGCTGAGGCCAATCCCCAGCCCAACCCGAGCATCAGGCCGGTCCGCACGCCAAGCATCTGACTCACCTCGGGGTAGAGCGCTGCAGCCCGCATGGCCAGGCCCAGCTTGGTGCGGTTGAAGAGCAGGTACAGCAAGCCCAGCGTGAGCATGCTGACGCCGATGATGGCGGCGTCTTGAACGCCGATCAGGATGCCGCCCACGTCGACGGGTTTGGCAGGAAAGGGAGATGGAAACGAGCGAGGGGTGTAGCCCCACAAGAAACCTGCGACGGAGTTGGCAATCTCGAACAGAGCCAGCGTCACGATGACAATGACCAGCGGCGAACCACGTTCGAAGGGCCGCACGATCAGGCGTTCGATGCCCAGGCCGCCCACGAACGCTACGACGAGGGTGATGGCGACAGCCACGCCATACGGCAGCTGCAGACCCTCGACCAGCGACCAGCAGATGAAGGCCGTGAACATGGCGAACTCACCCTGGGCAAAGTTGATTAAGCCCATCGCTCGATAAATCAACACCAGCGCCAGAGCCAGGCTGGCGTAGATCCCGCCCGCCGCGACCCCGGCGACGACCTGTTCCAGAACCTCCTTCATCGTGCCCGTGGCCCCCAACGCCTGTCCCAAGCCGCGGTCGGGACAGGCGACCCGTATTTGGGGAGCCAAAGCTCATTCCACCCGCCCCACGCGGCTGGCGCCAGGCTCGCGCCCAATGCCCCACCCGCGCAGAGCGCTCGTTCCCAGCGAAACCCGCCCGCTAGGCAGAGAGCGAAGCGACCGGGCGAGTGCGGCGTGAGCCGAATCCTCAGCCGCACTTAGTAGCCCAGGTAGGAGCGGCGAACGCCGTCGTGTTCTTTCAGCTCGGCGCTGCGGCCGCTGACCGCGACGCGGCCTGACTCGAGCACGTACGCCCGATGTGAGATTTGCAGCGCTGCGACCGCATTCTGCTCAACCAGCAGCACCGCGGCGCCCAGATCCCGATTGATCGTGGCGATCAACGCGAAAATGCGCTGGGCGATGAGCGGCGCCAGCCCCAGGGATGGCTCGTCCAACAGCACCAGTTTCGGACGGGCCATCAGTGCCCGACCGATAGCCAGCATTTGCTGTTCTCCGCCACTGAGCGTGGCCGCGTACTGTTTCCGCCGCTCCTGGAGGATCGGAAAATAGGCAAACACGCGCTCCAGGTCAGCCGCAATCCTACGGTCCCGCCGCACGTAGGCGCCCATCTGGAGGTTCTCCGCAACGGTCAGCTGGCCCATCGTTCCGCGTCCCTCCGGCACGTGCGCTATCCCGAGGCGAGCGGCGTCCGCCGCGCTGCAGCCTAGCACTGATTCGCCCAGAAAGGTCAGTCGACCGACACGGTGTATCGAGCCACAGATGGCCCGCAGGGTAGTCGTTTTGCCGGCTCCGTTGGCGCCCAAGATGGCGACGATTTCGCCCTCCTCGACATTCAAGTCGACCTCGTGAAGAACCCGTCGGGGCCCATAGCTCGCGTTCAGCCGCGAGAGCTCAAGCAGCGGCACCAGGGACTCCTAGGTAGGCCTCGATGACTGCTGCGTTGTTGCGCACCTCGTCCGGAGCGCCCTCGGCAATTTTGCGCCCAAAGCTCAGCACCACCACGTGATCCGAGATGCTCATGACCAGGTTCATGTGATGCTCGACCAACAGCACGGTCAGGCTGTACTGCGCGTGGATCCGCCTGATGAGCTCGCTCAGCTCGCGTACCTCGGTGTGGTTGAGCCCGCCAGCTGGCTCGTCCAGGAGCAGCAGGCGCGGACGTGAAACGAGCGCGCGTGCCAGCTCCACGCGCTTCTGAATAGCGAACGGCAGGCTTCCGCTATAGGCGCCCGCCAGCGCCCGCAGATCCACGATGTCGAGCGCCATCAGCGCGCGTTCGACGGCCTGGCGCTCTGCTCGGCGCGCCCGTCCAAGCCGCAGCGCGGACGCGATGGCCCCGGCTGCAGCCAGCGGCCCGGTGTGATCGCCGACCAGCACGTTGTCGAGCACGCTCATGCGTGGGAACAGCGCCACGTTCTGGAAGGTGCGGGCGATACCCAGGCTGATCACCTGGTGTGGACGCAGACGCAGCAACTCACGCCCGTCGAGCCGGATGCTGCCAGCGGTCGGTTGATACAGGCGGGAGATGCAATTGAAGAGGCTGGTCTTGCCGGCGCCGTTGGGGCCGATTAATCCGACGATCTTGCCAGTCGGGATGTCGAATGAGACACCATCCAGCGCCGCCACCCCGCCAAAGCGCAGGCTCACCTCGCGAACGGCTAGCAGGACATCAGCCTGGGCCATCACCTCGCGCGCACCCGAGTCAACTCGCCTCGGCCTGCGGACCACGCGCCCTGAAGCGTCGCGGGGATCTGCGCGCGAGCCCGCAAGCCATCCTCATCCGGCCGTGCCACCAGGCGAGCCCTCAACCTCACCCGCGCCTTCCGCGGCTGCCGCCCTGACGAGCGCACCGAGCGCTGCGCTGTCTGGACCGGGCAGCCACGCTCGCGCCACCCTGTCCGCGCTGGAGACTGGGCGCGAGCCTCACGGAAACTTGATCTGGCCGCGTACGTCGATCGGCTGCGAGATCGGTTTGAAATCGTTAGCGGCCGGGTCGTACTTGGCCAGGTATTCCTGAGTGATGGTGTAGTGATCGCTGCTGGTGTTCTTGATCGGTATGCCCGTATACATGAACGGGTTCTCGGTCTGGCTCAGGCTGTTGAGTTGGTCCATGACCGCCTGGCGGGTGAGGTTCGGGCCGGCCTTTTTGAGCACGTCGACAAGGCTCCATGCCTGAGCCATGCCAAACACGTTGAAGGCGTCCTCGAGCTTACCGTCAGGGTAGTACTTGCTCATGACCTGCTTGTACAACTGCATTCCAGCGTCGCTGGCTTGCGCAGGATCGGCTGAGTCTTTCAAGTACGCCACGGTCAAGATGCCGTTCACAGCCGCAGCATCGCCTGCCGCTTTTTGTGCAGCCTGTACATATGGCACAGGCGCGGCAACCGAGTTGAGGTAGATGGTTGGCTGCCAACCCGCCTGGAACGTACCGACAAGTGCCTTGATCGCGGGTGAAGGCGTTTCGAACACGAACAGCGTATCGGCGCCGGAGTTTTTCAGTTTGAGAATCTGCGAGTTGAGGTCGGGCGCGCCAACGTCGTTACTTTCCTTGTCGACAATCATGTCGGCAGCCTTCGTGCCCAGGCCTTTGGTCAACCCGTCGAGGTAGTCCTGGCCGTAGTCATCATTTTGGTAAATGACGCCAATTTTGGCGGTGGGTGTGTTCTTGAGAATGTACTGGGCGTAAATGAGCGCCTCGCCCTGGTACACCGGCTGCCAGCCGAACGTATACGGGTACTTGTCAAATTCGGCCGAAAACGTCGTCGCGCCGGTGGCGACGAACACCTGCGGCACCTTCTTGCTGTTCAGATAGTCGCGCACCGACGTCTGAGCTTGGGTCCCGAGCCCAGCGAACATCAGGAACACCTGGTCCTGCTCCACGAGTTGTTTGGTGAGCGGAACAGTCTGGGCTGGGTTGTAGGCGTCGTCCAGGTACTTGTAGCTGATCTGGCGCCCGTTCACGCCACCGTTGTCGTTGACATAATGGAAATAGGCGTCGGACGATTTGGCGATCGTGCCGTAGGCCGCCGCCGGTCCGCTCAGGGGATCGGTGCCGCCAAGCAGGATGGTGTCCTTGGTGACCCCCACGTCGGAGGCGGCCAGCGCGGCCGCGACGGCAGGTGCCGCGGTGGCCGCCGCTGACACGACCGCCGGCGCAGCAGTTCCCGCCCCAGACGCCACTGCCGGTGCGGATGTGGCCCCAGCCGAGAGGATGGTTGGCGCAGCGGTGGCTCCCGCGGATACGACCGCCGGTGCGGCAGTGCCCGCGCCAGACGCAATCGCCGGGGCAGCAGTCGCGGCGGCCCCGGATGAAACGGCCGGGGCAGCCGTGGCCCCAGCGGATATCACAGCCGGCGCGGCAGTCGCCGCCGCGGAAACCGCAGCCGGTGCGGAAGTGCCAGCCGCGGACACCACCGCCGGCGCAGCGGTGCCAGCCGCAGACACCACGGCCGGAGCGGCAGTGCCAGCGGCAGACACCACGGCCGGAGCGGCGGTGCCAGCAGCCGAGGCGCCCGATGCAGCGCTTGTCGCGGCCGGCGGGCTGGCTGGCGTCGTCCCGCCTGAGCAGGCGGCAATCGCCAGGCTCGCCGCGGCCACGATAACTGTGCGGATCGTTACTACTTTCACCCTCGTTGACTCCTTCCGTTTTGCTGCACGTCTGTTTCGCTCAAGGTTAAACGGGACTTGGCGTTGCGGGCGCCTGCGCCTCAGTCGCCGTGTCCCCCCGCACGCGAGGCATGCGCGGCTCAAAAACTCTCCGATACGCGTCGCCGAGAAGCCCGGCTATGCCTCCTCGTGCGACGCCCAGCACGACCAGCAGCAGTACTCCCTGGACAGCCCCGGGCGCCGCGTTGGCTAGCTGCTTGTTGATCGGCAGCAAGAGCTGCTGTGCGTAAATCGGCAGAAATTCAGAGAGCAACCCACCGAACACGGCTCCGGCCACGGTGCCGATGCCGCCGACAACTGCGCCCACGAGCAGCCCGACGGACAACTGGAAGGGAAAGGCGTCGGTGCTCACGAATGCCGTCGCCAGCCCATACAGGGAGCCTGCCACCCCGGCGTAGGCCGCGCTCACCGCGAAAGCCAGCGTTTTGTAGTGCCCGACATTGACGCCGAACGCTGCCGCGGCGAGCTCCCCGTCACGCACCGCGCGCCACGCGCGCCCGGTTCGGTCGCCGAGCACGTTGGCAGCCAGCAGGAACAGCGCACACATACTGGCCAGGCACAGCAAATAGAAGAACTGGTCGTCAGTCAAGGACTGGATTGGCGAGCTGACGGGTGGCAGGCTGATGCCCTTGACGCCGCCGGTGATGCCCGACTGCTTCTTGAGCAGATCCGGTGTGGCGACGCCCATAGCAAAGGTGGCCAGGCCGAGGTAGATCCCCTCCAGGCGGCCAGTTGCAAACCCGATCGCGTAGCCGAGCACGGCGCACACCAGCGCCGCGATTGGGATTGTGGCCACGTACGGCAGATGCAAACTATGCACGCCGATAGCAGTGGTGAACGCGCCGATTGCCAGGAACGCGCCGTGCCCGAGTGAGATCTGGCCTGAGAAGCCGGTCAGAATGTTGAGGCCCAGGATGGCAATCGCGAATATCAGCGCGTACGCCAGCTCGAGTATCTGAAAGCCGCTGGCGACGAATGGCACCAGCAGCGCCAGGATCAGCGCGATGACGACAAGCACAGTTGGCGGAGGAGCGGCAATCCTCAAGCAGATGCCTCGGCGAGATCCACGTCGCGCCACCCCAACACCACGCCGGCCTCCCCTCCAGCAGCCGAGTGCACCGGCGGACGCCGGTGCGCGAGGCTGGATATCTCGTCGTGCCTCAGTTGTCGGAGCCTATCATCGCTTTGCAGGAGTGACAAGTAACTGAACGCGAGCCTCGGGTTCGCTGAGGCCGTGAGATAATGCAGGCGTATGACCACTCTCGCACCTGGGGACACGGCGCCCGACTTTGAATTGCCGGTGCGCGGCAAGGAAACCGTGCGGCTGTCGGCGGCGCTGGCAAACGGGCCGGTCGTGCTGTTGACGTATGTTTTCGACTTTAGCCCTGGTTGAACGAACGAGCTTTCCGAGTTCGGAAAGAGGATCGTAGAATTCCGCAAGCTGGGCGCTCAGATCTTCGGCATCAGTGTGGATTCGACGTGGGCCCACGACGCGTGGCGCGCGCAACTGGGTCTGCCAGCCGATGTCGTACTGCTCAGCGATTTCAATCGCGACTTCGGCGCGGCGTATGGCTTGCTCACCACGAGTCCGACGGGAATGAAGGACATCTTGCGGCGGAGCGTGCTGGTCATCAATCCAGACGCCAGGATCGTGTACCGCTGGGATGTTCCTGATCCGCCCCGACTACCAACCGCCAACGAGGTGCTCGATGCCTTGCGCAACGCCGCGGTATCGTGAGCCCGCGCACCACCAAACGCTGAACGACTGACCACCAGTCCCGGGGAGGCAACTCGATCGATGCGTGGCACGATGATGGACTTTCCGCTCACCTTGCAGCACGTCTTTGAGCGGGGTACGCGTTTATTCCCAGACCGTGAGATCGTCTCCGGCGGCACGGGCGGCTCGCATCGGTATACGTATCGCGAGTTTGGCGAGCGCGTGCATCGCCTGGCGAATGCGCTCAAGTCAGCCGGGATCAGGCCAGGCGACCGGGTGGGGACGTTTGCCTGGAACCACTACCGCCATCTCGAGCTGTACTTTGCGGTCCCGATGATCGGCGCGGTGCTGCATACGCTCAACATTCGGCTGTTCCACGAGCAGATCAGCTACATCGTCAATCACGCTGCAGATCGTTTCATCTTCGTCGATGGGTCGTTGTTACCGACGATCCGGAAGCTGCAACCCACCTTTGCCGAGGTGGAGCAGGTGATCGTGATGGACGACGGCGTGGCAATTGAGCGTGGCGACGCGCTCGATTACGAACAGATGTTGAGTGAGGCCGCCGGACACTGTGATTTCCCGCGCCTCGAAGAGAGCGACGCCGCGATGATGTGCTACACGTCGGGTACCACGGGCAATCCCAAAGGCGTGGCCTACAGCCATCGGGCGCTGACGCTGCATACGTTCGGGGAGTGTCTGGCCGACAGCCTGGCTGTATCCGAGCGCGACACCGTGATGGCCATGGTCCCGATGTTCCATGCCAACGCGTGGGGGCTGCCATACGCCTCGACCATGGTCGGCGCCAGGCAGGTGTTCCCGGGCAATGCGATGGCCCCCGACGCGGTGTTGCAGCTGATCCAGGAAGAGCGTGTCACCCTTGGAGCTGGGGTCCCGACTATCTGGATCGGTTCGCTGCCACTGCTCCAGGCTCGCAAATACGACGTGAGTTCTCTGACCCGCATCGTGGTCGGCGGGTCGGCTGCGCCGCGCGGTCTGATCGAGAGCTACCGAACCCTCGGCCTCAATATTCTGCACGCGTGGGGCATGACTGAGCTGACGCCCATCGGCACCGTCTCCATCACTCGCCATGAGCTAGCTTCGGCCGATGCCGGGACGCAGCTCGACTACAAGGCCCGCCAGGGCATGCCTGTGCCAGGAGTCGAGCTGCGGGTGCTCGACGGCGACGGTAAGGAAGTTGCATGGGACGGTACGACCATGGGCGAGTTGGTTGCCCGCGGACCGTGGGTGACCGCTTCCTACTATCACGACGACCGCAGCGCTGAGTCGTTTACCGCCGATGGGTGGTTTCGAACGGGCGATGTCGCCACCATTTTGCCCAACGGGTACATGGAAATTGCCGATCGCACCAAAGATTTGATCAAGAGCGGCGGTGAATGGATCTCGTCAGTGGCTCTGGAGAACGCGCTGATGGCTCACCCCAAGGTGGAGGAAGCCGCGGTTATCGCCGTGCCAGACGAGCGCTGGGCCGAACGTCCCATGGCGTGCGTTGTGCTTCGCCCGGACGCAAGAGGCAGCGCTCCCCAGGCCGAGCTGACGGAGTACCTCGCACAGCATTTTGCGAAGTGGTGGCTGCCCGAACGCTACGCGTTCGTCGAAGCGCTGCCCAAGACGAGCGTCGGCAAGTTCGACAAGAAGGCGATGCGCCAGCAGCAGAGTCAGGCCGCCCGCGTCACTGGTTGACCTCCCTGGGGTAGACTTCAGCCAAATCCGAGTTACTACGTAGGAATTGTTACATGGCTGTATCCACCCGCGACCAGGAGGTGCTCGACGCGCTGCGCGTCGTGCGTGACCCTGATCTGCATCGCGACATTGTTGCGCTTGGCTTCGTGCAGAACCTGAACGTTGACCCGAACGGTTCTGTGTCCTTCAGTATCAACCTGACCACACCGGCCTGCCCCGTCAAGGATGACTTGCGGGATCAGGCGCGCATGGCAGTCGCCAATCTGGCGTGGGTCACCGATGTCCAGGTCAAGATGACCGCCAGCACCGCGGTCGCGCGTGGACAGGGCAGCAGTACGCCCCTTATCCCGCGGGTGAAGAACGTGGTCGCAGTCGCCTCTGGCAAGGGCGGCGTCGGTAAGAGCACGACCAGCGTCAACCTGGCCGTAGCGCTGTCCCAGACGGGCGCCAAAGTCGGCCTGCTGGATGCCGACATCTACGGACCCAATGTGCCTCTGATGATGGGCTTGAAAGAGAAGCCCGAGGTCAGCGGTACGAATGGTTCCATCGAGCCAGTCATGCGGTACGGCATCAAACTGGTGTCGATCGGCTTCTTCCTCGACGAAAACAAGCCCGTCATCTGGCGCGGCCCGATGGTGCACGGCGCCATCCAGCAATTTCTCAAGGACTTCGAATGGGGCGATCTTGACTACCTGGTGGTCGATCTGCCGCCGGGGACGGGCGATGCGCCGCTGAGTTTGTCCCAGCTCATCCCGCTGTCGGGCGTGGTGATCGTGACGACCCCGCAGGACGTGGCGCTGCAGGACGTTGCCAAGGGCATGGCGATGTTCAAACAGCTCGAGGTGCCGATCATCGGGGTGATCGAAAACATGAGTTACTTCATCTGCCCCAACTGCTCCGAGAAGCACGAGCTGTTTGGGCGGGGTGGCGGGGAGCGCATCGCCAGAACGTTCGAGGTGCCTTTTTTGGGGCAGATTCCGTTGCAGATGAATGTCCGCACGGGTGGCGACGAGGGCAAGCCTGTGGTCATGGCCGACCCGGAGTCACCAGCCGCCAGAGCGCTCGCGTTCGTGGCCGGCGAAGTCGCGCGTCAGGTGAGCGTGCTGGCCTTCCAGGCGCGCGGCAACTTCGTGCCCTTAGGTGGTCTGACGATCCGCAAGACCTAATCGGTAAGATGAACGCGATGGACCTGGCGGGCCTCCCTGACTGGCTGGCTGGCGTGGGCACGCTGGCGAAGGAAATTGGCAAGGGCGGCGGTGGCAGCACCGAGGAGCCTACGGTCTGCATGTCGCTGCTGCCGGTTGCGCTCGGTGTCGCGTTTGTCGGACTGCAGCGGATGCGTCGGGGTATACTCCGGCCGCCTGGGGGAAGGACGGCCGCTCCGGACGCCTGAAAACGTTGGGAGAGGAAAGTCCAGACAGCACAGAGCGAGGCGCCCGGCGCAAGCCGGGGGCGGTTCTTGAACAAGGGCCGCATGGATAGGGCCACAGAGACGTAGTCTGCATTGCAAGATGCAGGGTGAAACGCGGTAACCCCCACCTGCTGCAACCTCAAGCATGGCCGCAGACGCTGCTCGCCGAGGCCAGGGTAGAGGGCACCAGCCCGACAGGGCTGGCCGATCTCTCGGGATCGGAGATAGATGGTCGTCTAAAACAGGATCTGGCTTACTCTCCTCCAGGCATCTTTTCCCAACTCAGCTCTGCTTTGTGTTCAGCCCTCGCGAGGACGTCTACCCCAGTTTGTACCCCAGTCTGCGCGGGTCGTAGGACCTGCTCCATCGCCCAGACGCAGCCCGAGGCTGAGTGCCATGGCGTGGAGCGCGAAATGCAGGCTGCCGGCCGTCGCGCCCCGTAGCCAGTCGGCGTCGTCGGCACCGAGTGCGTTGCAGACTCAGCCGCACTCGCAGATCGAGTTTCGGCTCGGCCGGGCCCGCGCCGTTCCGTGCCGGGCGAGCGGCGGACACTCGCACGCGCGCCGATCGACGTGCAGCCAACGCTCCACGCACCGGCCATCCCAAACCGGCCACTCCTCGAACAGGACCACGCTCACCCGGGTGCCGGGGGACTCGCCACCGAACGGCGCCTGGGGGGTGCCGGTCGCCCTGAGCCGGGCCATCAGATGGTCGCCCTCGACCACCAGATCCTCGATGACCAGGCGCGCGTCGGGGACGGCCTCCAGCCAGCGCCCCAGCGCTCGTCGCGCGGCGTCGATGCCGACCGCTGGGTCGGGCCCATGCTGGACGACGTCGGCGGCCAGGAATTGGTCCAGGTCGCCCAGCTCACGGTGATTGATGCTGTCGGTGAAGCGGCAGTACAGCGTGCCATGGTCATCCATCGCCAGCCGGGCGGCAGCGCGCCGCGTGCACCCGTGTCCTCTTCGCACCCTCGCCTCCCGTCGTGATCACGTCGTTCGGTGGGCTGGCTACGCCCACCCGACCGCGCGTGCTCAGGCTGCGCCTGCCGGCGCGTGGTGACCATGGACAAGACTGAGACAATGACTGAGACAGTTGGGTACTCTTGGAGGCGCCCTCTCCTGCCGACCGGGCGCGCGGTCGGCGGCGGGGCGACAGCGTGAGGCACGAGCGGCATGAACGGGCACACGGCAAGCTTCGGTGAGCGGCTGCGACACTTCCGGGTGCGAGCCGGCCTGAGCCGGGCGGCGCTGGCCGAGCAGGCCAATCTCTCGCCGGCGGCGGTGACGACGCTGGAGCGAGGCGTGCGCAGCTTGCCTCACCCTCGGACCGTGGAGGCGCTGGCCGCGGCGCTGGACCTGTCGGCGCCGAGCGAGCTGACCTGGTGGCCGCGTCCCGGCTCACCGCACGCTTGCGGCAGGCGCCCCCGCGTGCCCCTGAGCAACCCGTCGCCCGTGTGCCGCGGCTGCCGGTCTGGTTGAGGTCGTTCGTCGGCCGCGAGGGTGAGGCCGACGCCGTACGGGGGCGGCTGGACCCACACACCTCAACGGTGCGGCTGCTGACGCTGGTGGGACCGGGTGGGGTGGGCAAGACCCGCCTGGCGGTGGCTGCGGCCACCAAGCTCGGCCCCCGCCTACCCGGATGGGGTGGCCTTCGTCGACCTGGCGCCGCTGCGGGACGTGCGCCTGGTGCCGGCGGCCATCGCCCGCGCCGTGGACGTGCGGGAAGGCGGCGCACGCGACGCCTGGGAGCTGCTGGTGGAGGCCCTGCGTGCGCAATGGGTGCTGCTGGTGCTCGACAACTTCGAGCACCTGCTGTACGCCGCGCCGCCGCTGGCCGAGCTGCTGGCCGCCTGCCCGGCCTTGGCGCTGCTGGTCACCAGCCGCACCGCGCTGCGGGTGCAGGCGAGCACCGGGTCGCAGTGGCGCCCCTGGCCACCCCGTCCATGCCGGCCCAGGGCACCGTGCACGAGCGTACCGCTACGGAGGCCATCGCGGCCTCCCCGGCCGTGCGGCTCTTCCTGGCTCGCGCCCGAGCCGTGGCGGCCGACTTCGCGCAGAGCGAGGGCAACGCGGCGGCCGTGGCCGGCATCTGCCGCCGGCTCGACGGGATCCCGCTAGCCATCGAGCTGGCCGCGGCGCGGGTGACCCTGTTGTCACCCGAGGCCCTGCTGCGCCGACTGCCACGGCGCCTGGGGGCCCTGACCGACACCCAAGCATTGGATCCAGGTCGCGTCGGGATCCTCCCGCTGCTGACCGGTTTTGCGCCTGACCTGCCCGCCCGCCAGCAGACGCTCCGGGCCACTCTGGCCTGGAGCTACGCGCTGCTCGGACT
>JBPCIO010000299.1:0-4671 GCA_051006215.1 Chloroflexota bacterium
GCCTTGAGCTCACCAGATGCCGCCGCCGGCTGGGGAGCCGTGGTTGGTTGCGCTGCCGCGGCAGGGGCCGTGGTCGGTTGGGTGGTGGTCGGTTGCGTTGCCGAGGTGGCGGTGGTTGGCTTGGCAACTGCGGCAGGGGCCGCGGTGGGCGCCGCGGCCGGCGGCGGCTGAGCGGGCGCGGGGGCGCTGCAGGCCGGCAGCAGCCATGCTGCGGACGGCAGCAGCGTGAGGGCAGTCGCATGCCGCAGGAAGTTGCGTCGCCTGATACTTCGTCGTTCAGATGCCATGGCCATACGTCCCCCGGTGTGTTCGATTCAAGGTAGCCGAAAGATGCGGCGGGCGTTCCCTGCCAGTATCCGGTCGCGGTCGGCGGTTGACGCGGCCAGCTCTTCGATGTCTCTGGTGCAGTCGTGAAAGGTCCGCCGCCGTTGGTTGAACATGGGTGTCGGATGGCCGACCTCGAAGAAGATCGGTGCGTCCGTGCCGAAAACGACCTTCTCGGGACCCAGGATGCTCAGGCTCGCTTCGATCGCCTCGCGCGGCGCAAAGCAGGTTTCGACGTACACCCGCGGATAGCGTTTCGCCATCAGGATGCCGGCGATCGGTCGGCCGTGGTTGATGTGGTACAGGATCAGGTCGACGTCCGGATAACGCTCGACGAGCGGCGCGTACAGCTCCGCAGAGTACTCACCGTCTTCGGCGTGGGCGCAGATCGGCATCTGCCGCCGGCCGGCGAATGCGAAGACGTCCGCAAGCGAATCGAAGTCGACGCGATACGTGTCCAACTTGGGGTGAAGTTTGATACCCAGCGCGCCGCGATTGGCGGCTTGCTCGGCGTCGACTTGCCACTCCGGGTCGTAGGGATTGATCCACACCAGCGCGCCGATTCGATCTGGAAACCGCTCCACGGCGGCGAGGATTTCACGCGTGCCATAGCGCTGGCCGATCGTCGTCGACGAGCCGGAGGACGTCAGTCCAAAACGCACCCCTTCGGCATCCAGCCGTCCAACCAGATCTTCGGCGGTGTACGCCAGGTTGACGTGACCCGGCAGGCGACCGATGTGGGTGTGGACGTCAATGACGTCGAACGTGAATTTCTGCGTGCTGTCGGCCACGGGCGTTAGACGTCCTCCAGTAACTTGCCGAGCTCGGTGGCTGCCAAACGCAGCGCCGCGTACTGGTCATAGTTCGGTCTGCGCATGACGTGCACACTCATTTCGGGCACCAGATACCCCGCGTAGCCGAGGCGCCGCATCGCTTGAAACTGGCCCTCGAAGTCGGATTGCGTGTTCGACTCGCCCGGGATCATGTATTCCTGATTCGGCGCGCGGCCGATTGAGGCTTTCACTTCGGTGTGCTTCGAGAGTGCCAGGAGTGGGTACATCGCCTGTTCGATGGACAGGCCCTGCACTTCGAAGTGGCTCATGTCGAAGCAGAAGCGGAACGCCGGCGAGCCCACCTGCTCGAACAGATCGACCAGCTGATGCGGGCGGCTGACGCAACCCAGGGCGTGCGCCTTCATCACCATGGTGACACCTCTGGACCGCGCGTACTCGGCCAATTCGCCGATCCGATGTACCAGTCGTTCGCGCGCGTCCGGCCAGTCACCGACGCCGCCACCCGAAAAGAAGACGACCACCGGCGTCCGATCATCTTGCGCCAGGTCCACCGCGAGGTCGATGGCGGTGCGATGGCGGGCCATCACGGTCCCGGTGACTTCCGCATCGGTGTCGGTCAGCGTTTGGAAATTGGCCACCCCGCTACACGCAAGGTCGAAACGCCTGAACAACGCCGGCGCGCCCTCCAGGCGCTCCAGCGCGGTGGAGTAACCGGGCAGAACCGTCAGTTCCATCGCCGGTAAACCCAGCTCGGCGTGGAACGCCAGCGCCTGCTCCAGACTGAGGGTGGGCATGCCGTAGTTGCTGCCAGAAAGACGCACGTGTTGGCTCCTATCGCTTGGGGGTGCTTCTTGCGGTTAGCTGGTCAGGCTCCGTTGCGCGAGGCCGATTTGAGTGTCCACGTCTGTAGCTGGGCGTGCAAAGCGGCGGCGTCCGTCGAGAGGCCCGGGCGCACCAGCGGGTCCTCCGTGCACAGCCGATGACAGTTGCCGAGCCCAATCCCCAACTCCGGGTAGCGCGGCCAGGCGGTCAGCTCGATTGGGGCCTGACCGTTGGCCGGCGCGTGATACGCCGTTGCCAGGGCCCCATACAGTGTGCCCAGTCCGATACGCCGCCGGCCCACCTCGAGGGACGCCGGCAGATGTCCACTCGCCGATGACTCCTGTACGAGCGCACCCGCCAACTCCGCGAGGTCATGTCTGGCCAGCGCGGGAAGCTCTGGCGCCAGTGGGGGGGGCTGGGTTGGTCCCAACACGTCGATACGGGCTACGCGCTCGGGTAACTGGCCATGTTCGGTGGATTGCACAATAGCCTGCGCAAACCCGAGCACAGCATCGGCCGCGCTCAGCGGTCCACCCACCGGGATGGTCCCTGACGCGAGTGCCCGAGCGGCGACCTCGGCAAGCTCCGCGTGCGCGATGCAGCTGGATTGCTGCCCGTACCGCACGGTCATCTCGCGGGTCGTGATGGGCTCGAGACCAGGGGTGTCGCGTAGGTAGCGGATGACGGTGCGGAAATTGGCCAGGGCGTGCTCGACCTCCTGGCGCGAGCGGCGTTTCTCCACGCTGCGCGGCACCTCGGTCCGGTCGTGATTGAAGCCATTGCCGTACTGCCACTGTTCCAGCGGTCCGCTGTAACACAGCCGCTCGGGGTGGCACACGAACACCACCAGCAGGGGCAGCCGGTTCGCCTGGCAGCGCGCCACGTGGACTTGCAGTCGCCCGAACATCTCGGCAAACCGCGCGTCGTCCGGAAGGGCATCGTCGAAGACGGCTGGAAAGAAGCACAGCGACTCGGGGACCGGGGTATTGAGCGGCACGCTCAGCGCGCCGGCGTACCAGCTGACCGAATAGGTCGGGCCGGCGCCAGGGTAGCCGAACATGTAGGGCACCTCCAGCTCACGCGCCACTCCGAACGCTTGCGGCGCGGCCTGGTGGCGATGCTGGCTCAAGCACGTCGGCTCCACATCGAATACCCGCCCGAGTAGCTTGAATTCCTCGCCCTCGACCGCCCGCATCGCGTCGACGCCAGCATGCCAGCCCAGGCCCTCCACAACCTCGGGCAGTACCGGATGGACGTCTCGGCCATGCAACCCGATCTCGTGGCGGCGCATGGCCGCGATGACATCCTCGCGCCCGAACTCGGCCAGGATCTCGGCGCGCCGCGCGTGGACCACGAACTGGGCGACGATGCCCTCGTCACGCAGGATGTCGGAAAGCCAGATTGGGCTCGCGTCGATCTCGTCGTCGTTCTCGTGGTACGTATCCTGGTCGCCGATGACAATCAGAACGTCCACTGGTGCGCCTCCATTGGCGCAGCGTTGGCCACCCTCACTCACGTCCATGGTGTCTAGACAAATGCCCGCGTGTCAAGTGATGGACCGCCGAGGATGACCTCCGTCGACATTCTGATCAACAACGCCGGTACCACCGCACCTCTGGTGTCGATCCATGTCAGGTCGCCGTCGGCTCTGAGCAGAGAGCCGTTGGGCTGCCGCGGGCGCTGGGCCGGATGGATTCATCGGCGAAGTCCCAGCGGGTGGCCGAGCCGACGGCGGGTATGCGTTGCGCTGCGAGCGCGTCAGTCCTCGTTCAGGATGGTCACCTGACAGCTGGCGGTTACCGCACTGACTGGTTCTCCGACGTTGGCGTGGGACAGGCCTCTCGGCTCGGGTCGGGTAGGCTGCGCCGATGCCCGTCTGCCGGGCGAGTTGGGCCGCCGATGGTTCGCCAGCGTAGCGGCCATAGCGTTGCTCCTGCTCAACGGTGAGGAAATCAACAGGCATGACGGCGTGCCTGCGAGCGGATGAGATTCGACCGATAAAGTGACTTATCTAGACCGCCTCGGGGCGGTGTCTGCAACGTATACAACGAGGCTCCAGTCGCCCTTCAAGGTCGTCCCTGAAGCATTAACTGCAGCGGTTTCTGCAACGTCGTCAGCGTAGTCAACGTCACGCTGACGACGTTGACGAGCGTCATTCGCAGATCGGATGGACATCTGGCCTTACGTCGCGGACATACTCGCAACGTAAGTAAACGGGGCTTCGGGACCCCGCTATAGATAATGTGCCTTATGCGATGAAAATGTCCACGGCCCCGCGGCACATAGCAGCGCGCCTGGCCGCGTCAGGAGCAATCCGCCGTTGATCCGCACATTCGCAAGACCAGTCGTCGGCTCATCCGCCACGAACACCCAACGTCGTTGGTTCCGACGATGACGGCCACCTGTCCAGCGAGCACGCGGCCTACTGGACAGGGTCTTCTCAGTGTCTTGCGCGTGGGCACCGCTCAGTCGTCTGCGAGGACGTACTGGGCGTCCACGCGGCTTTCCCAGAAGGCCCTCTATTAAGGTTCGCGCCACCAAGTGCAAAGTAGCGGCGGGTGCGGCTAGACGGGGAACCGCGGCATGACCCCGTCGTACGCCAGTTGGGCCTCTGAGTAGCAATGGCGCAGGATCGTACGCTAAGGATTCTGGTCAAGTGCTGGCGGATGGTTTGAGGCTGACCGGGAGGTCGGGTAGGGGCTGGACGAATCGATGGCGTAGTGTCCTGGGC
>JBPCIO010000300.1:0-2797 GCA_051006215.1 Chloroflexota bacterium
GGGCGCGATCCAGTGAGGCGCGCGCACTCATGTTGAGCGGTGCTCCGAGTAGGTCGCGGAGCCCCTGAGCGGCGCCGGCCAGGAGCATCGCCATGCGTGGCTCGCCCGCCGCTGCAGCCACTTGTACGAGCCCCTCGAGAGCCCGTGCGATGCCGAGCCGGTCACCGATCTCTCGCGCCAACACCAGGCTCTCTTGCAGTAGCAAACCAGACCCGACGGGGTTGCGCTGTGCGCTCATGACCGGCCCCAGACTGGCCAGGGCCAGAGCTATCGACGACTTCCGTCCCAGCTCTCGCGCAATCTTCAGGCTCATTTCAAGGAAGCTGTGCGCCGCCACATAATCTGCCTGCTGGTAGCGCACGTTGCCCAGCGTCAACAGCGATTCGGCAATGGCCGTTGGGAACTCGACCCGCGTGGCGATCGCCAGCGCTTCCTCCGCTGTTGCCTGAGCCAGTTTGTAGTCTCCGACGTCATAGGCAACCTCGGCTAAAGAGGCAAGGCTGAGGGCCAAGGTCACGTTGTCACCCGCTCCTCGACTGACGCGGACCGCTTCCTCCAGGCGGTTGCGGGCCTGCGCGAAGTCGGCGCGGCACTTGTCGATGAATCCGAGGGCCAGCCAGGCACCGGCCGTTGCCCCCTCATCGCCCACTTGCAGACGAAGGGCAAGCTCGGCCTCTGCCATCGACTGCGCGGACGCAAAATCGCTCTGTGCAAATGCCAGGATTGCGGCCCCGTGCAAGACTTTTGCACGCCGGCTCAGAGTATCAGCCGGCGTCGCAGCTTCCGAAGCTTCATCTGACTCGTAGACAACGCTCAGAGCTTCGGCTAGCCACGCCCGGCCCTCACTCAGATAACCTCGGTAAAACCAGAAGTTGCGGAGAGTCCCGAACAATCGTTCGGCACCCCTGAGATCGCGCCGGTTGAGGAAGTCACGGGCCGCGGCCCGTAGATTATCGTGCTCCTGATCGAGTTCCTCCAACCGGGCACGCTGACCTGCTTCGACCAGCTTCGACTCTGTCCGCTCCGCGAGCTGCAGAAAGTACTCCGCATGGCGCCGCGTGGCCGTTTCCTCACCGCGTTGGCGTAGCCGCTCCTGGCCATAGTGACGCAGCACTTCCAACAACCGGTAGCGAGCCGTATCGGCCACACCCCGTTCAACAACGACAAGCGATTTGTCGACCAGCCGCATCAGCAAGTCGAGCACGTCAGCCGAGACGATATCGCCCTGTGCGCAAACCGCCTCCACCGCCTCGATCGTCCACCCTCCCGAGAACACCGATAGCCACTCGAACAACTGCTGCTCGCGCTGCGAGAGGAGATCGAAACTCCAATCGATCGTGGCCCTGAGTGTCTGCTGCCTGCTCGGCGCCATTCTGCTGCCCGCTGTCAACAAGCGGAAGGCATCATCCAAACGAGTCGCAATCTCCTGGACGGTGAGCATGGTGGTACGCGCCGCGGCGAGCTCGATCGCCAGCGGTATGCCATCTAAACGGCGGCAGATCTCGGCTAGAGCTGGCCAGTCGTGATCGGCAATCACAAACGTCCGGAGCGTGGCTCGAGCGCGCTCGCAGAAAAGGTCCATCGCCTCACAGCTGCTCGTCTCCTCAACCAGAGAGGCAGAGCCACGCTGGGGTAGCTCGAGAGACGGGACGCGCCATGCAGTCTCTCCTGGTATGTCCAGCGATTGGCGGCTGGTGGCCAGGATCCGCAGTGAGGCGCAGGACTGCAGCAGCCGATGGGCCACGGTCTGGCATGCGCCGAGTAGATGCTCGCAGTTGTCGAGCACGAGCAGGAGACATTTGCTTTCGAGTGCCCTCGCCAGGGTCTCGATGAGCGCCTCGGCGGGAAGGTCGTGGATACCGACACTCGATGCTACTGCTTGAGGCAGCAAGTGTTCATCGGCGAGCGCAGCCAGGTCGACGAGCCATACGCCGTCCGGATACTGGTCCATAACAGAACCAGCGACTTGCGGCGCCAGGCGCGTCTTCCCCACGCCGCCGGGTCCGGTGAGCGTCAGCAGATGGACATCGGCCAGCAGTCCCTGGAGTTGAACGATCTGCGGCTTTCGCCCGACGAACGTGGTGAGCTGGACAGGCAGGTTATGGGCCATCTGTCTCTAACACTCTAGGGCCCTGAAAGGGGTGGTACGCGACCGTTTAGCCCAGTCGCTGGCCGGTGTTTCACAGCATCGTAGCTCCGTCCAGCATAACCAGCCAAGGAGGTGATGCTCGCACCTGAACTCCCAACCCCCGGGCAATGCACCCCGGGATCCACGACAGGACCACTCGCTATCGTGCGACCCAGGAGGTAACCGACCGAACCCTCAACTCCATCGACCATTCGACATAGCCTCCACTCAACGCCGCCGGTCCGGCTCTTTGTTCGGCACCGAAATGGGTGTTCGGCTTCCGCCGAAATAAGGAGAGTGCGGAATTGACGTTGGAAGCGGCGCGACCAGCCGCCTTTGCCCGAAGTACCTAGCCTTGGCGTACGGGAATAACCCTCGGGCAGCCCGGTTGTAACTGGACGAGGGCCCTGGTCCTTGGAGCCCAGTCGAGCACCCATTCACACCACCCTGTGCGCGTTCCGCCAGGTTCGGTGGAGCTTCCCAACCGTTGAATGCATGCGCTGCGGTCGCCCCGCGGCGCGTCTCTGGGACGCCACACGCGTGGCCGTGGATATCGATCTGGAACAACCTGTCGTGCTCGCCGTAGTGGTGGGCGTGCATGTCTTGCCGTCATCTCGGTCGAAGATCAACCGGGTGAGATCGTCCGGGCGCGGTAGGCTGCCGGTGTGA
>JBPCIO010000301.1:0-4831 GCA_051006215.1 Chloroflexota bacterium
GTTGGGGACGGAGCCCCCGCAGTGGCGAGGGAACGACATGACCAGCGTGAGTCCGGCGGGGTAAAGGGGCAGCGCCCCTCCGGCGCGTAGCGCCGTGCCAAAGCACTGTGCGAATCCAACCACGTCCTCGGATGCCAAACCCGTGCTAAAGCAGCCAACGAATTCAACCACGTCCCTGTATTGCGAACCCCGTGCTAAAGAAGTGAACGAAGCCCAACCACCTCCATAGGGGTATGTGTATGTGGCTGTGGTCTACTCTTGATGTGTATGCCCAAACTTGTGTTCTTGCCGCCTCAGCGGGACGTTACCCGCGCTTGGGCGGTGGCGGTTGCGGAGCAGGTACCTGAACTGCAGGTGGTAGTCGCCGAGCGCAAAGAAGACGCCCTGGCCCAGATCGCCGACGCCGATGCCGCCTTTGGAGCGATTCCGCCGGACGCGCTGAGCGCAGCCGCCAGGCTCAGGTGGCTGCAGGCTCCGTCGATTGCCCCGCCAGCGGGCTACTACTCGCCCGAGCTCATCGCCCACCCGGTCGTCGTGACCAACTTTCGGGGCATCTTCAACGACCACATCGCCGCGCACATCATGGCCCTCGTGCTGGCCTTCGCCCGAGGCTTCCACCACTATTTTCCGCGCCAGGTGCACCACGAGTGGGCGCCCGCGCCTCTCGACACTGGTGTGGTCCATCTGCCGGAATCGACCGCTCTCATCGTCGGCGTGGGCGGCATCGGCGCAGAGGCCGCCAGGCTGTGTGCCGCGTTCGGGATGCGGGTCGTGGGTGTGGACGCGCGGCTCGACAGCCCGCCTCAGGGCGTAGCCGAACTTCACCAGCCTGAGGCGCTCGACGATCAGTTGCCACGCGCGGACTTTGTGATTCTGACCATTCCGCATACGCCCGAAACCGAAGGCTTGATGAACGCGGAGCGTTTCGGACGAATGAAGCCGTCCGCCTTCTTCATCAACATTGGCCGCGGCAAAACCACTCGGCTCGACGATCTGGTCGCGGCGCTACGGGCCGGCAAGCTCGCGGGGGCCGGGCTGGACGTGTACGAGGAGGAGCCACTGCCTCCAGATCACCCCGTGTGGGATGCGCCGAATGTCCTGCTCACCCCGCACACAGCTGGCTTCGGGCCTTACCTCGACGAGCGCAGACAGGCGATCATCCTGGATAACGCTCGCAGATTCGTCCGCGGGGAGCCCCTGCGGAACGTGGTCGACAAAGCGCATTGGTTCTAGCTATACCCTTGAATCACCCATGACGGCACTCCGCATTACTCGGGTCAAGGCCATCTGCACCGCACCTGACGGCATTCGCCTGGTGGTGGTCAAAGTCGAGACGAGCGAGCCCGGCCTGTATGGCCTGGGCTGCGCCACCTTTACCCAGCGGCCACTGGTGGTGGTCACGGCTATCGAGCAGTACCTGGAGCCGTTTTTGATCGGCCGCGACCCGGACGACATCGAAGACATCTACCAGTCGGCCTACGTCAGCTCGTACTGGCGGAGCGGGCCGGTGCTCAACAACGCGCTGTCCGGCGTGGACCAGGCATTGTGGGACATCAAGGGCAAGCGGGCGGGGATGCCGGTGTACCAGTTGTTTGGGGGCAAGTGCCGCCAGGCAGCTCCGTTGTACGCGCATGCCTCGGGCCGCGACTTCGAACAGGTCGAGGACGCTGCTCGGCGGTTCATGGACCAGGGCTACCGCTACGTGCGCTGCCAGGTGGATGTGCCCGGCTACTCGACGTACGGCACCTCCGGCGGGGCGTCCGGAGGCAGTCAGCAGCCAGCGCATTTGCGTTCGGATCAGCCGCCCTGGGAGCCTGGGCCGTATTGCCGGATCGTGCCCAGGCTGTTCGAGCATATGCGAGCTCAGCTCGGCAATGAGGTCGAGCTGCTGCACGACGTCCACGAGCGGGTACCGCCCATCCAGGCGATCCAGCTCGCCCGCGACCTCGAACCATACCGGCTATTCTTCCTCGAGGACCCGTTTGCGCCAGAAGACGTCGGCTACTTTCGAAACCTGCGCCAGGTCTCGGCCACGCCGCTGGCGATGGGCGAGCTGTTTGTGAACCAGGCCGAATACGTGCCCCTGATTCAAGATCGGCTGATTGATTTCATCCGCGTCCACATATCCGATATTGGCGGTCTGAGCATGGCCAGGAAGCTGGCCGCGTTGTGTGAGTTCTTCGGGGTCCGCACCGCGTGGCACGGCCAGGGGGACGTGTCGCCGGTTGGGCATGCGGCCAACCTGCAGCTCGACCTGGCTTGCCACAACTTCGGAATCCAGGAGCAGCACGTGTTCGGGGAACGGACACGCGAGGTATTTCTGGGCTGCCCGCAGATCCGCGATGGCATGCTGTGGTCGAATGACCAGCCCGGTTTAGGCATCGACGTCGACGAGACTCTGGCCGCAAAGTACCCCTTTCCGGCGCATCCGCTCAACGGCGCCTGGCCGCCGATCCGCAGACTTGACGGAACGGTGATCCGACCTTAGACCACGTTGTACTCGCGTACCGTAGAACCCGTCGCGAACCGCTCAGGACGCAGCGCGCTGATGTCGATGCTGCGTGCTTCCCCGTCAAGGATGACCTCGGCCAACAGTTTGCCGATGATCGGCCCCTGCATGAATCCATGGCCCGAAAAGCCGGCCGCGACGAAAACGTTGTCGAAGGGCGAAAGTCGGCCGACCAGCGGATGGGCATCGGGCGTCATCTCGTACAGCCCGGCCCAGTGGCGGGCGAGGCCGGCGTGTTCGAGCAGGGGCATGCGGCGCACTGCGAACTCGAGCGCCGTTTGCTCCCACTCCAGGTCGACGCTCTCGTCGGCGCCGGGGCGCTCGTCGTGGTTGGCCATCCCCGTGAGCAGGCCCGCGCCTTCCGGGTGAAAATACAGACCGGTGGCGAAATCGATGACGAAAGGAAAGTCCGGCGGGATCTCGGGCAGCGGCGTGGTCAGCACCATCTGCCGCCGAAGTGGGGTAATTGGCAGGTCCATGCCGTGCATGCGCCCAACATCTGCAGCAAACGGGCCGGCAGCGTTCACCACTATTTCGACCTGGATGCTTCCCGCGTCCGTGTGCACCGCGCGGACTGCGTTCGAAGACACCTCCAGCCCGGTCACCTGAACTCCAGTCAGGAGTTTCACTTCGAGTCGGCGGGCGGCACTCACGTAACCGTCGATCACACCGCTCGGGTCGGCGATCCCGTCGCGACCATAAAACGTGCCGGCCAGGACGTCGTCCGTGCGAACAAGCGGCAGCCGTCGCCGTACCTCGTCGGCACTCAGCCACTCGGTCATGACGCCGAGTCGGTGCTGCAACGCTACGTTCTGGCGGAATGCGGCCACATCTTCGGCACGCGTCAGCAGGAACAGATAGCCGAACTGACGCAGGCCGACAGCATGGCCGGGTTCGGTCTCGAACCGCTCGAGCATGCGAATGCTTTCGGTGGACAACCGGATATTGATCTCTGAGGCGAACTGGTGGCGCACGCCGCCGGCGCACTTGCCGGTCGCGCCCTGACCGAACAGGTCAGACCGCTCGAGCAACACCACGTCGCGCTGACCGCGGGCAGCCAGGTGATAGGCGATGCTGGTGCCCATCACCCCGCCGCCGACGATCAGCGCCGCGGCGCTACCGGGCAGGTGGGTCACGCCTGGTTGACTGCCTCACGCAGTGCGGCGCCTTGGTCACGGTAAAAGGCGGCCAGAATGGCAGTGTCGGTGGACAGGTTGAAATCTCTGACGCCGAGCTTCAGGTAGTACTCGGCGTCCTTGGCTGAACTGATCTCGGCGCGTGGCCGCACACCCAGTTTGATGGCTGTCCTGATGGTGTGCTCGCGGGCCTCGACCACCGCCGGGTGGTCGCGCTGGCCGGCCAGGCCAATGCTGATGCCATAGTCCGACGGCCCGAACTGGACCATGTCCACGCCTTTGACCCGCAGAATGGACTCGAGGTTCTCGACGGCTTGCTTCTTCTCGATCATCAGCACGATCACCGACTCCTCGTAGCGCTTGATGAGTTCAGTCGCTCCGCCGATGGCGGCCCGGCCGGCGTCGTTGCCGTGCGTTCCGGGGCTGCCGGGGATTTCGGGCTTGGCGATGCGGACGCACTCCTCGGCGTCGGCTGCGGAGCGGACGTCGGTGAAGAGCAGGTTCTGGATGCCGGCAGCCATGGCGCGCACGGCCAGGTGAGCCTGAGCTGAGCGCTCCATCTTGATGAGGCCGGTGAAGTTGGGATACAGCTCGATGGCTCGGGCGAGATTGTCGAGAGCGTACAGGTCGTAGGGCGCGTATTCTGCCAGGAACTCGACATAATCGAAATTCTTCGAGCGACCGACGATCTCGGTCAGGGTCGGCCACGAGCTCTGGAGGCGAGTCCCAAAGGTGGGCTTGCCCTCCCGCAGCAGGCTCCGCAATCGATTTTCAGCCATCAGGTGAAGCTCCTTAGAAGTACGCTACCACCGAGCCGATTTCCCCCGCAGTTTGGCAGGGGTTTCTAAGCAGTGGACGTGGTTGGATTCGTTCGCTGCTTTGCCACGGGTTTGGAATCCATGGACGTGGTTGAATTTGTCAGGTGCTTTGGCACGGCCCTGCGGGCCGGAGGGGCGCTGCCCCTCTACCCCGCCGGACTCACGCTGGTCATGTCGTTCCCTCGCCACTGCGGGGGCTTCGCCCCCAATACCCCCGGCCCATTCGGCGCACACACTGGTCCCAGCCAGGCGAAGCCGTTCTGGAAGAAGCTGTCTCGGGCGGCCCAAGGCTACCCGGGGTGACCCGCTGGCGCGGCGAGCGCAGCCACAAGGATGACGGGGGCTACTTCGGGGGCGAAGCCACTGAG
>JBPCIO010000302.1:0-3030 GCA_051006215.1 Chloroflexota bacterium
ACGCTGCTGTGCCCGAGTACACGCATGATCGTGTGCAGCTTGGCGCCGCGTTCTGCCAGTTGAGTGCCGACGGTATGTCGAAAGCGATGGGCGGTGGCAGTGCCGCGCCCGCGGGCATCGACCAGCCCGGCTGCCTTGCAGGCCTGCTGGATCGGTGTCTCGAAGAGATAGAAGCCGGAGAGCAGCTTGCCATGCTGCATGAACAGGTAGCGTGTAGGCGCGCCAGTAAGCTCATCGATGAAGGCTCGTTCTGGACCCTGGGTGCGTAACTCGATGAGCGCTTGCAAAGCCGCCGCGGCCTCCTCGTGGAGAGGAACGATGCGCTCGCGGTACGTCTTGCCGCCTGACAAGCGCAACCGGCCTGACCCGGCAACCTGCCGGTGGCCGACGCCGCACGATCGCCATTTTGCGGCACGGCCATGCGGACACCTCGATGGCTTAACCTGACGCCCGACTATGGGCCTGCGGGCTCGCGGTGGAGCGTCATCTCGAAGAACTGACGCCATGCCTGGCCGTCCGGCGACAATTCCCCGACTTCGTGCCACTCCCCAGCATCTGAGACACTGATGGTGTAGCGAATGCTCGTCGGCGCTGTGGGATCGGGCTGGAAGCCCCACACCAGCGTCCCGTCGACGACGCTTGCATCGGCGTTCACAGCACCGCCATCCGCCTGGTACGCACGAAAGTCATAACGCTCGGCGGAGGCGTTGTAGGTGAGCACGGCTAGGGCATCGTGGACCACGATCGGCTCCGCCGCGGCAGGCTGCGCGTGCGTCCCTCGACCTTCGATAAGCAGTGCCGCTCCACTCAGCTTCCACGTGACGGTTTCGGTCTCGACGAATGTCTGGCGGCCTGAAGCGACGGCAATCCAGCCGTCGCCTTGCCACTGGCCTTCCAGGAAGCCGACTTGTTGCATTTCCTCGTGGGGCCCACTTTGGGCCTGCAGGACCTCGGGAACTATCCCCAGAAGCACCAATCCCGCCACCAGCGGTGGGAGCATCCATGTCAGCACGCTCGCATTGTCGCAGTTTCCAGGCATATCGACCCGTCCGTAGCCGCAGCGCGGATCGGTGTTGAACGTCCAGCATCACTTCCGGTCAGCCGGAACGCTACGTGTTCGAGAGCCCCTTGGTAGGACTGAATGCCTGATCGGCCTCGTCCGCCACCACGGCCGTACAGAAGGCGCAGCGCCTGGCCTTGACTGGGATTTTGCTCAAACACTCCGGGCATTCGCGCGGCGGCGTCTCTGGCAAGAACCGGGTCATTAGCCAGGCGTGTGCGGGCCGCGAGCTCTGGTGCTATGCCTCGCGCTGCGTCAGGCCGTGGCGCACCGACAGCAGCGCGGCCTGCGTCCGGTCGCGCACACCTGTCTTGGCCAGCACACCCGAGATGTAGTTCTTGACAGTGCCTTCGGTCAAACCGAGCTGCTCGGCGATCTCGCGATTGGTCGCTCCCGTACCGAGCAAGGCGAGCACGTCGAGCTCACGATTGGTGAGCGGTTCGCGCCAGTCGCCGGCCGTGCGGATCGCTGGTCTCGGCCCAACCTCGTGCCTGAGCTTCTGTAAGACCTTGCGCGCCACACTCGGCTGGAGCGGCGACTCGCCCCGACTGGCGGCTCGCACTGCGTCCGCCAGGGCGTCCGAGCCGACATCCTTGAGCAGATAGCCGGACGCCCCAGCCGCCAGCGATTGGAACACGAGGTCATCGTCGTCGAATGTCGTCAGCACCAGCACTTGAATGGTGGGCCAGCGGGCCGTGATCTCGGCGGTGGTCTCGACGCCACCGCGGCGCGGCATGCGGAGGTCCATCAGCACGATCGCCGGCTGCAGACGCTCGACCAGCGCCTCAGCTTCGAGGCCATCGCCCGCTTCACCGACCACCCGGATGTCTGGGTGCAGCTCGAGCAGGGTCCGCAGCCCCTCACGCATCAACCGCTGGTCATCAACCAGCAGGACGGTAATGGGTCCTAATCCTGGACCTGGCGCGGCCTGGGGCCGGCTCATCGCTCGACGGGCACCAACACGGTTAGACGGCTGCCGGCTGATCCCGCCTGACCAAAGCCGAGCTGACCGCCGAGCAGGGCCAACCGCTCCCGCAGTCCGAGCAGCCCGAAACCTGGCTCAGCACTACCATCGGTTGTCGGTCCGCAGCCGTCGTCCTCGACCGTCAACTCGAACCCGGCCTCCATGGCCCGAAGCGACAGCGCAACTGACGACGCCCGCGCGTGGCGTTGCACATTGGTCAGACCCTCCTGCGCCGCTCGATAGAGCGCCAGCGCCACCTCGGGTGGCACACGGGTTTGGTCTGCGAGCTCGAGCTGCAGGTGCACATCCAGGCCAGTATTCTCGCCAAACTCCTCCGCCAGCCGGCGGAGCTCCCTCGGCAACGACAGGTCGTCGACGTTCGAGGCCCGCAGCGAAGAGACCGAGCGCCGCACTTCCTGAAGACACTCCACGGCGAGGCGACGGGCTTTGCGGACCTGGCCGAGCGCGCGCTCGGGCTCATCGCCAGCGAGCCTTTCGGCTCCTTCGAGCTGGACATTGATGACCGTCAAGTAGTGAGCGAGAGAGTCGTGGATCTCGCGCGCTAGCCGATTCCGCTCCTCGATGACCGCTGTTTCGCGCGCACGAGTGTGGAGCTGCTGGAGCTCCGCGTGCGTGCGGGCAAGCTCGTCATAGAGCAATTCGAGTTTTTGTCGGGCCGCCGCTTGGCGCGTGATTGCCAGCATGAGAACAACCGCCAGCACGTAGGGCGGCAGAAAGAAGAGCACGTAATTCGAGAACTCGCCCAGCCGATCGGGCCACAGGTAAAGAACTACGTTCGATCCGTAACCGATCCACACCCAGAGGCTCAGGGTCAACCCCGGGCGCTCGCCGAACAGCAATAGGGCGCGGCTTGCGGGTACCAGATACACCAGCGCTGGTCTGACCAGAGTGCCCTGGATCTGGACCGTTAGGAAGCACAAGCTGAGCTCGGCTGCCAGCCAGGCGGCACGGCGCGAGAGCGCTGCCTGGCCCTCCGGCGCCGTCT
>JBPCIO010000303.1:0-7351 GCA_051006215.1 Chloroflexota bacterium
GGAGCCGCGGCACCGCTGGCAGGGGCCATCGCGGCGGCCACGCCGCTAGTAGCCGCCGCTGGCGGGGCGGCCGCCTGTTGCGCGGAGCGACTGCACGCCTCCAGCAGCGGCAGTGCGGACAGCACGCCGGACACCGCCAGGCCCCGCTTCAGAATAGATCGCCGACTGACCATATGTGACATCCCACGTGCCTCCTGAAGCCCTGCTCGCGGCTGGTTTTGGCCCCTATCGTACCCCAACTTGTACTCCAATCACGCCACGCGCTGCTGGGAGGATGCAGGCACGAGTGACAACAGCCTAGCTGTCCCCACCGGGCGCGCCGCAAACCGAAGGCGTTTGCGGGAGCACGTTGGTGGCGATACGTCGTGTACGCTAGCCTGGCTCAGGAGGCGACCAGGTGTTACGACAGACTCGCCGCTCGCGTCGTTTCGTCTTGCAGTCCATGGGTGCGGTGGCCACCACGCTCATTGCGGCGTGCAGCGCCCCAACTCCGGCCGCCTCACCCAAGCCGACCTCAGCGGTGGCCTCCGCGGCCACAGCAGCCTCACCAGTCGCCGCCGCCACGCCACTGCTGGGTGGGGGAATAGGGGGTGCCCAGCCCACACCCCTTCCGACGTCGGCTAGCCAACTCCAGAACCCAGTCAGCCTGCAGGCGCCGAGCGTCAAGGCGAGCGGACCGACAACGCTTACCTTCTGGCAGTACGTTCCCTTCCACAACGATGTCCAGAACCTCATTGCCGCCGAATACAAGAAGCTGGATCCGAATGTATCGCTCGAGATCACGGCCTACCCGGGCCTGAACGAACAGCGCACGGCGGTCAAAGCTGCGCTGGCCGCTGGCAGCTCGACCCCCGACATCATCGCCGTCGAGCCTGGCGCGTACTGCGTCGATGTTGCGCTCAACAATAGCGTGGTTGGCTTCGGCAACGTGTTCCAGGCGGATCCTGAGTTCAAGCAGGGCTTCTGGCCGAACGCCCTGTCGCTGCTGACCATCAATGGCGAGACGGTGTCCGTGCCAGTCGTCACCAACACCGTGAGCGTCTTCTACAACAAGAAACTGTTCGCCGAGAACAACGTCGCCGAACCGGCCACACTGGACGATTTGTACAAGCTGGGGCCGGTGTTCAACGCCAAGGGCATCTCGCCGCTGACGATCGCCTTCGGCCAGGATCGCAACCAGCCGCTGTTTCCGTTCTACTCGATGTGCGGGCGCCTTGGGGCCGACGGCGTGATGCGTCAGGCGGACGTCGGTCAGAAGCCCTGGACCAGCCCGGAGCTCGTGCAGGCGGCTACGTACTGCGAGCAGATCGCCAAGTCGGACCTGTACGCCAAGGGGCTGCTGGGGGTGAAGGAGCCAGACGCGATTGCGACGTTTGCCAGTGGCAAGGCGGCCATGTTCTGGGCTGGGCAGTGGCTGCGGACCTCGATCCGGCAGGCGCTGCCGGTCGATTTCGATCTGGGCCTGTTCCCGTTTCCGGCGTTGACGGCCGGCGGTCCGCGACCGACCCTCAGCTCGGTTGGCATCACGCTCACAGTCAACGCCAAGAGCAAGAACCCCGAGCTTGCCTTCGAGATGATCAAAGCCATCACCGGCGCCTGGGGCAAGATCGAGTACAGCAAGGGACTCGGCATCTCGCCGAACGGCCCGATCAGCGCAGAGGCGATTGCCTACCAGATGCAGACGCTGAAGGATCCGCTGTATCCCGAGTTCCTCAAGCTGCAGCCCGGCGGAACCAGCCGGGTCCTGTTCACGCCGCAGGTCGAAGAAGCAATGTACCAGGGCATGCAAGCGCTCATAAGCGGTCAGAAGAGCGCCCAGCAGGTTATGCAGGAGGTCGAGACCGCTTCACAGAAGGCGGGCGAACGTAAATTCACCGTCGGCTGAGCGTGGCTTCCAAGAACCCACTCACGCAGCACCTGGTCGGCTATCTCTTCGTGGGACCTGCTGCGCTAGTGCTGGCAGGTTTTCTGCTGTATCCGGTTGTCTATTCGTTCTGGCTCAGCTTCCACCAGTGGACCGGCTATCAAACTCAGTGGGGGGCGTTTGTCGGCCTCGACAACTACGTGTCGCTGGCAGTCGACCAGGTGTTCTGGAAAGCAGCCATCAACTCGATCCTGTTCGTGCTCTGGCGAACGCCGCTGGAGGTGGGCATAGGCTTCGCTCTGGCGCTGCTGCTGAATCGCAAAATGCCCGCCCGCGGTCTACTCCGCACGCTTTTTTTTGTGCCCGTCGTGATGTCGCTGATCGTGGTGACATTGTTGTTCGAGCGTATCCTGGACCCGAGCACGGGGCTGCTGGACGTTGCCCTGGAAGCCGTTGGACTCGGGGCCGTGGCCCACCCGTGGCTGGGCGACCCGAACACCGCACTGGCGACTGTGATTGCTGTCTCGATATGGAAGAACGTCGGCTTCAGTCTGGTCATTCTTCTGGCTGGGCTGCAGACGTTGCCCCACGAAGTGCTGGAGGCGGCGACCGTCGACGGCGCGACCGGCTTGCAGATGGTTCAAAAGGTGATCGCGCCGCTCATGCGACCGATCCTGGCCATCGCCGCACTGCTGTCGATCATCGGCGGATTGAAGGTCTTTGACCTGGTGTTCATCATGACCCGAGGTGGACCGACCTACTCGACCGAAGTCTTCGCGACGATGCTCTACCGCGAGGCTTTCGAGCTGAACGACATGGGTCGCGCGTCGGCGATCGCCGTGTCCATGGTGTGCGTCATCATGGCGGTGGCGCGCGCCCAGAGCTTGCTCTTGCGTGCCGAGCACCAGTAGCCGTGTGACCAGTCGGACTGCTTCCGAGGGTCGCGGCCGGGTGGCTCGAACCACTCCGGACCTGCGTTGGCTCAGCTCCGGCCTCGCATGGATTATGCTCGGCTGTGCTGCGCTGGTGTCCATTGGGCCCGCCTTGTACATGGTCAGCCTGTCGTTGATGGACAATCCGCAATTGTTCGCGGGTCGGCTGCTCGCCTGGCCGCTGCATCCTGAGAACTACCCCCGGGCCTGGGTGGCAACACAGATCGGCCGGTTCTATTGGAACAGCATCTATATCGATACCAGCGCCATGGTCATTACCGTCGCGATATCAGCCATGGCCGGCTACGGACTCGGGCGCCTGCGCTTTTTCGGACGGCAGCTAATCTACGCGTTGATGTTGGCGTGCCTCACCATCCCACTCCAGATCGCGCTGATTCCACTGTTCATCAATTTGAAGACGCTGAATTTGCTGAACACTCCATTTGCGCTCATTGGGCCGTACACCGGCTTCGGACTCGCCTTCGGTACCTACATCATGAAAGGCTTTTTCGAGGAGCTGCCAAAAGAGCTGGAGGATGCGGCGCGTATTGACGGCGCCACTGAGCTGCGGATTTTTGCCGAGATCATGCTGCCACTCACCCGCCCAGCGCTCGCAACCATAGCGATCTTTCTGTTCCTGCAGAACTGGAACGAATTCCTGTTCGCGCTGACGTTCATTACCGACAGCAGCATGCGCACACTGCCAACCGGAATTTACGCGCTCGTTTCATCTGAGTTTTACGGCAATTACCCACTCCTGGCGGCCGCACTCACCCTCTTCTCGCTGCCAGTCCTGGTCCTGTACGGGTTGTTTCAGCGGCAATTCATCGAGGGACTGACCGCGGGCGCGCTGAAGCAGTAGTGCCGACGCGCTATCCGGCTGCGCGCCCCTCCTCTAATCCGCGCTGACGATAGATGTCGATGGTCGTCCCGAAGGGGATCACTCCCACCCGATCTGCCCAGGCTTGCCATTCGGCTGCGAGCTCGGCGACCACATCTGGGTGCTGCCCCGCGAGGTTGTTCGTTTCGGACCGGTCGCGGCTGACGTCGTACAACTCCCAGGCATGTGGATGCTCCCGCACCAGTTTCCACTGGCCGCGGCGAATGGCTGCATTTCCGACGTGCTCCCAGTACAGCGTGCTATCGGCCATGGCCTGGCCGGCCAGGGCAGGCAGCATGCTGCGACCTTGGCTGGGCAGGACGTCGCGCTCGGCGTACCGCTCAGGGTAGCGCAGGCTAGTCGCTTCGAGGAGGGTCGGGACTATATCGGTCAGCTGGAAGGGCGTTTGGACGACTCGGCCAGTGGCGAGCCCGCCGTTTGGCCAGAACGCGATGAGCGGGGTTGCGATGCCGCCCTCGTGAACCCACCGCTTGTAAAAGCGGAATGGCGTGTTGGACAGGTTGGCCCAGGCCCGACCGTAGCTGGCGTACGTGTCCTCTGGACCCGGCATGACCTCAGGGTCGTTGCCGATGTGGACTGGCCGGCCCTCGCGCGTGTGGGTGCGCAGGATGTCCGCCTGTGCCGCAAACGCTCCAAAGTCGTCCGAGGCCGGGAGGTGCTCAGCTGAGGCGCCGTTGTCGGACAGAAACACGATCAGCGTATCGTCCAAGCAGCCGTCTTCCTCGAGAGCGCGCAAGACGCGTCCGATGCCTTGATCCATGCGGTCGACCTGGGCGGCATACACCTCCATGCGGCGCGTCTGCCAGGCTTTGCCGTCCGCCTCGTCCCAGGCCGGTTGGGTGGGGTCGCGCTCGCTCAGGGACGCCGAGTCGTCGAGCACGGCTGCGTCGCGGAGCCGCTGCATGCGGCGCTCGCGCAGGACATCCCAGCCAGCATCGAACGTACCCTTGTACCGGGCCACGTCTTCATCCCGCGCGTGGAGCGGCCAATGAGGAGCGGTATAGGCGAGGTACAGGAAGAACGGGCGGTCTGCTTCCGCGGCTCGTTGCTCGCGAACGAACGCGGCCGCCTCGTCGCTGATGGCGTCGGTGTAGTAGTAGTCCTGGCCGAGCGGCTCGTCCTCGACGTTCGTCTCGCCCCGCATGAGGGTGCCCGGCTGGAAATAGCTGCCGCAGCCGACGAGCGTGCCGAAGAAGCGGCCGAAACCGCGTCGAGTTGGCCAGGCGGCGTTTGGCTGCTTGACTTCGCCGGCCAGGTGCCACTTGCCCGAGAGGCAGGTCGCATAGCCGGCCTGGCTCAGGATCTCGGCGAGCGTGACGCAGCGCTCGTTGAGTGTGCCCGGGTAGCCGCGTGGGCGATCATCGCTCGTCAGAATTCCGATGCCTGTCTGGTGCGGATGGAGGCCCGTAAGCAGCGACGCGCGAGACGGGCTGCAGCGGGCCGTATTGTAGAAGTGCGATAAGCGCACGCCGCCAGCCGCTAGACGGTCCAGGTTGGGCGTGTGGATCTCGCCGCCGAAGCTGCCAATATCTGAGAAGCCAAGGTCATCGGCCAGGATCAGCACCACGTTGGGGCGCGGCATACCTCGAGCCAGTCTACTCTGGCGCGCGTGATCGGTGGAATGCTCTGCGTCGGTGCGGCTGACCGAGCTCGGTGATTGCGCGCAGGCTCACCCTATTACTATCATCATTGTTACATTGTCCTAGCGTCAACGGAGCACCACGTTCGCATTGCACTAGCACGCGGGTAGACGGCCGAGCTGTACGCGCCCACCTACAGGAGGCAAGCCAAAATGCCGCAAGCGTCTCGCGTTCCCGCCGGTGCGGTTGCCCAACAACTGCCCGGAGTCTCGGTGTGCTTCCACAGCAAGCCCCCGCACACCCGCTTCGACATCGTCGTCTCGTCGCCGGCTGGCCAACCAGCCAATGACGACCTGGCCAATGCTCTGCTCGCCATCGGATTCAACAAAAGCCGCGAGCTTTCGCCCTCAGACGGCTTGCTGAATCGTAGCTTCGAACGTGAAGGGTCCGGATTATGTGGAGGCTGGAGTGCAGCCGAGCGCGACAAGCTCACCCGAGATGCGCGCTTCGCGCTCCGCCGCTTCGGCTTCACCATGGTGCCAGAGGTGCGCTCGTAGCCGGTCGGTCAGCCTTTGCGCTCGACCACCCGATTGCGCAGCACGCCGATACCCTCGATCTCGCACTCCGTGACATCGCCGTCCTTCAGCCACTTCGGTGGGTTCATCCCCATGCCGACGCCTGACGGGGTGCCAGTGATGATCACGTCGCCTGGCTCCAGAGTCGTCCCCGCCGAGAGGATCTCGACAATACGACCGATGTCATACAGCATGTCCGAGGTATTCGAATCCTGACGCATTTCGCCGTTGACGCGCGTCGTCAGCCGCACGTTCTGTGGTTTGGGGAAGTCGCGGGCAGGCACGACGACCGGCCCCATGGGGCAGCCGTTATCCATCGCTTTGCCCAGGAACCACTGGCCATGGTTCATCTGCACCTCGCGCGCCGAAACGTCGTTGGCGATGGTGTAGCCGAAGATGTGCTCGGCCGCGCGATCGGCCGAGATCCGCCGGCCGCCTTTGCCGATCACCACAGCTAGTTCGACCTCATAATCCAGGCGCTGGGTGAATGACGGGTCCCAGCCAATCTCATCCTCGTGACCAATGAGGGTTGTGGGCGGCTTCGAGAAAATCTCCAGGTACTTGGGAAAGACCGGCTCCTCACCCCGAGCGCGAAAACCTTCCTCGATATGCGCTTTGTAGTTCCGCCCAATGCAGAAGACGTTTTTGCGTAGCCGCAGAGGCGGCGCCAAACGCACATTGCCTTCAACTCGACCCTGCCCACTGGCGACTGCTTTTGCGACCGCGTCGAGGCCACGCTCCCCGAGCGCGATCAGCGCGGTCATGTCGTCGGACGGTAAGTCGTCGCCACTGGCCTGTGCGGCCCGCTGCAGGTCCACGACACCCTCCGAGCCCAGAGCTCCGAGGCGCGTTCCGGATCCGAGTCGATATGAGAGCAACTGCATCAGCGTGCCTCCGGTAGTGATTGCATCACGTGCGACTTGTCAGGGTACACACACCGCCCACGCCCGGCTGCCACGCGCATGACCTCAGTACCCGCGAACCTTGTCGATGACGTTGTGGAGCGGCTGTCCGGCTAGATAGCGGCGCAAGTTGTCGCAGAACAGGGTCGTCAATCGTGCGTTTTCATCGACGCCGGTGCTCATGCTGTGCGGCGTGATGACCACGTTTGGCAGGTCCCAGAGCGGACTGTCAGCGGCTAGCGGCTCGTTTGCAACCACGTCGAGCACCGCCCCGCGCAGGTACCCCGAACGCAACGCTTCGATCATCGCGGCCTCGTCCACGACCGAGCCCCGCGCAATGTTGATCAGCACGGCGCCGCGCTTTATCGACGTGATCTCAGCCGCCCCGAGCAGGCCAACAGTTTCCGAAGTGTGCGGAACACAAACCGCAAGATAGTCGCTCTCCCCGAGCAGCTTGCCCAGGCCGTCGGGCCCGTAGAGCGCGTCGACAGTGTCGGCGTCGGCACGCCCGGCGCCTGGATTCCGCCGCATGCCAATGGTGCGCATACCAAAGCATTTCGCCAGCCGAGCAGCGTTGCGGCCGACACTACCGAGGCC
>JBPCIO010000304.1:0-4399 GCA_051006215.1 Chloroflexota bacterium
CGCCCCGTTCGTCGATGACGCGCATAACCACATGGCCAGCAGCGGTTCCGGGCTGGAACCGTTCGCCGATCAGCACGCTGGCACCGACCAGCACCGCCGGGGTGATCGCCAGTGAGACCATGCACCCGATGGGGATGCCCGCCCCAACCTCAACGCCGCGCGGCATACGCAGCGGTCGTTGGAGCATGTCCGTTCCTTACTCTCCTCGAGAACCTGTATCGGTATCCCAATGCTGGCCGTGATGGCGTTCACGACAGTCACCAACATCCTCATCAGGACGGGCAAATGTGCGCTACATGTGGGTGACTGCTATATCGATACCGTGGCGGGTTCCTTTAACACTCACTGCCGCCATCGAGCGCGTCTTCCAGCCGGACCCCGCGAATCGGCTTCCTGCCGGCGGCCCGCCCGGCGCAGCGCAGATCGCAGCCGGCCAGGTCAGGACGGAACCTTCCGGCTCCAGGGACGGACTCATCGTGGGCGCAGTTGATCGCACACGCCCTGCGCCTGCATCCAGGATTTCGCGGACAAGACCTGCGTCGCCGGCGCCCTCCGACCGCAGCGTCACCATATGCAACCCGGTATACGCACTTGTGTGGACCCAGCAGCGCGTGAGTGTGGGAGTCAGCAGCGGTCAGCCCTCAGGGCCGCGCGATCATGAAGCTGGACCAACCCCGGCGAGTGCGCGGTCGACGAGCATGGCCACGTTCCAGGCGGTGCTGGATTCAGCGGCAGGACGTTGGATCCAGCACCGCCTGGTACGGCGTGCTTCCAGCAGACTGTTCAGGACGCTGATGACGGCATCAACTGACCACCACACTACGTGTGGTTCGCTCCGACCCAGCCAGGAGAGACCAAGTTCGTCCAGATCGGCTTGAACTGCGCGGAGATGTGCTGTCGCAGGCTCAGGTAGTGCACCAGGTTGCGCGCGCTGGCTCGAAAGCAGGGTGAGTAGCGGAGATCGCGAGCGTGCCCCTCCTCCAGCTCTACCGCCCCGGCCACAACAGGCCCCTCGAGAAGAAGCGCACAGCCGCGACGTTGGCGAGAAGCCTGGAAGACACGCAGGAGCTGTGGCTCGTCCTCGGGTCGCACATGGACGGGGGTGCTGTCGGGCGTGGTCTGCAGGCGACAGTTCTGAACGTCTCCGGCGACTCAGCACGTCGCGCTCGGGGGCCGGCTGCCCTGTCCCGTTCCCACCCAGCACTCTACGGGTTTCTGAAGTCAACGGCCGAACTCTCGCAGCATGCCTTCGGTCTGGCATACTACGCGCGAGCTGGCCAGAGTTTGACTGACCTCCCGCGGTTTCCCAGCCTCGCTCCCTACCGCCAGCTGATGGATGAGCGGCACCAAACCTGGCGCGAAGTCACGCGGTTCTGGCTGCCCCCTAACCAGCCGCCCATACCTCCTCGGCTCTCGCGGCGCTCACCAACCTGACAACGCCCGCTTTCATCACCTGCTAATCGGGTGCCCGCTACCGGCGCCCGTTCTTTGCCTTGCCGAGCGGCCGGAGTAGCATAGCGGATGGTCCCATGACCGCAGCTGCCCTCGAAGCGCTCATCGCCCTGCTGATGTTCGCCGACGGCCTCATCCATCTGGCCCTCGACATAGTTGTCTTTAGCTTCGATTTCTCACGCGGCGGACCATTGCCGTACTTGTTCTTATTGAACTTTTTTGCATACATGGGTCTGGCCACCCTCTTCCTGGTGAGCCGCCGCGCCCCAGCCGCCCGCCGACGCGTGATCGACCTGGTCATCGCCGCGTTCGCGCTGGTGACCTTTGTCGCCTGGTGGTACTTCACCGGTGGTCGCGGCAACCCGATGAACCTCGGGTACACCTCCAAGACGATCGAGGTCGTGCTCTTCGTCCTGGTACTGGCCCACTGGCGCAGTATCAACCGCGTCGTGTCCAGGCCCGCCTGACCACCTCACGGGCGCTGGATGGCTGGTCTCGTATCGGCTGCATTCGGCGATAGCCCTGTCGTCCAACTTGAATTCGTCGCCGGCATCCCCTGGGTGCTCGATGAGCCGCACCTGAGTAGCTCCCCTCGACAGAGCGCACATGTCGGTAGGAGTGACAGGCTAGCCAGCGCCGGAACCGCTACCGAGAACCAGAGAATGAGTCCGTAGTCGCCCAGCTCGACGTACTCTGCAGGCGAACTCAGCGTCCGTCCGATCGGTCAGGTACGGCCGCCGCCGGGTCACATACCGGCTAAACCGGCCTGACGCCCGGTTTTCAGACAGTTTGTGTTGGGAATCTCTCTGACGCCGCGGCTGCCGCGGTGCTGGTGGCCGCGCTGACAGTGCTAGCTCGCGGGGTAGTGGGATGCTAGTGGGGTCGCCGTCGATTGAGCTGTAGTGCTGGTAGCGGAGTAGATCTTGTTGAACAGGGTTAGGTAGCGCTCCGCCTGCGTTTCGGGACTGTCTTGGTTGGCACCGGTCCCATAGGTGTCGAAGAGCTCGGCGGCAATGTTGTGAGCGGCGACCAGGCGGGCAACCTCAATGTTTTCCGTCGTCAACGAGTCGATGCTGGCCTTGGACATACGCTAGAGAGTACCAGCGGCACGACCGCAAGAAGCGCCTGGTGAGCGCGGACTACCATAGCCGGGTGTTCGAGTTGCAGGGGTGGCCGGCGGAATGGCCGACAGACGCGCAGCAATGCGAGATCTGCGGTCAATGGAAGGAACCTGCGTACTGGCTGCGGTCTCCAGCAAGCACTGATGTTGTGTGGGTGCGGAATCAACACCGTCCTCGCGTGCTGTGCGCCTCCTGTAAACCCAAAGACAGAGTTGTCGGGCAGAGTCTTTCGCCTGGGGACATCCGACACCCGCGGAAGTGGAGGGTCCGAGATTTCTCGGACGTCAGCAGCTTTACAGGAGCCTAGATCCGGGTCCGGCGGGCCGAGTGTCCCGCGATCGAAAGCATATTCGTCACTGAGTGGAGTGGTCCTCCGAAGCGTGCCGAGCCAGCTGGGCGGCGTAGGCGTCGGCACAGCTGACGCACTCGATGCTTGCGCTGGTCAGGACGGACGTGTTGCTTTGATGCGCCCACGGCTGATGCCTGGTCCACGCGTTCCGATCAGTCTGGGACAGCCTGCATGAGCTGCTCCGCCTCGGTTCGCTCAAGGTGAGATATTCGGTGTGGGAGCCGTGCCCAGCCGGCCTGCTTCTGCGCCAGTGGCAGGCTTCTGGTGTGCCGCACGATCTGGCCGCACCAGAGCATGGCGGAACAGGTGTGGGTGCACGGATGCCGGCTCACCGACCCGACCGTGACTCGGCGCGCGCAGGGCCAGCACCCGGATATCGGCTCGCTGGGAGGCGGCCTTGACGAGCTGCCAGGAGCGGACGCGGTCAATCGCCTTCCGCCGGCCACGGCCATCACGCTGGCGAGAGAAGAAGAGGGGCTCATCGTCGTCGAGAACGCACTCGCGTGCCCAAAGGAGTAGGTCGCCTGGCAGGCCGGCGCGCACGGCCGCCAGATGGGCCGTCTTCACCGGGCGGCTCGGGTTCTTGAGGTTCGGCAAGACGAGGCCTCGGCGCCGCACATCGTTAGGACGAAGCGCCAAGACTTCACTGATGCGCACGCCCCTGGCCCAGAGCGTGGTAAGCAGCAGACGGTCCCGGTCGCTGGCGGCCGCGGCGATGACGGCCCGGACATCTTCGGGACCCCAACACAAATTTGCCTCATGTGCACCTCAGATCGGATCGAAGGTCGGCGGGAGCTCCGCCCCGGCACCACGCAGGTTGATCAGGCCGGCCAATGGCCGCGCCACATTCCTTGTCAGGCGTCCGGGGCGGGGCACCACTCAACGGACAGAGGTCAGCGATAGTTGCCTCACCTCAAGCGCCGGCGTTCCCGCCATTCCGGACACCACCGTATGCGCCGGTCATCGCGGCAACAACGGTACTGTTGTTTATACCTGCCTCAAACGCTACATTGCCCGCCAACTGTACAGACTGCTTACTGCATCCATTGCAGCACCTGCTGGTGCCGCTATTACCCCTTGACAACCAATAGGAGCGTCGGTGCCCTCAATTGGACCGGCTGCACAAATCTGACCGATCGCCCCGATTGTTAAACTGGGCGCCCATGAGCAGGCCTGGCGGTGGAGCGGCCAACACGGCGCTCGTCCCAGCGCCAGTGCCTGAAGTGTTAAGCTCACCGCCGAGCAGGCGTTCTGTTAAACCCGCCACCAAGCAATGGCAGCCACCCGAGGGCCTGGCGCGATACTGGCAAGACACGCCACCAGGCCGCGGCGTACGACGTGGAGTTAGCAAGCTGCGTCGGGCAGCTCAGCTTCGCGGTTGGGCGAACTGGATTCGACCAGTTCAGCGCGTTCCTGCAGGGTCTGGGCTCGAACCCTGGTGAAGTGTTGGTTGGGCTCGAGGCGACCGGGCACTACC
>JBPCIO010000305.1:0-5379 GCA_051006215.1 Chloroflexota bacterium
CCTCCTGAACAACCGTGTCTTGGTCGCACCGTCAGGCACCGTTTCAGTTCAGCCGTAACATCCGGGCAAAGACAACGTGCAGCCCGAGCGCGGCAGCGGGCGGTTGTGGGAGTTGTTTTCCGAATTCGCCTGGAGGCGAGGTCCAGGGCGAGTAGCCCTGGGGAGGGGGCCGCAGCCCACGACTATAAAATTAAACTCGTTAGGAATTCCTACCGTGCCGCAGCCCACGTCTTAAGGAATAAGCTCGTTAGGAATTCCTACCGTGCCGCAGCCCACGTCTTAAGGAATAAGCTCGTTAGGAATTCCTACCGTGCCGCAGCCCAGGACTAGTGATACTGGCCGGTGGCGAAGATGTAGGCCAGCTTCTGGAGCTCGGTGAACGTGAGGCGACGGGTCTCGGCTTGCCGCCACCAGGACAATTTCCGCCACTGGCTGTCAGGCGCGGCGTGGACGCGCAGCGCGATGCCGCTGCCGGCGTACGCCGCGTCGAACGTCAGCTTGGCTCGCTGGGCGTGGTACGGCGATGTGACCAGGATCGCGCTGCGCAAGTCATGCTCCTCGAGTACCTGGCGCGTGTAGACGGCGTTACCCCAGGTGTCGCCGCCCAGGGGCTCTTCGAAGATGGCCTGGTCGGGTACTCCGCGGGCAACCGCCAGATCGCGCATCACGTCTGCATTGCTGGTGCCGTTGTCGTACGCCGCCCCGGAGAAGACGAGATACCGGCCAAACCCTCGCTCGTACAGGTTCACACCCTCCTGGAATCGCGCCATCTGCTCGTCGCCGCTGATGACCACGATCGCGTCGCTGACTTGCGGCGACGGCTGCGGGGTATCCAGCATGATGCCAGGGCCGAGCAGCGCTGCCATCACCACGATGACGCCGCCGACCAGCACGCGCAGCAGCGACGGCAGCCAGCCCCACGCCACAGCCCGCGAAGCTGACGTTCTGCGCGCGGACTCTGCGACCTGGCGGGTTATTCTGCCGTGCGCGACTCGAGGTGCAGATCGATGCATGCGCACGTGCGATTGTGGCACGCGGCGATTGCCTGCGCGATGTGCGGTGCGCAACATGTCCGAGCGGACTCTCTCAGTCGGGGTTACAGTCGTCGAACAATCCGAACGTGAGGCCCAGTACCCCGCCGAGCTCGCGCAGAGTCGCACCCCTGAGTGTCTGGAGGATTTCGATGGCGCGCGGAGTATTCAGGTCGTCCTCGAGCGCTTCGGCGAACATCGCACGCACACCCTGGCTTGCCAGATCTGGCTCGCCGGCAGCCTTGGCAAGTTGGCGGGCTATGCCCGCGGCGACCTCTAGCTCGGCCGGTACCCACTCCCAGACCTGCCGGTAATGGTGTCCCAGCAAGTACAGCCGTATCGCGTCGGCGGAATAGGTCCGCAGCAGGTCCCTTGCGAAGACCATGTTGCCCAGGCTCTTGCTCATCTTTGCGCCGTCCATCCGCACCATGGCCACATGCGTCCACAATTCGGCGAATGGCCGCATGCGCGTCGTCTTTTCGCTCTGGGCGATCTCGCTTTCATGGTGCGGGAAGATGAGGTCAACCCCGCCGCCATGGATGGTCAACTGCGCCCCCAGATACTGGTAGCACAGCGCCGAGCACTCGACGTGCCAGCCGGGCCGCCCCGGACCCCACGGGCTCGGCCAGCACGGCTCGTCGGCGCGACCCGACCACCCCTTCCACAGCGCGAAGTCCAGCCGATCTTCTTTGCGTGGATCGTCGACATCCGCATCGTCCTGCTGACTGGCGATCGACAACATCTCAGCATGTGAGAGTTTGGACAGCTCGCCGTAGGTGGGTGTCGATGCGATCCGAAAAAACACGCTGCCACCCTCGACCACATAGGCAGCCTGTCTAGCGATGAGGGTTTCGATGACGTAGAGCATCGTCGGGATGGCCGAAGTGGCACGCACAAAATGTGTCGGCTCGGCCACATTCAGGGCCAGCATGTCAGTGCGGTACTGCTCGGTCTGCTCGTCGCCCAGGCTCTGCCAACCGACACCCAATTTGCGGGCGCGGCTGAGAATCGAATCGTCGATGTCGGTGACGTTCTGGACGTAGGTGACCTCGTGCCCCAACCAGCGCAGTCCGCGGACGAGAGTGTCGAACTGAACGAACGTGAACGCGTGCCCGAGATGCGTCGTGTCGTACGGGGTAACGCCGCACACGTACAGGCTGATCGGTCCGTCCGGCACTGGTTTGCGGCTGGCGGACAGGGTGTCGCTGAGGAACAACGGCACGCGTGCAGTGGTGAGCTTACAATTTGTGGCATGCTGACGTTCCGCGCGGGTGATCCCGACCGTCCGCGCGGCCACGCGCTGGTGTTCTTTCGCGATGCAGACGCCGCGGCTCAGGTCTGGGCGACGTACCTGGTCGTAGCGCCGATCAAAATGGACCTGGGCAAATACATTCCAGCCGCTTTCGCTTCCCAATTAGCCGGCCAATTGGCAGCCTCCGGCCCGGCCGCGTATCCGCTTCCCCCCGTCCCGGAAAAGTTCGAAGGCGGTCTCGATGCGCTGGAACGCCTGGCCGACCTCAGGAGCGACGACCTGCTCGAAGGCGGCACGCTGCGCATGAGCGACCCCATGTACGCACTCCAGCCGGTGGCGGAGATCGGCAGCGAATACGCCGAGCGATGCTCGAGCTACTTCGCCTCGCTGCCATTTGGACAAGCTGGGCCGGAAGACTCAGGTTCCTCGTCGTCCGCGAGTTCCGGCGCCGCGGATGTGGACGATTTGTTGTTGCAGGTAATGCCCGACCGGGAGAAGATTGGACGGCTCGCGCGTTTGGCCGGCACATTGCGCTACGCCCTCGAAGGTGGTGACTCGGCTCTGGTCGAGGAGACCGTGAAAGATATGCAGCGCATCACGCGACACTTACCCGAAAAGTACCGCCCAGCCGAGTTGATCGCGGCTGCACGTTCGGCCGATGCTCGCAGCGCCCAGCTAGCCGAGCTGTACCTCGAGCGGTGCTATCGATTGGCGGACGAGGATTATGCCGCCCTGGCTGATCTCGACAGCAAGATCGAGCAGCTGAAGCCGACCTCCTGAGGCCGCGTTCCTCAAGCTTCGTCGCCGGAAAGTCGCACCAGTAGCACCGGACAGGACGCGTGCCTGAGCACCGCGTCGGCCACGCTGCCAAAGACCGCACGGCCGAAGCCGCTGCGACCGTGGGTGGTCATCAGGATCAAACTCGCTCCGAGGGCCCGGGCGCGCTCGACGATGGTGTCCGCCGGCGGACCCTCGAAGTGTTCGATGTTGACCGCCAGATTGTGCTGTTTGAAGCGAGCGGCTACCGCGTTCAGATAGCCGAGGGCGTCGTCTTGATCGGCTTGCAGAATGGGCATCGGGTCGAGCATGGGACCGACAACGTTGTCGAAAGGACCGCCGGTGGCCGGTTGAGCCATCACCGCGTCGGCCGTGACCGTAGCCCGCAACAGCGTAAGCGTGGACCCGAACGCTCGGGCCAGGGCCTCGGCGTGCTCCAGGACCGCTTCAGCGGCCTGCGAACCGTCCAGTGCGACCAGAAGGTGCTCGTACACGCCCCCTCAGGGTACGCCGGAACAGCTATGCTCGTGGCTAACGAAGTTTTGACAATGGATTGTCTCCGAGGCCACGGACCGTTATTATTCACAGCGTGAAAGGAGGTGATGCCGACAATATGAGTACCCAATCCGGCGTCACCTCCGCGGCTGCCTAAAAAGCTGCCACGGGGCGTGACGCCATAAGCTTTCACCGCGGAGACGGGCGACCCAGCTGGGTCGCCCGCACTCGTTAACGCGTAGTCGGTACGATTACCGCATGATGCTGGATAGTCCGCCGACCCTGCCCGAGGGAAACCGTGTCCTGGTGGTCATGGCTCACCCCGACGATGCCGAGTTCGGCTGTGGCGGCACCATCGCCAAATGGGCGGCGGCAGGCAAAGAGATCAACTACGTCCTGTGTACCAGTGGTGACAAAGGCTCGAGTGACCCCGACGCCATTCCCTATCGCCTAGCGCAAACGCGGCGGTCGGAGCAGATCAACGCTGCACACGCGCTAGGCGCACACAACGTCTCGTTCTTGTCCTACGAGGATGGCACGCTGACGAATACCCTTGCTCTGCGTCGCGACATCGTGCGGGAGATCCGTCGCTACCGACCCGACGCCGTCATCTGCCAGGACCCGACCATGCGCTTTGGCGGGACTCGATACCTCAACCATCCCGACCACCGCGCCGCGGGCGATGCGTGCCTTGACGCCGTCTACCCCTCCGCGCGCGATCCGCATGTGTTTCCTGAGCTGCTGATAGAAGAATTCCTGCCCCACAAGGTGCGCGAAGTGTTCATGTCGACGCAGCAGGGTGCTGACGTCTGGATCGACATCACGGATTGTTTCGAGCGCAAGCTGGAGGCGCTGCGCCAGCACCACAGCCAGGTCGGCGATCGCCTGGAGCAGTTGGGCGACCGTATCCGCGACCGCTCGCGCCAGGTGGCCAAGCTGAACAACCTGCCTTTCGAGCTGGCCGAAGGGTTCCGCTACTTCAGGCTGGATTAGGAGCTCGTCGAACGTGGTGAGTCCGCCTGGGCTCGTGTGCCTGCTGGACGTCGACAATACGCTGCTCGACAACGACCGCATCACGGCCGATCTCAAGCGGTTTCTGGAGCGCGAAGTCGGGCCAGAGCGTACCGCGCGGTACTGGGAGCTGTTCGAGCAGCTACGCCAGGAGCTGGGCTACGCCGACTATCTGGGTGCGCTCCAGCGCTACCGCGACGAGTACCCGCGCGATCCGCACGTGCTGCATCTATCGCCTTACTTGATCGACTATCCATTTGCCAATCGCCTGTATCCCGAATCGCTGGACGTGATCGAGCGGCTCAAGGAATTCGGCCAGGTCGCGATCCTGTCAGACGGAGATGTCGTATTCCAGCCCCGCAAGGTGGATCGGGCCGGCCTGGCGTCGGCGGTGGACGACAACGTCCTCATTTACGTGCACAAGGAGAGGGAGCTTGACGACGTGGCCGCGCGTTTTCCAGCCACGCACTACGTAGTGGTCGACGATAAGCTGCGCATTCTGTCGGCCATCAAGAAAGTCTGGGGCGATCGTGTCACGACCGTGTTCCCGCGCCAGGGCCACTACGCCTACGACCCAGCCATCCTGGCCACCGAACCCCCCGCCGACATCACCGTGGCCCGCATCGGCGATATTCTCAGGCTCGATCCCGATATGCTCAAAACGTAGAATTTCGTAACGACGTAGGAATTCGTAACGAGTTTAATTTTATAGTCGTAGGCTGCGGCCCCCTCCCCAGCAACTGTCTTGGAAGTCAAGGGTGTGCTGGGCTCCAGGGGGTTTGGGATCGGAGGATGGCGTTGCACAGCAGCAGG
>JBPCIO010000306.1:0-10845 GCA_051006215.1 Chloroflexota bacterium
AGCCGCGGTGCCACAATTGAATGCTTGCTCGGTCGCCGAGGCGCGCCGGTCTGCAACCTATGGCTCTGCGCCAAGCCGAGATACAGGCATCACTTCGGCTTCCTTGCATCCCCATTAGCCGAGATACAACTCTTTGACATGCGGCGCCAGGCGCAGCGCGCTCGCCGAAAAATAGGCGGCCTTGTGCTCGCGAGCAGCGGCAGCCACCGCTTCGATGCAGGCGGCCGAGTCGGTGAGACCCGGCAGCACCGGCGCCATGAGCACCCCGGCCGGCACCCCCGCCTCACGCAGGGCGCGTAGGGCGCGGAGCCGCTGAAAGGGGTTGGCGGTGCCAGGTTCTACGCTGCGCCAGAGCTCGAGATCGACGGTCGTGATACTGAAGAACACCTGGACGGACGCGACCCGTACGAGTTCGGCGAGCACATCGACGTCGCGCACGATCATCGGCGACTTCGTGAGCAGCGATACCGGGTTGGCGTGATCGCGCAGCAGGCGAAGTGCTCCCCGAGTCAGTTGGTACCGTCCCTCGACCGGCTGGTACGGGTCGGTAGCCGTGCCCAGTGTGATGTGCTCACCCTGAAGCCGGGGGCGCTCCAACTCTCGTCCGAGCACCTCCAGGACGTTTTTCTTGATGAACAGGCGGGTGCCGAAATCTTGCTGTGTGCCCTGGTCCGCAACCACCCGATACTGGACAGCAAAGCAGTACTGGCACCGGTGCGCACACCCGCCATATGGATTCAGCGACCACTTGAGGTAGGGCATACCCTGCACACGGTGAATGGCCGATTTGCACGTGATTTCGAGGTACTCGGGGCGTGCCATCCAGCTTATTAGAACACATGTTCTGTACGCCTGCCAACGGTGCCGCCGCGTGAGCTCGCTTGCCGAGAGCGTGTACGCGGTCGTCCTCGAGGTTCCGTCGGGCTACGTGATTACGTACGGCTTCATTGCCCGACTGTTGGGCGATCCGCGCAAAGCACGCGAGGTCGGCTGGGCCATGGCCGCGACGCCTCGGCGGCGACCGCCAATTCCGGCCCACCGCGTGGTCAATGTGCGCGGCGAGCTGTCTGGAGGACCGGCCTTCGGAGGCTATGAGGTCCAGCGGGCGCTACTCGAGGAGGAAGGCGTCGGGTTCCTTGGCAATGGCCGGGTGGATCTGGACCGCCACCTGTGGCTGCCGGACCCACGCAAAGAGTCCAGACACAAATAATCGGACGGGCCGCCGAAGCGAACCGTCCGATTAGCTGAACGCTACGGATTCGATACGAATTAGACTCGGTTGCTAGCCCGGCGTCCGGTGAACAGACGCGAGATGCCGATCAGGACGATAGCACCCAACACGGCCACAACCAGACTCTCGATGTTGAAGCCGGTCATCATGTCCCGGCCGAGCAACAGCCCGGTCAGCCACCCGCCGACGATCGCGCCCAGGATACCCAGGACGATGTCGCCGACAATACCGTAGCCGCCACCCTTCATCAGCATGCCGGCGATTAGGCCAGCGATCAAACCGAGAACGATCCACGCAAGAATCGACATTCCCAAGACCTCCGCTTTCGATTGAGCCGACCGCCTGACGTGTCGGCCCTGACACGAGAACGCTTAAGGCAAATGCTGTGCCACGCTCAACGGGTTGACGAGTTGCCAGATCAAGCCCTAGCCTGCGTGCGTGTTGCCTGACCGCAAAGCAGCCATTCGCGAGGACCTCGTGGAGGCGCAGCGTGGGCTCCTGGACATGCTCGATCGGGTTGGGTCGGATGACTGGCAGCGGCGCGCGCCAAGCAACGAGGGCTGGATGATCCGCGATGTGCTGGTTCACCTTACCGCGTCCGAATCTGGCTTCGTGCCCACGTTGCGGCGCATGTCGGCCGGGGACGGGGGCGTGTCGTCCGATTTCGACCCCGATCGCTGGAACGCGAGCCAGCTTCGGCGCCGGAACGAGATGCCGCATCAGCAATTGCGAGCAGAGCTGGAATCTGCACATGCGCAGATGCTGGCTCTCCTGGACACCCTCGACGCCGCCGCCCTCGACCATCGCGGCCACCTCAGTTCGGGCGGGGAAGGCTCGACCGAAGACAATTTCCGCCTGGTCGCCTCTCACAAACGCACCCACACCGCCGATATCCAGGCCGCGCTGGCCTCTCCGCCAGACAAGCCATGAAGCCATCCTCCGCCTCGCAGGGCTTGCTCGCGGGCGGTGGCCCAACACATCCGTCTTGTGCCCTGAATCCCAGCGGACGGGCGGCGCAGCCACGAATGATGCAGTCACCCTCACTGAGCCAGAGAGCGCGGCGAGTTCTAAGCCCACCGCCAGAAGGGCGCTACCTTGCATGAAGCCATCCTCCGCTGGCTGCGATCGCTCGCGGGCGGTGGTCCAGCACATCCGTCTTGTGCTCTGAAAAAGCTCAGCGGACGGAGCCGCGCAGTGGCGGGTGAATTGCTCCCGGGTCGTGGGCGTCTGACACGGTCGGCTTGCGGTAATCGATGAGCGGGCTGGAGTTGTGGTGGTTGGGCCAGGCGGGGTTCCGCTTGCGCGAGCTGGCTGGTGGAAACACTGTCTTCTGTGATCCCTTTGTTACCGTCCGCGAGAACCGCAGCTGGCAGGCCCCAATCGACGCCTCGGCGCTGGCCCAGGCCGACCTGGTGCTGGTCTCGCACGAGCATGGCGATCACCTCGACCGCCCAGCGCTTGCAGCCGCGGCCGCTCGCACCGGCTCACGTTTTACACTCGTGGTGCCGCGGCCCCTGGTGAGCCTCCTCGACGACCTGGGTCTACCGCCCGAGCGGGTCATCGGGGCACAGCCCGGCCAGACCATCGAGCGCAACGGCATCCGCGTCCGACCGGTTCCGGCCCGCCACGGCGTCAACGTTTCCGACGCCTACAGCTTCGGCGAGGAGCTCTCCCCAGGCGGCCTGGTGCGGTATCTCGGCTACGTCGTCGAAATTGGCGGTGTGCGCGTGTATCACGCCGGCGATTGCAGCCCCTATCCCGGCCAGATCGAGCAGGTCCGCGCGCTCCGCCCAAACGTGGCGCTATTGCCCATCAACGGCCGCGACTTTTACCGCGAAACCGAAAACAATATCGTCGGCAACATGGATTTCCGGGAAGCGGCGCGGCTCGCCAACGACATTGGCGTCGACATCCTGGTCCCCATGCACTGGGAGCTGTTCGACCAGAACCGTGGGTATCCTGGCGATCTGGTGACATTCGTCACCAACACGTTTCCTCACCTGTCAGTGCTCGTGCTGGGTCAAGGCGCGCGCTTCACCATCCAGCCGACAGCCGATAGCTGAAGCCGGTAGAGTAGGGCGCAATGGAGGTTCCGCTGTGTCACTGACGACTTCCTCCGCGGCCGGGGTCGAGGTGCAGGGGTCCCACTTGCCACGCTTCGACGACGTATTCACTCCCGAAGCGCTCGCATTCCTGGCGCGGCTCCACCGCGAGTTCAACCCCACTCGCCAGAGCCTCCTCCAGGCGCGCCATGATCGCCAGGTACGCTTCGACGCCGGCGAGTTGCCCGACTTCCTTACCGAGACTCGCCAGATCCGCGAGGGCGACTGGAAGGTTGCCCCGGTCACTGCACCGGACTTGCAAAAACGCTGGGTCGAGCTGACGGGCCCGACCGATCGCAAGATGCTGATCAATGCGCTCAACTCCGGGGCCGACGTGTACATGGCGGATTTCGAGGATGCCAACTCGCCGACCTGGCAGAACATGCTCGAAGGCCAGATCAATCTGATCGACGCTGTCCAGCGCACGATCTCCTTCGAGAACCCAGACGGCCGCGCCTATCGCCTCGAGGACCACCCCGCCACCCTGCTCGTACGTCCACGCGGCTGGCATCTCCCGGAAAAACACGTGCTCGTGGACGGCAACCCGATCGCCGCGGCGTTGATGGACTTCGGACTGTATTTCTTCCACAACGCACGCACGCTCCTCGAGCGTGGCAGCGGTCCGTACTTCTACCTGCCTAAGCTCGAGGGGCACCGCGAGGCGCGTCTGTGGAACGACGTGTTCCAATTCGCTCAGGACGCGCTTGGCATCCCGCGGGGCTCCATCAAGGCAACTGTCCTGCTGGAGATCGCGACCTCGGCCTACGAGATGGACGAAATCCTGTACGAGCTACGGGATCACTCGGCTGGACTGAACGCCGGTCGCTGGGACTACATCTTCAGCATCATCAAGAAGTTTCACAGTCGTCCCGAGTTCGTGCTTCCAGACCGCGCCCAGGTGAGCATGACCGTCCCGTTCATGCGCGCGTACACGGAACTGCTGGTCAAGACCTGCCATCACCGCGGAGCCTTCGCCATGGGTGGCATGGCCGCGTTCATCCCCAGTCGCCGCGATCCCAGTGTGAACGAAGTAGCGCTGCCCAAGGTACGGGATGACAAGCTGCGTGAATCCAAAGACGGTTTCGACGGGACCTGGGTGGCCCATCCCGACCTGGTGCCTATCGCCCGCGAGATCTTTGCCGACTTCATGGGCGACCGAGCGAACCAGCTCGAGCGCCAACGGCCCGAGGTCTCCGTTGATGCCCACGAGCTCATCGATCTGCGCGTGCCGGGCGGTGAGATCACCGAGGGTGGGGTGAGAAGCAACATCAGTATTGGCATTCAGTACATAGAGTCGTGGCTTCGCGGAACAGGCGCGGCGGCGATTTTCAATCTCATGGAAGACGCAGCTACGGCCGAGATCTCGCGTTCGCAGATTTGGCAGTGGATCCACCACGCGGCGACCCTGAGTGATGGCCGCACCGTCACGCGTGATCTCGTGGTCGAGCTTGAAGAAGAAGAGCTGGAAAAAATCCGCCAGGGTCCGGGTGCGGCGGGTGCCGCCGGCAATCGCCTCGACGAGGCTCGCGGACTCTTTGACGAGGTTGCCCTGAGCGATGTGTTCGTGGAATTCCTGACGCTGCCCGCCTATAGCCATATCGACTAGGCCTGCGTGTCTTGCTTTTCTCAACGTCGCACCAATGCCGGCACAACCTGCGGCCACCCGCATTGCATGCATAAGGCAGCCGCGATGGTGGTGGCGCGCACGATGCCTGAACACAATGCAGACGTTGAAACAATTCGACCACTCGAGCATCAGTTGACCAATCACCTCACGTTGACCCTTGGCTACGCCGAGCTTCTCGCCGAGGATCCCGACCTGCCCGAACGCCTGCGCGAGATGGCGCACCTGGTGCTCGAAAATGCACAGGCAGCCGGTGAACGGGTTCGGAGCATGCGCCAGGTTGACGCCGGCAGCCTGCGCGGACCGTCGCTCGACGACGGTTCACACCCAGGCTGCTAGCTCTGCTCAATGCTGCCGGTCAAATCCCTCGGCGAGTCTGGGCAGGCTCGGTTGGGTGACCCGGCCAACGACGTCCAGGATGGCTTCCATCTCGAACGGCTTAATGAGAAATGCCTCGGCGCCTAGCTCATCCGCCACCGAGGCCGCGTCGCGCGCCGCGGACATGATCACGATCGGTGCACTCGCTACGCGACCCTGGATTCGGTACTGGCGCAAGAACTCCCAGCCATCCATGACCGGCATCATCAGATCGAGCAACACCGCGGCAGGTCGATCGAAGCGTAAGTCGTCCAGCGCTTCGGCGCCATTGCACGCTGTTCTCACGCGATAGTCCGACATCTCCAGGATGTCGGTGACGATGTCGCGGATCGCGGGGTCGTCGTCCACTACCAGAATGTGCTTCATGCAGACACGCCCTCACTTGTCAGTTGCAAGAGCAGCGGAAGTGCCACACTTCAGGCATGCGTCGTGTCGGTTTGGCAACACTGGCTCGCATTCAGGTGACGGTACTGCTGCTGTCCGGGTGCGCTGCGCCAGCTCCTTCCGCTCCGACACCCGGCCCGCCTACGCCGCCTGCGTCCCTGACCGCGACTGCGGGTCCGCCAGCCCCGATTCAGACATCGGCCACAAATGTGTCCGAGAACGCAGCAACCCTTGATGATCTGAACTCGGGCCAGCGCTCCGCGTTTGCTCGAGCGCGACTTCTGGTGGTCGAGGGCGATTTCGCACGGGCAGCCGACGAGTGGGCCGCCATACGTGGCGCGACTCTGCCAGCCGCCGCGGCTTCCGAGGCCCGCTTTGAGCTGGCTTTGTCTCTCGCCCGCAGTAGTCGCGGCGCCGCCGCCCTCCAGGTGCTGGACGGGTCGCTTGCGGAAGCCGACAGTCGCGAACCGTTCGTTCGCGGACTGGCCCTCGACGCCGCCAATCGGCACGCCCAGGGCATGCAATCGCTGGCGGAGTATGCCACCGCCAACCCGGTCGCGGCCGCAGCGGCATGGCTCGAGCTCGCCGAACGCGAGCTGAGTGCTGGGCTCCCGCGCGAGGCAGCCGATGCTGCCGCGAAAGGTCTCGAGACAGCACAGGCTCGGCCCCTCAAACAACGCCTGCTCGAGGTGCGCGCACAGGCCCTGGCCGACCTCGGAGACAACGACGCAGCTTTCGATGCTCATCGCCAGGTGCTGGCGCTAGCCACGACGGGATCAACACTCGGCGAACAGCTCTTCCACCTGGCACAGGTCAGCCGCGATCTCGGCAAGCCGGACGCCGCGGTACAGGCGCTCAAGACTGCGCTCGACCAATTTCCCCAGGCGAGCACCACGGGCGATGCGCTGCGCCTCCTCGACGAGCTGGGGGCGGCGAGTGATGTCGATTCGTTCGTGCTCGGCCGGGCGCGCTATCTCACCTTGGATTACCGCAACGCGGTAAACGCGTTCGGCCACTATCTCGAGGTTGATCCCACTGGCCCGGATGTGCCCAGCGCGCGTCTGTATGCTGCCCTGGCCAGCCTGACGCCGGGCAACGAGCCGAACGCACTGCGCCAGCTGGACGCCATCGCCGACGACCCTGACCAGCAGTCTGAGATTGCCGCCCAGGCACTCGTCGAAGCCGGCCAGGCGCTCGAAGGGCTATCCGAGCCCGACCAGGCCGAAGCCCGCTACCAGAAGCTGCTGGTGAAGTTCCCACACCTGGATGTCGCCGCCACGGCAGGCTTCCGTCTGGGACTGGTGCGCTATGTGCGGGGCGCCGATATGGAGGCGATCAGCGCGTGGGACGGACTGCTTGCCCGCCGCGACGATATCGGGGCTGATGACGTGGCCCGGGCGCTGTACTGGCGTGCCAAAGCCTTTGGCCGCCTTGGACGCATGACCGACGCGCATGCCAGTTTCAAGCAAGCCGCCGCCGTTCAACCATCGAGCTACTACACGTTGCGCGCCGCGCTCCAGATCGGTCAGCTCTCGAATCCAGGCCGGGACTCTCAGCTGCCCGGCCCACAGGAGGAGCAGCTGGCCGCGTGGCTGGCCAGTCACCACCAGGACCTGACGGCGGCCAGGACGACCGTGGCCAACGACCCCGCGCTTGTGGCGGCGCAAGCAGACGCCGAGCTGGGGCTCTTCCGTCAAGGTAACTGGCAAGCCGACGAGTTGTTGCAGCGCTACCCCGATCGCGCCGACAGTCTGTACGTCCTGGCCCGACGCTTTGCCGAGCTCGGGCTCGACGGCGGTGCGACTCGCCTGGGACAGGCGGCATACAAGGCGGCTTCGATCCAGAGTCCCGATGCCGCCCCAGCTGCGCTGCTCGAGATTGCTTTTCCGCGGCCGTATTCGAATCTCACCGATACGGCCGCCGAACGCTACGGCGTAGACCCACTCTTGCTCGAGTCCACGTTCCGAGATGGCAGCCAGTTCGACGCGTGGGCGGATGATGCCGCAACTGGCGCCCGCGGCCTGGCACACATGAGCCCCGTGCATACAGACGAGGTTCGCTCTGCTCTCGGGCTGCAGGCGAATGCAGACGACGGGCTCGGGGTCACCGCCGGCGTCGAGCAACAAGCCTGGTTGCTGGCCGACCGTCTTCGGCGCTTCGACGGCCGGCCGGAAGTCGCGCTGAGCGCCATCGATACCACTGAACGCCTGGTCGATAGTTGGCTCGTCCGACCTGGGGCCGAAGACGTCGACGCCTACATCGAGCTCGTCGACTACGAAGATGTCCGGGCAGCCCTGAGAGGCGTTCTTGCCACTCGCCTGAGCTATGCGATCGCCTACCCCAGTCCGACCTCCGCCGACCCCATCACAGCCATGCGCGTCAAACCCGAGCCGACCCCGGCCTGGATCAAGATTGCCCGCCTGGCGGGTGACGTTCCCGCGGCGGCACCCCTTTCGGCCGCCGCATCTGTGGGCACTCCCGACGAGCAGGCCGCCTTTGCGCATGGGGCAGGTCTTCAGCGCGACGGCGACTATACCGCCGCGACGCGGATATTCGAAGATCTGGCGGCGAGCTCCACGCCAGCGGTCGCAACCGCCGCTCGATTGCGGCTCGGACAATCACTCGTCGGCGCCGAACGTCCGGCCGAAGCGATCGCTCCGCTGCAGTTGGTCGAGGCCGCCCAGCCACCCGGCTCGGAGGCCACGTTCCTGCTTGGACGCTCGCTGGCTGATGCGGGCCGCTGCCAGGACGCCGTCGCGTCCTACGCGCAGTTTGCCAGGACGAACCCTGGTCCGCTCGCGGCTCAGGCTCAGATAGCCGAGGCGAATTGTCTAACCGACCTCGGCCGCCCGGCAGATGCCGTCAGCGTGCTGGAACACACCGTCGGTGTTTCGGACGTAGCGCGTCTACAAAGCCTGGATTTCCACGAACGATTGGCCCTAGCGCGCGTCCGCGCTGGCGATCGCGAAGGTGCACGGGCGGAGTATGCATCCTTGCTGTCGCAGGCTCGAACGAGCAGCTACCGCGCCGAGCTCAGCTACTACCTCGGATTGTTGGCGCCCGATGCGTCGTCGGCGGCAGGTCAATTCAGGTCGTCTATCCAGCTCGACCCCAGAGGACGTCCGGCCCGCGCCGCGCTCGACGAGCTGGTCGCGCTCGAGGACGGATTCGCTAGTTCGGTTGAGGCGGGCGACACCCGCTTCGAACAAAATCGCTACCGCGAAGCCTTGGCGGCGTACACCACGTTCGTTCAACAGAACCCTGCTGATCCACACGCGCCGAGGGCATACTACGGACGCGGCGTCGCGTTGGTTCGGCTTGGGCAGGAGCGTGCCGGAATCGCGGTTCTGGAGAGCCTTGCCGAGCGCTTCCCGAATTCGCCCGAGAGTGCCGACGGGCTGTTCCGCGCCGGTCGCATTCTTGAAAGCCTGGTCGACCTGGACGGAGCCGCACAGGACTACCAGCGTGTCATGGCTCAGCCAGGAGCAGGCGCACGCGCGGCAGACGCCCGGTTCAGGCTGGCCTTCATCCAGTTCCAACACGCGAACTTCGATCTTGCCAGCGCCGGCTGGCGCGACCTGGCCAGTCGCGCGACGGCTGCGGAGGCGCAGGCACAGGCCTTCTTCTGGCTGGGCAAAGCCCTCCACGCGGCCGGCGACGAGGGTGGCGCCCGTACGGCATGGACCTCGGCTCGGGACGCCGACCCGCGCGGCTTTTACGGCTGGCGAGCGGCCGACCTCCTCGCTGGCCAGACGAACCCGCTGGCGCAGGTTGATCAAACACTGCCCTTCGTCCAAGCCCGCGCCGGCGATGACCCCATGGCCTCCGTGGAAGCGTGGTTAGCTTCGCTCGGCGATGTTTCGGCGGCCCAACAACGCCTGTCCGACGACTCCGGTCTAACCCGCGCTGAGGTGTTGCTGTCCATCGGCTTGCGCCAGGCGGCCGTCTGGGAGCTCGACGGGGTCGAAAGTCGACTCAGCACAATTAGCCCCGGGTCCGTCGCCCTACTTGGGGCTTGGGAGCAGCAGCGCGGCCTCTACCACGCCGCGCTCCGGCTCGGCTTCGATCTTGCGGGGATGGCCAATGTTTCCTTGACCAGCGGGCCGTTTGCTCTTCGCCGCCTGGTCTATCCGCTGCCCAATCCGGCACTGCTGGTGCGGGCCGCTCGGCAACTGCATGTCGACCCGCTCCTGTATTCGAGCCTGTTGCTCCAGGAAAGCAACATGGACCAGGCTGCCGAGAGCGCGGCCCAGGCGCGCGGGTTGAGCCAGCTCGTCGCCAGCACCGGCTACGACGCTGCGCGAGCCATGGGCCAGTACCGCTTCATCAGCTCGGATCTGTTCCGACCCAGCACCAGCATCAGCCTGGGCGCCTTCACGTTCGGACAGCGTCTGGCGCGTTACGACGGGCGCATCTTTCCGGCTCTGGCCGCCTACAACGCATCCCAAGTTGCCGTCGACGGCTGGCTGCTGGCCGCCACCACCGACGACGTAGACACCTTCGCCGAAGCCATCCCGTTCACCGAAACCTATCCCTACGTCCAGCGCATCTACGAAAACTACAAGCAGTACCTCGAACTCTACGGGACACAATCCGATCCCTGAACTCTGGCCCAGGCAGCATTTCTCACCTTGGCTGGTGGTCGGCTTCGATACCTGACCTCGATGTCGAATGCCTCAGGCGCCTAGGTGAACCGCGGCGGTTCATCGACACCACCCGAAACGCCTCATTCCAATCCAATCGGTGCTCTCGAGCTCAAACGGACTCGGAGCAGCGCCTTGCGAAAACGTAAACTGGAGGCCGCCAGGAACGGCATGCCCGATACATCCTCTGTCTCAACCAAACGTCGACCGCGCTGTCGATGGCTGGCCAGAGGTGGTACGTCCTAGTATTGTGACGCCATGAAGTCGGACCGAGTGCCAGGAGGGCTTCCTCGGCGCAGCATCCGACCGCCTGCGCGCGCGGGCGGCCAGTCGCTCGTCGAGTTCGGCCTGATCGCGCTCACACTGGTGTTCCTGATTGGGGCCGGCGTCGACTTGGCGCTCATGGTGACGGTCCGCCAGACGGTCAGCGTGATCACGGGTGAAGCGGCGCGCCAGGTTGCCTATGGCGCCCCTGTCATAGAC
>JBPCIO010000307.1:0-6804 GCA_051006215.1 Chloroflexota bacterium
TGCCAGAAGCGGTCGCGGGCCTGGGCGCCGTCGATCGAAGCAGCCTCATACAACTCCTGGGGGATGCCCTGCAGGCCAGCCAGGAAGATGACCATCATATTGCCGCCGATTGCAGCCCACAGCGCGACAGCCATCAGTGACGGCAGGGCCCAGCTCGGATCCCCGAACCAGCCTGGGCCCTTGAAGCCCGTACCGGTGAGGTGCACGCCGACCTGCCAGATGACCTCGTTGAGCAGGCCGTACTGTGGATTGAGGAGCCACAGCCAAATGTAAATCGAGGCGACAACGGGAGTCAGATGGGGCAAGAAGAAGACGGTGCGGAAGAAGGTCGTGGCGCGCAAACGCTGATTGAGCAGTATCGCCGTAAGCAGGGCGCCGAAAACGCTCAAGGGAACCACGACGGCGGTATACACAAACGTGCGGCCAATGGATGGCCAGAACAGATCGTCCTGGGTGAACGCCTTGATCCAGTTGTCAAGGCCGACGAAAGTCGCGTCCCGACCGAGGGTGTAGTTGAAGAAACTCAGGCCGAGCGAGAACAGGATGGGGCCAGCGACGAAGACCACGAGCCCGATAATCCACGGCAGCAGGAACACGTAGGCCCAGAAGACCTGTTCGCGGCGCAGCGTACGCCCGGTCCTCCCAAGCGGCCTGATTGCCGTTGCGGCGTGAGTGACCACTGGTTCAGTCCGTCCCAGGCCGGCGGAGGTGAATGAACACGCTGGCGGGGCTCAGACCCCGGGCTTGTCCATGATCGCCTGGATCTGTTTGGCGGTGTCGTCGGCAAACTTATTCACGTCCAGCTGGCCGAGGGTGACTTTGACCCACTCGTTGATCAAGATAGAATCCACCTCCGCGAAGCGCCCGTTGGCAGGGTAGTGCCAGGGCAGCAGGTCCGGGGCTGGCGGCAGCACCATCACGTTGGCGATGTTTACGAGCTTGGGCGCCTTCTGCTTGAACTCATCGCTGTTCCAGACGTCGAAGCGACTGCCGGGGCTGCCAAGGCCGTTGGTGAAGCGCTCGATCCCGTGCCGCTGACCGGTGTACAGCTGCGACAGGACTATCCAGGCTTTGTCGGGGTTTTTGCTGGCCATCGTCACGCCCTTGCCGTCTGAAGAGACTTGCGTGGCGTGTTTACCAGTGGGTCCAACCGGGTTTGGGATGACGTCCATCTCGAATGGGTCTGGGCGCTTGGCGATCTGGTCTGGCCACGACGAGGCCGCAAAGCTGGTCTGGACCACCATGCCGACCTTCTGACTCTGGAACAGCTCGGGCGTTTGTTCGCCGATATCTGGTTGCCACGGGTAAGCCGAGCCGGCAGTGTACAGATCGGCGAACACTTTGAGGCCGGCCTTGGATTCGGGCGCGCTCAGCAAACACTGCTTGCCGTCGGCATCGAAGAGATCACCGCCGAAGGCGCGCAGGTAGCCGACCATGCCTTCGTTGACGGTCACATCTCCTACAGGCGGAATGACGCCGTAGACGGTGGTGCGACCGCCTTCGCTCTTGGTCAGGCCCTTGGCCAGAGCCAGCATGTCGTCATACGTCCAGGTGCCGTCGCCGGACGGCATCTTGAGACCCGCCTTTTCGACCATGGTGCGATTGATGTAGTACTGGACCGCGCCCGGGTGACCGACCATGGGCAGTCCCCACAGCTTGCCCTCGCGGGTATACGTTTTGATGTTGCCAGGCCAGAACTGCTTCTGGTCGTTCGACATCCATTGCTGGTCGGTCTGGTACAGCGAGTTCAAATCGCGCACCACGCCCTTGAGCTGCAATTCGGCTACGAGCGGCGCGAGGCTGATCCGAACGGTGTCGCCAATCTGGCCGGTCGCGGCGAGCGCCAGTTGTTTGGCGTGCATCTCGTTACGCGGAAACCACTCCCGCTCGACCTTGATGTCTGGATGGGCGTCCTCGAACTTGGCGATAAACGCGTCGTACCAATCGCCTTGCTGGCCCGGGTTGCCCTGAATCCAATCATGATCGCGAATGGTGATGCGCTGGCCGCTCGAGTCGGGCTTGTTTGCCGCCACTGGTGCAGCCTTGGCCCCGGTCGCGGCAGCGGGCGCCGTGGTCGGCGCCGCTGGGGCGGCAGTCGGGCCCGCCGCGGCAGCTGGTTTGGTCGTCGCCGCCGCTGGCGCTGGTGCGGCCCCGCCACAAGCGGCCAGCAGCGCTGAGCCAGGAATGCTGCCGAGTACCAGCGCTGCGCCACGCAGCATCTTGCGGCGCGAGAGGCGCCGCGTGGTCCCAATATCCACTGTTATCCTCCCCCCGAGAGTCGCGCGGGTACGTTGTACAAGACGGTACGTGTGCATACCCACCCTGTCAACTTAGCCCGGGCTGGACTGCGCGTGCTTCGCCCAAAAGACGGAGCACGTTCAGCCCCAGAATGCGGTCCAGATCAGCGCCGGGCAGCCAGTCCCGGGCGATCAGACGCAGGTATTCGAGTGACTGGCGGTAGGTCACGTTGCGTTCTACGTTGGGCATGTCTGAGCCCCAGATCAAGCGCTCGCCACCCAGCCGCCGGTACAGGATCTCCAGGGCCGGCCGCAGCTCCGGGAACGGGTAGTCGTGCGTGCGAGCCCAGTAGATCGGGTACAGGATCTCGACCATGAATTGGTCGCGGCCGAGCAGCTCATGCAGCGGCGCGGGCATGTCCTCCAGTAGCTCGGGGGAGAAGCCGTGCGTCCATACGCCGGGGATCGTCGGCCAGCGCTCAGCCCACCGATTGAGGCGATCGATTTCGCGTAGCTGATCGTCCCGACTGTTGGAGTCCGGCACGCCGAAAATCTCCCAGAACACCGGGATACCCAGGCCGCGTACCTCTTCCCAGAACGGGTCGAAGAGCGGATCGTCGAACATGCGCGTGTAGCTGGTGGTGATGAGCGCGCGATTGGCGTAGTACAGGCCCCGGAGGCCAAGTTCGCGAACGGCGCGGCGGAGCTTGGTGATCTGGGCCAGTGTGTGCGCGTTCGCTTCGTCCACATCGGCCAGGCCGATGAATAAATTGGGGTAGAGGCGTACGGCTTCGGCAAAGTAGTCGTCCAGGCGGCCGTACGGTCGCGCATTCTGGAGCACCGCCCGATCGACTCCGGCCCGAGCCATCTGCTGCAGCATGAATTCGGGCGGGCTCTCCATCCCCTGCAGGCTCGGCGGAAAGAATTGCAGGTACAGGTCGGTGTCGTCCGCTGTCCATTCGAAGCGGCCGAAGGAGCCCACGCGAAAGTTCACCGCACGCAAACTCGATGGGTCGCCGAGGCGGCCGTCATGCAGCGTCTGCTCGCGCACGGGTGCGTGGTCCGCCAGCCGCCGGACTGGCTCGCCATGCGTGGCCATATACAGCTGCTGGTAGCGTCGGTGCTCAGCCGCGGAACCGAACCCCGACGCCTGGCCGAGGTTGGGAAAGATGTGCACGTGCGAGTCGACGACCGGAGCCACGCCTGCAGCGTAACATCGGAACAGTGCTCGAAACCCAGGCCGTCGAACGAGTGGTCGGCCCGCTCAGTTGCGATCAGATCCGTCAGCGCTACGTGACTGCCGGGGTTCCGCGCGTGTCACTGGCGCTGCTGCCCACCCCAATGCACGAAGCTCCCCGCCTCGCTCGCGAGCTCGGCATCGGTCGCCTGCTCATCAAACGCGACGACCTGACTGGTCTGGCCTTCGGAGGCAACAAGGCACGCAACCTGGAGTTTCGGATGGCCGAGGCGGTAGCCCAGGGCGCCGAGGTATTCATCGCCGGGCTCGAAGCCCAGTCGAACTCTGCCCGTCAGAGCACCGCTGCCGCCAACGTCCTTGGAATGCGCACCATCCTCATACTGCGCGCCGACCGTGACTGGGGCTGGCAGGGCAATCTGTTAATCGACCGGCTGCTCGGGGCCGAGGTACGATTCATCCAGACGGACGTCCGGGCGACCGCTAGCCCAGACATGGATCGGGTGCTGCGTGAGACGGCCGAGGAGGTCCGCAGAGCAGGGCAGCGGCCGTATGTGATGAACCACTCGGGTGCGTTTGGCGTCGGTTCAGCGCTGGCGTACGTGTTGTGCAGTGCCGAGATTGTCGAGCAGGCATCGGCGATGGGCGCGGATCCGACGCACCTGTACATGGCCTCCGGCAACAAGGGCCATGCTGGGCTGATCCTCGGCCGGGCGCTGCTAGGACGTCGGTTCCGCACCATTGCCATCAGCCAGCACTATGGCGACGACCGCGTGTCGGGCGCACTCGACGGAGCCCGCGAGGCCCTTGGGATGCTCGGTTGGAAGCTCGACCGAGACCTCGACGAGTCGGATGCGGAGAGCTACGACGAGTACGTCGAGACGGCGTACGGGGAACCAAGCCCGCGTGGCCTGGAAGCCATGCGGCTGGCGGCCCGCACCGAGGGACTCATTCTGGATCCCGTGTACACCGCGAAAGCAATGGCCGGACTGATCGACCACGCTCGGCGCGGACTCCTCGACGCGGATAGCACGGTGGTCTTCATCCACACGGGCGGCCTGCCAGCCGTGTTCGCCTTTAGCCAGGAGCTTCTCCACAGCCTTCCGACGTAGGGCCCCCGCTCGCCGCCGTCGCCCACTGCATCGCCACTCCTCACGAGTTCATGCCGCCCGCGCTGTCAGCCCACGCCAGGCCCCCCGCTGCGGAGCCTGCGAACCGCGGGCGAGCTCCTCGACAGTGTCAGGCTGTTCAGGTTTTTGAAACCGTGTCGTGGCGGCGCCAGATTGTTCCGCCCAGGCCCAGGCCGTACAGCACGCGGTCCGTACGGTAGTCCGGCGAGATAGCCAGGGCAACCATGCCTGGGGGGTCAAGCCCCTCGCTCCAGGGCTGGTACGTCTGGCCAGCATCGCGGGACACGAACACTCCGGCGTTGGTCGCAACAAACAGCGTACGGTCCACGCCGTAGCTCGGCGACACCACCATGGCGGTCACGCCGGCGGCGCCAGCAGCGAGGTCGACAGCGCGCCAGATCGGCCGTCGCCGACCGGCCCGCACCTCGTGCGCGTGGCGAACCGGCCGGAAGACGCGCGCACCCATCCCCACGAAAATCAGCTCGTCGCTTGCAGCACCAGGCGGCACGGCCAATGCGATGAACGGTTGACCATCTTGTCGCTCTGCCAACCAGCGGTCCCATCGCTCGCCGGCGTCACGCGAGCGCCACACCACCACCTCTGCCAGCGATCCACTCGCGGGCTGCCTGCTGGCCATCCAAAGCGTCCGATCTAGCGCGTACCCAGGCGACAGCGCGAGCGTGAGAATCTCGTAAGCATCGGGTCCCCCCGCCAGGACCCGCCACGTGGCGACGCCATCGTCTGACGCGACCAACCTGCCATCCGACAGCGCGGCCACAACCGTGGGCGGCAGATCCGGCCCGGGCGATGGCGGCGACCTTATGGGCAGTGGTGTCGACGTGGGTACAGTGGCCACGGTCCGGGCAGGGGCCGTGGAGGACGGCACCCAGGTCGCGGCTCCGTCGTGACTCACATGGATACCCGTCGGCGACGCCACGTATACGGTTCGGTCGCGGGCGTAGGCAGGCGAGACAGCCAGCGCCACTACCGTCGGGTCGTCCAGACCCTGATTGCGTTCGGTCCAGCTTCGGCCCCCGTCCGTCGACACGCTCACCCCATCTTGAGGTCCGGACACGAACATCGTCTGGTCACGAGCGAAGGCAGGCGACAGCACCAATCCCGTCACCAGCCTGGCGTTCAATCCTTCATTAGCGAGGTCCCAAGTGGCACCTCCATCTGTCGACCTTGCGATGCCCAGGCGATGCAGGCCAGCCAGTAACACCTCGCCTGCGCCAGCCGGCACGAACAACAGGCTCAGCACCACCCCGGTCGGGGCGCTACTGCTTCGACGCCACGTCCGGCCGGCGTCGTCGGACACCGCAATTCCCGACTCGATCGCTGCAGCGATCATCGGCTTGGATGGGTAGTGCCTGGAAAATGCGATCGCCGTAACACCTTCGCCGACGAGCGAGGGCGGTCTGTGCCACGTTCCGCCGCCATCGTTGGACCGCAGCAACCCATCCGCCTCGGTACCCGCCAGCACGATTCGATCGTCTGGGAACATGGGTGAAATCGCCACGCACTGCACGGCCGGTTCGGTGAGTCCCGTTTCAATCTCGCGCCAGGACTTGGCCCGGTTGCGCGTCCGATAGAGACCCGAGGCTGTTCCAGCAAACGCCAGGCGGTCCGACGCAAACTGGGGCGACACGCCAATCGCGAGCGCCGCAAGGTCGAGCAAGCCCGCATTCGCGCCTTCCCAGGTTCGGCCTCCGTCTTCTGAGCGCAGGATCCCATCCGCCTCGGTCCCCGCCAGCAGCACAGAGCCCTCGCCCACGTCTGCGCTGGCGACGCTGAGCATGCGACTGCCCAGGAGCACTGGCTGCCAGGCCTGGCCGCCATCTGACGAGCGGTACAGTCCATCGCCTGCGCACACGAACAAGGTCCGGTCATGCTCAAAGCGAGCGGACGGGACGACCAACTCGGCGAATGGAACACTGTTGCGGATCCCCGACAGCATCCACGTTTGCCCGCTGTCCGACGACCGATACACTCCGACCGGCGTCGCAGCATAGACGTGCGGGCGGCCGTCCACCAATGCCGATGCCATTCCTCCGACCGTCCCGCCGGTGTTGGCGGCCACTCGCTCCCAGTTGGTCGACATGCCGGACACAGACCCTAAGGGGGCGTAAAGAAACAACATCCCGGAGTCACGTCGGGGTTGTTGGCGGTGTTCGTGGTCGGATCGTGTAGTTCCACAGGGGACAGATCTCGTGTGGTTCCATTGAGAGTGCGGCCATTTCAG
>JBPCIO010000308.1:0-14548 GCA_051006215.1 Chloroflexota bacterium
AGCAGTCAGGCAATCACGTGCCTGACCGGTGAAGACTCTGGTAAATGGCGTGAGATCGAACGCGCGCTCGGTCGTAAGCTGCACCGCCAGGCTTGGACCGAAGTCAGATTCGTCGCCCCTCCGGCCAGAGACGTGAGTCGGGGCCCACGCCCCGCATTCGCTCCGCCCAGAGGTACCCGCCCGGCCCGCCCGGCAGCTGTGGTTGTGGTGTCAACGCCGCCGCGCCCGGCTGCACCGACGCCGCGGGCTGAAGCACCCGCACAGGCAGCGTTTCGGCCGAGGCGCCGGCGTCAGAAGACCTGGTACCCGGGCCCGCGAGCGAACAGGGTTGCCGCCGCGGCAGCCGGAGCGCACGCGGCGTGAATCACTTCGGGGGTGCAGACCAGGCGCACGTCTAGGATTGGCGCGCACGTGACACCACCAGCGCCGACAGCGCCGCAAGACCTGCCAGAAACAGCAGCGTTTCGTGGAAGGCCGGCAGCAGGGCAGTTACCGGTGCATCGAGCGTGCTGTGCGCCTGCGTCCCAAGCCGCGCCGACAGGCGCAGCCCCAACACGGCGCCCGAAACGGCCACTCCGAGACTGGTGCCCAGGCTGCGCGTCATGTTCAGGATCCCACCTGCCACACCCAGGCGATTGGCTGGGGCGCTTCCCATCACCGCGCTGTTGTTGGCCGGTATGAACAGCCCGAGGCCAATACCCAGCAGCAACAACAGGCCCAGCGTCGGGGCTAACCCTACGCCGGGGGCCAATGCCAGGCCTGCCAGCGCGAGCGCGGCGATGGCCATCCCTACGATTGTGGGCGGTCCAGCACCGGTGCGGTCGGTCAAGGTACCCGCGATCGGCGCCATCATCCCAAGCGCAATCGGCACGGGCGTGAGCAGCAGACCCGTCTGCGCAGCGGTCTTGCCGAGGACGCGTTCAAGGTAGAACGGAATCAGGAACAAGCTGCCGAACAGGACCGCGTACGACAACAGGCCGGCCACCAGGCCGCGGCTGAAGGACCGCACGCGGAGCAGATGCAGGTCGACTAGCGGCGACGCAGACCGTCGTTCGACCAACACGAGCATGCCCGCGCAAGCGGCGGCCAGTCCGACCGTCGACAGGAAGGCGGCACTGGTGAAGCCCCAGCTACTGCCGTAGGTCAGACCGAGCAGGATCAACCCAACTGACGGGCCAAGCAGCGCTGCTCCGAGCCAATCGAATCGCTCTGGCGCTTGCGTAACGGCAATCGAGGTATGTCCTGTGCGCGGCAATATCAGCCACGCCATGGCCGTGCCGACGATCCCAAACGGAACGGCAATGAAAAACACCCACTGCCAGCCCAGAGAGTCGATCAGAAACCCTCCCACCGACGGCCCGATCGAGAGCCCAACCGCCTGAGCGGCTCCCTGAACTCCGATGGCGCGGCCGAGCGCCCGTCGGGGGACAGCGGCGGTAATGATCGCGACGCTGTTGGCCTGAAGCATTGTTGCGCCAAAGGCCTGCCCGACACGAAACACAATTAGCCACCCGAGACTTGGCGCGAGTCCACACACGGCTGAGCCGCACACGAACACCACGAAGCCCCACGTGTAGAGCGCCTTTCGGCCGACCAGGTCGCCCATCCTCCCGAGCGGCACGACCAGCGCTGCAAGCGTGAGCAGGTACGCAATTGCTACCCACTCGACGCTGGCGATAGGTGCGCCGAAGACCTGTTCAAGCGTGGGTAGGACCAGCCCTGCAATGCTGGCGTCGAGCTGCCCCAGAAAGGCCCCGATGCAGACCGTGCCGACGACGAGCCAGCGGTAGCTTGGCCAGGCGGCCACGCGCGCCAGCGGCGGGTGCTCGTCGAAGATACTCAGGACGCCCGAGCAACCTCGCCGCAGCGTGCGCACACACACTCTGGTGGTGTCGGTTCCGTGTCCGAGTACGTTTCGGAAAGGGCAGTGCCCTGGCGCGGCTCGCCGCAGAGCGTCCGCCCTCGGGTCCCGCGTTCGCCGGGCGGCACCATGTGCCAGCATTCTCCGAGACGGTCACGCCGATAGGTCACCGGGTGTAGCGTCGGAAGGGTCACGCTGCTTTCAGGAATCCTGTGTGGAGTGGTTGGGCCCGGAACGTCCATACTCTAGAGACTACTCGGCGGCTAACTCCAGGAGCATGGTGCCACCGCAGGTGAGGCACCGACCCGGCTGCTGAGGCGCTGCGCCGGATTCGGTTGAGCGTCCACACGAAAAGCAATACAAGCGAAAGACTCGCCGCGCGGCTCGTCGCTCGGCAGCTCGCACGGCGGCGGATGGTTCGTCTTGCGCGTCCAGGTGATTGACGCGTGAGCGTCGCGCGCGTGGACCGATGGGATCGTACGTCGCCTCAGGCGCGGGCAGGGCGGCAGCTTCTTCGTCAGGCTCTACGGCCATAGTTGGCATGGCTAAATTCTCCTCTGATCGCAGATGGCCTCGCCTGAAACGTTCCCGCGATGCATCTCTACAGAACACCGACACCATACAAGCCGCGCCCGCGACGAGCTTTGGATTTGCCGTGCGTGTAAGCTGAGGGCCGAGTCGTGCGCGACAGGAGGCGGCCCATCTATGTCAGACCGAGCGATTCGTTATGGCATGATATTGCTTGACGGGAATCCATCCATTTTGTGCGTGCGCGGCACGCCAGTGATCTTCCGATCCATGGATGAGACGGTTGAATATGCGCGAATGCACGACGTCCAGCGCTGGATGGTGTTCGGAGATCCGGAGGGTTGGTGGCCGCTGTACACCCAGGACGGTCCAGTGAACCCCCCGCCGCCAGCCAAAGAGCGCGTGGACATTTCGCTCACCCGGGACCGGAAGTCCTAGGGCCGCGCATGCAGGCCAGCGTCCCGATCATTCTTATCGCCGGAGCAAGCGGCGTATGGCTGGCGCTGGTCCTGGTCGTACTCAGGTTCTTCGGCATCCACGTCCCATAGCTGCCCAGCGCAGCACTGCGAGCGAGGCAAACTAGCACGATGCACACCTCGAACCGGCCTGACGACGACCACCTCGTGGGTGCCGAAATTGTGTTTGGCCGAACCCCGATCGGGCAGGTTGATGGCGTTATCCGCGACCCCCTCTCGGGGCGTGTCCGGAAGGTGATCACGACCTATGGCCCAGCCCACCGGCGGGTGGCTGTGCCTATGGAATGGGTCGTGCGGCGTACGTCGACGCGCCTCGTCCTGGGCGTGGGTCCGGTTTCACTTGACGACCTGGCCGACCAGGCTGATATACGCGCTACCTCCACCACGGTAGTCTAAACACGTCACGCCGACGTCTGGCAAAGGAGTAGGAACATGTCGAAAAAGGGCGGTAACAAGACCAAGACGGCGCCCAAGCCACCCATGCCGAATAAAGGCCCCAAGAAGGGGTAGCGTCTCTGGTAGCCCGAGGCCACGACGGCACGCCGATAATGGGCCTGCGTTCGGCGAGGGCGGCCAGCATAATGCGGGAGTGAGCCCGGCCGAACGGAATCGAGGCCGCCGCCGCGGCGGCCAGCCGCGTCCCAGTTTGAGGACGCTGGCGCGCGCGATGCGCTACGCGGGTCGCCATCGGCGACTGGCGTTGCTGGCGTACGGTTCGCTGTTTGTCGCGACGGCCGCACAGCTGGTCGTCCCCCAGTTCGTTCAAAACATCATCGACGCCATCGTGAGCGGCAGGACGGGGCAGAGCGCTGCCGTGCAGGCGCTCGTCAGCGCCATGTTCGCGATCGTCGCATTTAGTGCTGTGCGGGCTGTCTTCGCGTTTGGCCAGCAATATAACGCCGAGCGCATTTCGCAGAACGTCGCATTCGACTTTCGCAACGAGCTCTTCGCCAAGATCCAGCGCTTGTCGTTCAGTTACCACGATCGCAATCAGACCGGGCAGCTGATGATTCGGGCTACCGACGATGTCGAGAAGGTTCGGTTGTTTATCGGGCAGGGCCTCGTCGTCGCGCTGCAATCAGTGGTCCTGCTGGTCGCCACACTGCTGGTGCTGTGGTTCACCAATGCGTCGCTGACGCTGGTGATCCTGCCGATCCTGCCGATTGCGTTCGGGGTGTTCTTCGCCTTCGGCGCCATCGCCCAGCCGCTATTTATGGCTGCGCAGATACGCCTGAGCGCGCTCAATACGGTGCTGCAAGAAAACGTCGCCGGACTCAAGGTGGTGAAAGCATTTGCACGGGAGCCACAGGAAGAGGCGCGCTTTCGGGCTGCTGCCGACGGAGTCTTCGACCAGCAATTGAAGGTTGCGCGCGTGTTTTCGTTCTTGTTCCCGGTGATCTTCCTGATCGCCAATCTGGGCCAGGCCGGGGTGCTCTACTTCGGCGGAGTACAGATCATCAATCGAACGCTCAGCCTGGGCGAGTGGCAGAAGTTCAGCCTGTATCTCATGTACGTGTTCATGCCGATGGGGCAGCTCGGGTTCATCATCAACCTGATGTCTCAGGCATCGGCGTCAGCCCAGCGCATCTTCGAGATCCTGGACACCAGAAACGACATCCAGGACAAGCCGGGCGCTCTCACGCTCGAAAGCGTGCGCGGAGCGGTCGCGTTCGACAACGTGACGTTTCGCTATTTCCGGGGGGGCGACCCAGTCTTGAGCAGCGTGTCGTTCACGGTCCAACCTGGCCAGACGGTCGCGCTTCTCGGCGCCACCGGCAGCGGCAAGACGAGCATCATCAATCTTCTGCCCCGCTTCTACGACGTGACCGAGGGGCGGGTTCTGGTCGACGGCCACGACGTACGTGACGTGGCGGTTGAGAGCCTGCGCGCCAACATCGGTATCGTGCTCCAGGAAACGAATCTCTTCAGTGGCACCATCCGCGAAAACATCGCGTACGGGAGGCCCGGCGCGACTGACGCCGAGATTGTCGCCGTCGCCCGCGCGGCCGCTGCGCACGAGTTCATCAGTGACTTCCCATTGGGCTACGCAACGCCCGTGGGCGAGCGTGGCTCAACCTTGAGCGGCGGTCAGAAGCAGCGCCTGGCCATCGCCCGAGCACTGCTGGTGAGCCCGCGCATTCTCATCCTCGACGATTCGACCAGCAGTGTCGATCTCGCGACCGAATACCAGATCCAGCAGGCGCTGGACCGGCTGATGGTCGGCCGGACCTCGTTTGTAATCGCACAGCGCATCAGGACCGTCGTGAACGCAGATGAGATCCTGGTGCTCGACAAGGGCAGCGTTGTCGCTCAGGGCACGCATGCGGAGCTGTTGGAATCCTCTGAGATCTACGCTGACATTTACAGCTCGCAGCTCGTGGACGACTCGCCGCGCAGCGGCCCACACCTCGAGCTGCTCGCGGCAGGTGTGGGTCGATGATCGGGGGTGGACCACGCGACTGGCTGCTCCAGTCGGAAGCTCGCAAGCCGACCGCAGTTCGTGAGACGTTAGGCCGGTTCTGGCGGTACTTCCGTGCCTACACCCCCATTCTGATCTGCGTCGGGGTACTGGTCGTCGTCGGCACGTATCTTCAAGTCAGCATCCCGAATTTGATGGGCCAGGCGGTGGACTGTTACCTGACCCCCACTACGGCAACGGCGAGCGCAGGTAGCGCCACCTCCGCGGCGCCGGGGGTCGCCAGCGCCTCCGCCGCGCACTGCTGGTACAGCCCGCCAAATCCGCAAGCCACCCCAGCCGACTATGCGGCTGGCCTAGCCGGACTCGTGGCCCTGATCGTCGGCATGTTCATTGCCAGTTCGTTGCTCACGGGCCTGCAGTTCTTTCTCATGACGTACGCCGGCCAGAGCGTCCTGCGCGCGTTGCGAGTCGAGGTGTTCGCGCATATTCATCGTTTGTCCCTCGGCTATTACAGCAAGCACGAAGCCGGCGACGTGATGAGCCGCATCACCAACGATGCAGACACCATCCAGCAGGCAATCTCGTTCCCGCTGATCAGCGTCATCCAGGGTTCGCTGCTCATCGCGTGGATCGCCTACAACATGCTCAGGGACAGCTTCCCGCTAGCGATTGTTGCGCTAGCAGTAACGCCGGTCATGTTCGGTGCCACCTCCTGGTTCTCTGGGCAGGCCCGCAAGGCATTTCGCCAGGTGCGGAGCCGTGTCGGTGACGTGAACGCCAGCCTTCAAGAGAATCTGTCATCTGTCCGCGAAGCGCAGGCCTTCAACCGTGAGGATCAGAATATCCAGACGTTCTCCGAGTCGAACGCCGCCTCCCGCGATGCCAGCATTCGCGCGGTTGCGTATACCAGTGCGCTCCAGCCGACACTGGAGGCGCTCGGCTACGTGGCGGTCGCGCTTGTGGCTGGGGTGGGCGGCCTGGTCCTCCTCGGCGGCCAGAGTTGGTTCGGCACCACGGTTTCACTTGGCCTGATCGTCGCCTTTGTCGCCTACACGCAGCGCTTCAATCAGCCGATCTCCCAGATTTCGGCAATGTGGACCAATTTGCAGAGCGCCATTGCCGGCGGCGAACGCATCTTCAGTTTCCTCGACGTGGTGCCTGAACTGGCGGACTCGCCCACGGCCATCGATATGCCAGCAATTCAGGGTGATGTGGTGTTCGACGGCGTTTGGGCGGAGTACGAGCCGGGGCGGCCCGTAGTACGCGATGTAAACCTCAGAGCCCGCCCCGGACAGATGGTGGCGATCGTCGGCCCGACAGGCGCGGGCAAGACAACGCTGGTCAACCTCCTTCCGCGGTTCTATGACGTCACCGCTGGGTCCATCACCATCGACGGAACCGACGTGCGTGAGGTGAGTGCGCGCAGCCTGCGCACGCAGATAGGCACCGTGCTCCAGGACTCGTTCTTGTTCAGCGACACGGTGATGAACAACATTCGGTACGGACGCCCTGACGCCACGGACGAACAGGTGATCGCCGCCGCGCGTCTAGCGCGCGCCGACACGTTTGTCGAGCGCATGCCGAACGGGTATCAGACCGTCCTGGGCGAGCGGGGTACTGGACTCAGCCTGGGCCAGCGTCAGCTCCTGGCGATTGCTCGAGCCGCGCTGGCCGATCCGCGCATTTTGATCCTCGATGAAGCCACCTCGTCGGTCGACACGCGGACGGAGCGCTTGATTCAAACCGCGCTCGCGGAGCTGCTACGCGGGCGCACGTCGTTCGTCATCGCCCACCGCTTGAGTACCATCCGGCATGCCGATCAGGTCATCGCCTTAAAGGATGGCCAGATCGTCGAGCGCGGCACACACGACGAGCTGCTGGCGGCTCGAGGCTTCTACTACGACCTGTATATCAGCCAGTTCCGCCGCGACCTCGACTTCTCGGAAGTCGCCCCCACCTCAGCTCCGGTCTCGCCCGCCAACTCGTTGGTCTAGGCAGCAAGCGCGCGCAGCGCCCACAGCGCCTCGACGACTCCGGCGGATCTGTTGGTCCCCGCCGCCTCGCAGCAGCCGAATGCTCCGCGACAGAGTAGGGTGCGAGGTGAGCTCGTCTGCGCGCGCCTCACGTCGATAGCCGCCAGCGGCGCCACATGGCCGCGGGCGCGTGCGCCATCTCGTCCGACAACCACGCAGCGGAAAATCTCCAGTTGCGCATGCGGGTTCGACTGAGCCTAGCGTCAGCCGAGCCGGTTGTCATGGTGGAAGTTCACGCACAGGTGACCAGACGAAGCCTCAGGCTCACGTCCGGCACAGATCATGAACACATGCGTAGCGTAGAAGCGGGTAAGCGTGGCGCCGCCGATCGACGTACCCGCAAACAACACCCCGGTCAACCATTAGCCAACAAACGGCGCGCGAGACGCTTGCGCGGCGCCGACGACGACAGCCCAGTACGCATCTCGAGGCCATTCGCGGCGGAGCGTATGGCAGATCTAGTGGTGGCGTTGGCTCCGACATGGAAAAGACGACCCTCCACGGCGACTGGGACACGCCGCGCTTCGCGCTGGCACTGGCTCGCGAGACCTGGGGTTGGGCACCGTGTTGGGGCGGGTCAGACTACCGCCGACGTACCACCGTCCATGTTGATCGCGGCGCCGGTGATGTAGGCGCCGCGAGCTGAACACAGGAAGGCAATCAAGTCGCCAACCTCGGCCGCTTCGCCCACCCGGCCGAGCGGGATGCTCTTGCCCCGTTCCGCGTAAAACGCCTCGACGCTTTCGCCGCTGCCAGCTTGACGCCAAGTGCGTTCGTGCTGGCCGCTCTTGATAAGGCCGATCATCACGCCGTTGACGCGAATATTGTCAGCCGCGAGCTCTTTCGACAGCGCCTTCGTCAGCGCGAGTCCGGCAGCGCGACTAACGGACGTGGGATAGGAGCGTGCGCCCGGTGCTTTGGCCGCCAGGTTCAAGATGTTCACGATGCTGCCGCCTCCGGCGGCGCGCATGTGCGGGATCGAGGCACGGGCCGATCGGATGGCGCCGAACAGCTTCAGATCGAGGTCCTCTTGCCAGTCCGCGTCGGTTAGCTTCTCGAACTCGCCGTTGGCTGACCTGCCAGCGTTGTGGACCAGAATGTCGAGCCGCCCAAACCGTTCGAGCGTGGCCTGTACCAAACGTTCGACGTCTCGTGCGCGGCTCACGTCCGCGACGATTGGCAGGATCTGCGCTCCGGTCTGCTCAGCCACTTCCTCAGCCGCACGTTGGAGCACGTCAAGCCGCCTGGCGCAGATGACAACGCTTGCCCCCTCGCGGCCCAGAGATGCAGCTGTTGCGCGCCCAATCCCTTCACTGCCGCCCGTGATGATGGCTACCTTCCCCGTCAGCTCGAGGTCCATTTGGTTTCTCCTTGAGGCTTCTAGCGTAAGCGGCCGAACACGCATCGGACCGGGCCCGTCCGGGCGTGCTGTTCGGCGCTGCGAGCCGAGATACTCTGCGTCTACATGAGCGCGCTCACTCCGAGCAGTGTGGTGGGTCGATGGCCGGGCCGGCCGCGCTCCGCACCCCGCGCACTGGGATGTACGGCGCCGGCGGTCGAACATACGTTTCCGAGCGCTCGGGCAGCCATTCTGGCCTGCCTGAGGCTCGCGGGGATCGATCCGCGGGGTAGCGTCGCGACGCCGGAGTGCGTGACCGGGTGCATCAATACTGCTGTTCGACGACTGGCGCGGCCGATCCCTTTGCGAGTAGCTGTCGATGGCGCGAGGCAAACTGGTGCGGCGATTGTGTACGAGCAGTGGGGCTGGCCGCTGCCGCCCAGTGCGGTGGGCGCGGTGAATGAGCGATTGCCAGGCGTGCCGCTGATTCTCGACCGCGTGGATTCAGCCGACTTCTTCTACGCAGCGCGAACCTATGCTGCGTTCGAGGTGTTGAGCCTGTCGAAAGTGCTCGGCCTCGATGCTGGCGGAATCGCCAGGCAGCGCCAGGACGGCGCGTATCTCCGCTTCACGGCGCGGGCCAGCTCCGAGCGGGCGCCGGGTGCGGGCCGGCCTGGGTTAGTCTCGCATCCGGCCGTTCGAGAGTTGTTCAAGCAAAGTCAGTTCGTCCATCCAACGGTGATTGGCTGGCTCGCCGGCAACTGTATGCATGCGGCTCTTGAGGCCGAACGCCAGGCGCGCTGCGCAGCTGCCGGGGTGATTCTCGAAAGCGATCTCAGTGCCGGCTGGCCGGCCTGGATGACTGAGGCGATCGAGTCGGGCGCGGGTCCTGTGTGGGCGCCGGTGCTGCGAGGCAAAAATCCAGAGGTCCACGCTCGGGCGGCCGCCAGCCTCGAGCGAGAGGTGGGCGTGCGAGCGGCGGTCCGCATGTTCAATTGGACGGGCGATCCGATCTCGCCATGCTACGAGCCCACCCTGGCCCTCCCCATCCATGGCGGCGTCGAGCACCCAGCCGAGGCCGCCGCGGCGCTCAGGGCGATACCTGGCGTCCGGTGATGCCGAGCAGGCGATCTAACAGCGGCGCGGTGTTTGGAACGGGGACGGCGGGTGGGAACACGCCATACTGGCGCCACTCGTCGGCGTGAGGGCTGATCTCGTCCCATATGCCTTGCACCAGCTCGTCCGGCAAGGCCGGCTCGACGCCGATGACTTTGGCAATATCGTGCGCCCGCAATCCGCGAAAGCTGTTGATCTGCCACAAGTATTCACGTGCGGGATAGTCGCCGAAGGAACAGTGCACCACTCGATCGAGATCGTCGAGCGCGCGTGCTGCTGCACACGCCTTTTCGACGATGGCCGCGAAATTGGCCTTGGGATCGTCGCCGAGCAGGTCGCCAGCGAAGTTGTCCTTGCCTGCCTCGTCCATCGTCTTGCCCGCCAACATGTCCGGGACCCAGGCGTCGTCGTACGCATGGTAGTTGATGATCTCGCGCAGCGTTGGCGTATGATCCGCATCGCGGCGGGCGAAGCTCGGCGGCATCTGCATCTGCCACTGGTTGTCCCCAATTTGGCCAACCACGTTGTTGAGGGCGCGATCGGCGAGCACGAATACGTCTGGCTCTTGCATGCCGGTGATTATAGAACGAACATCCGTTCTAGTCCATGACATGCGATCATGACGGCTGGCCTCTCAGGTGTCCATACTGGACGGGGGCCGGACAGACCTATGGGATCGACGCAGCGCTCGCCTGGGGCGGACACGACCAGCCTCGCCCCTGATGCGGGCGGGCCCGGCGAGGCGCCGCTCGCGTACGCAAGCGAGGCGCTGATGGTGATCGAGCAGGGCCAACGTTCGTTTCGCACAGTGAATCCCGCCGCCGAGCGGCTGTTGCGTTACTCGCGCGAAGAATTGCTCAGGCTCGGTCCAGATGATGTGAGCGACCCGATGGAGGCGCCGCGCCTGGCGCAGGTGCGCGATTTCATCACGTCCCACGGCTGGTGGCGTGGCGAATGGCGACTGCGCCGAGGGGACGGGACCGTCGCCCGCACAGAAGCAACCGTCGTGCGCCTGGTAGTAGGCGAGCGCATCTTCGTCCAGGGGCTGTTCCGCGCGCGTGCCGACGGGGCCAGCAGTGGCTGGCTCGGGGCTGCCATGCTGAAGGCGCGGGAGGTTCAGCATGAGCTGAACAACTACCTGGCGCTCACGGCAGGCTACGCCGAGCTTCTCGCCGACAACCCGCGCCTACCCTCGGACCTGCAGGAGGCCGCCCGCGAAGCGCTTGCTGGTGGCCTGGCCGCAGTCGAGGCCGGGAAACGCTTGGTTGCGTGTTTCATGCCCGAGCCAGACTAGTCGGCCGTCGGGCTCGCGGTCGGTAAAGTGAATGAAAATGTGCTGCCGCTGCCGATTGCGCTTTTCGCCCACAGTCGCCCTCCGTGCGCTTCGACGATGAGCCGGGCAATGTACAACCCGAGTCCAAGGCCGCTCGCGTCACCTTTCGGTCCAGCCCGTCCACGAGTAAAGCGCTGGAACAAGCGCGAGAGCTCTTCGGGCGCGATGCCTTCGCCTTGATCGACGATCGTGATGATGGTCTCGTGTTGGCCGGGTGCCACACCGATGATGACAGGCGTGTTTGGCGGCGAGTACTTCAAAGCATTGGTGATGAGATTCGTCAGGACGCGCTCGACTCGCTCGGGATCGGCGTAGACCGCCGGGACTGTGGCTTCGGTTGTTGGGGGCTGTATTCGTACGCGGTCCGACCCAATGCGATCCACGATGTCCTGGAGTAACGGCGCGACCGCGAGCTGCCGTTTCTTGAGCGTCATTGCGCCTGTCTCCAGGCGGCTGGACTCCAGCAGCTCCTGGATCATGGCATTCATTCGCCGCGCATTGGTGACGATAGTCCTGGTTCGCTTGAGGTACACAGCATCGATGCCGGCGTCGTGCGCGAGCTGGCGCTGCAGCAGCTGCGCCTCTGCCTGCAAGGACGTGAGGGGTGCCCGCAGGTCGTGGGAAATGAGGGCGAGGTAGTCCTCCTTCGTTTGCTCCAGGAGGCGCACGGCGGTCACGTCGCGATGTAAGACGATGGCCAGGGTGACTTGACCGTTGTCCCGGATGGCGCTGCCACTCGACAGCAGCCGCAATCGAGTTCCGTCGGGGCGCACCAGGATCAGCTCTTCATCGCTGAAGACTTCGCCGCGGACGGCGCGTGCGATGGGCCACTCCTCGGGCGGAAGTGGCGCGTCGTCGACCCGTCGCTGGTCGAGAGACTGCCCCAGCGATTCGCCGAAGAGCATCCGCGCGGCCGGGTTCATCAAGAGCACACGTCCGGTCATATCGACGATGGTGACAGCTTCGTGGAGACTCTCGAGGAGGGCGTTGAGATGCGCGACGTGCCCGACCGCTGCCTCGACCTGCTCCGCCGCTCGCACAGCCGCCAGCACCAGGCCCTGGTTCGCCTGCCGCAAGTCATCGCTGGCTGCACGCTCACGCGCCAGCATCAACTCGGCGCTATCGTCAACGCGGATCAGCAGTCCTTGCGGAAGACCCTGGCTGCCAAACAGGGGGGCGATCGTATACGAGCGTGGGTTGAGTCCGTGCAGCGTGCCAGTCGGGTCGGTTTCCGGTACCGACCCCTCCTGGCCGCTGCGAAGGACGCGATCCAGCAGCTCGGCCCCGCCATCGGTTCGCGCGACCGGCAGCGCGGCAACAAAGGGCTGGCCGATCAAGTCGTCAGCGGGCGCCTCAGCCAGTTGGCAAAAGGCCGCATTGACCCAGCGCAGGATGTGCGCGTCACCCTGGGTCGCGGCCGCCGCGAGCGGCAGGTGTTCTCCAATCAGCCGACCCAGCGTCGCAAGGTCGATGGCAACGCGTTCCGCTGCCACCGTTCCTGGTGGGGATGATGCTCCGACCATAAGTGGCCCCGCTTGGTCCTATGCTAGTTATCTCGTCCTGCACCGGCAACGGCTCCGCGCAGGTCAGCCTGTTATCGCCGCAGGCTGCGCCAGGGGCAGAGAAAGCGAAAACGTGCTGCCCTTGCCAACTTCGCTCACCGCCCAGATGTGGCCTCCGTGGGCCTCCACCATCAGCCGCGCAATGTAGAGCCCCAGCCCGAGACCCGAGGCGTCAGCTTTCGGGCCGGCGCGTCCACGCGTAAAGCGCTGGAAGAGCCTCGCTAGCTGTTCCGGCGGAATGCCCGCGCCCTTGTCGATGACCGAGACAACGGCGTCGTGGTCACGCCCACGTTCAAGGTCGACCACCACTGGCCTGCTCGTGGGCGAATATTTCAGGGCATTGGTGATGAGGTTTGTCAGCACCCGCTCGATGCGCTCTGGGTCGGCAGACACCACGATTGGCCCGTGCCTGAACTTGCGCATGCGCACGCGTTCAAAACCAACCTGCGCTATCGTTGCCTCGAGCAGCGGGATCAGCTCAATCGGCCGGGGGTGAATCGCCATTGTCCCGGATTCCAGCCGAGAGGACTCGAGCAGCTCGTGGATCATGGCGTTCATACGCTTCGCGTTCGCGACGATCGAGGTGGTTCGCTTCATGTACGTTGTGTCGAGGTTGCCAGTGCGCGCAAGCTGGCGTTCCAGGAGCTGAGCTTCGGCCTGTACCGCCGTGAGGGGCGCCCGCAGGTCGTGCGAGATCAGGGCCAGGTAGTCCTCCTTTGTCTGCTCCAACAGACGCAGGGCGCTGACGTCGCGGTGAACCACGATTGCAAGCAGGACTTGGTTGTTGTCGCGGATGGCGCTGCCGCTGGCGAGCAGGCGCAGCCGAGCGCCGTCAGGTCGAACGAGGATCAGTTCTACATCGCTGAAGCGTTCGCCACGCATGGCCCGCGCGATCGGCCACTCGTCGGCCGCCAGCGGCGTGTCGTCCAGGTGACGCTGGTCGAGCGGCTGCACCAGCGACTCGCCGAACAACACCTGGGCGGCCGGGTTCATCAGCAGCACGCGGCCGTTGATATCGACGATGGTGACGGCTTCATGCAGACTGGCGAGTAGCGCACTGAGGTGGGCAATCTCACCGACCGCTTCTTCGAACTGCTCCTCCGCTCGCAAACCCGCCAGCAGCAGCCGCTGGTTGGCCTCGCGCAATTCCATGCTCGCGGCGCGCTCGCGGGCCAGCATCAACTCGGTAGTGTCGTCCACGCGGACGAGCAAACCTTCCGCATGACCGCGCCAGCCGAACAGCGGGGCGACACTGTAGGTACGCAAGGGGAGCTCGCCCCGTCCCGTCGGTGTGTTCGGTTCTGGAACAGACCCTTCTTCGCCCGTGCGGAGAACGCGATCCAGCAACTCGGCCGCGCCATCATTTCGAGCCGCGGGCAGCGCGGCCACGAAGGGACGGCCGATCAGATCCGCAGCTGGCGTGCCAACCAGGCGAGAAAATGCGGTGTTCACCCAGCGTAGGACGTGCGTTTCACCCTGAGTGGCGGCCGCGGCTAGCGACAAGTGCTCTCCGATCAGGCGTCCGAGGCTCGGAAGGTCGACGGCGAGACGCTCGGGTACCGCGTCCTCGGGTGGCGGAGGAGAGGCCAGCGTGGTCCTCAGGAGGCGCGGCCTACAGCAGTAGCTGGGCTGCGGGCTCGGCAGCGAGTTGCCCGATGTCGACTGCTGAGCGAGGTAGTCACGTTTGGGGACGAGAGAACGCAATTATATTCGGAGTTCGCTGCCAGCGAGTCAGCCGGTAGAGCTCCGGTCGTAAGCGGCACATGACGCTGTACTAGCGAAGCTTCGCCTCAAACCGACGAGGAAGACGAGGGGCCTGCTGCCCCTCGCGCGTCAACTGCGCTAGGCGCAGTCCTTCACTCGCTGCGCTCGTTACGGCCC
>JBPCIO010000309.1:0-20350 GCA_051006215.1 Chloroflexota bacterium
CAGGCAGGATCATCGCGATCTTCAGTGTCGGCCCCGCGGCGGGGCGGGCCGCGGTCGTCGCCGGCGGACTGCTCGGCTGCGCGGGCGTCGGCGCGCAGGCGGCAAGCACGGCCAGGGCGAACACCAGCGCGCCCACGATCACCGCCCAGGGAACCCAGCGACTCACGATGACGAGCATCAGCGCGATCCAGCCTCGGCCGCCGACCATCCCCTCGGAGTAGCCGCCAGTGATCGTCAGGGGCAGATATGCGCCGGCCAGTCCGATCAACAAACCGCCGCTAAGCGTCGCAGCATAGCGCAGCCGTCCAACTGGTATGCCAACGGTATCGGCTGCCCGCGGGTTCTCTCCACAGGCTCGCCAGCGCAAACCCAGGGGCGTGGCAAACAGGAGTGCCTGAACCGCGGGCACCAGCGCGAATGCCAGATACACCAGCACGTTTTGCGAGAACAAGACCGCACCTATGACCGGCAGTTGCGACAACACAGCTATGGGCAAGGGCGGCAGGACGTCGATGCGGGGCGCAGCGAACTGGACTCCGACGACACCTCGGTACAACAGCGATGCCAGCCCCAGACCGAACACGAGCAGCCCGAGACCAACCGTGATTTGTTGGCCGCGCAGGGTGATGCCGTAGTACGCCAGGATAAGGCATGGCAATGCGCCAGCCAGCATGGCCGCCAGCACGCCCATGACGTAGCTTCCTCCACTTGCCCAGGTGCCCAGAAAGCCGACTGCCGCACCGAGGGCCATGATCCCCTCAATGCCAACATTCAGGATGCCCGCGCGTTCCATGAGCAGCTCGCCCAGCGCAGCCACGATGAACGGCGCGGCGATGGCCACCGTCAGCCGCAGCAGCTGCGGATCGACAAACAGCTCCGCGTTCACCTGGAGCTCTGCTGGTGCTTGCCGAAATGCCACGTCGCGGGCAGCCTCAACACCTCGCGGAGCCGAGAGGACGCGCCGCCCGGACGCTCCCGACCCACAGCTTCTGCGAACAACATGCTCAGCAGAATGATGGCTTCGAAGACCAACACGCCGCTCTGGGGCAAGCGTACGCTGCGCTGGAGCGAGTCCGAGCCGACCAGGAGCACAGCGAAGGCGAGGCCGGCTACGACTACGCCAAACGGCTGTCGGCGACCAAGCACCGCCAGCAAGATGGCCATGTAGCCATAGCCAGGGCTCAGTCCCAGGATCAGGCGCTGATGATAGCCGCTTACTTCGATTGCTCCAGCCAGACCGGCGATGCCGCCGCTGATCGCCAGGGCCGTGACCGCTACCCGCCCTAGATCGATGCCGCCTACGCGCGCCGCGGCGGGGTTGTCGCCCACGGCTCGGACGGTGTAGCCAAGCAGCGTCCGCCTGAGCACCCAGCCGACTATCGCTGCCACGAGCAGGGCGATCAGGATGCCCGGATGTGCGCCCGTCAGCGGCAGCGGCAGTAGCTGGGCGGCCAGAGGAATGGGCCGTGAGATCGCCTCACCAGCCAACGGGTCGTTCCACGGTCCCGTGGCCAGGTAGTCGGTCAACTCGATGAAGACGAAGTTGAGCATCACGGTAACGAAGATCTCGTTGACGCCCCAGACAGCCCGCAAGAGCGCTGCCGGCAGCACTGCCAGCAGGCCACCGAGCACGCCCGCGAGCAGGACGAGCGGCAACGCCAAAGCCGCCGGCGCCTGGCCGCCCAGCAGAAAAGCCATGCCTGTGGCGCAGATCGCCCCTAGGTAGATCTGCCCGTCCACGCCGACGTTGAGAAAGCCGCCGCGGAGAGCGAAGGCAACCCCGAGTGCCCCCAGGATCAGTGGCGTCGCTTTGTTCAACGTTTGTCCGACGCTGCCGAGGCTGCCAAGCGACGCCCGCACCATGGTGGCGTACGCCAGCAGCGGATCGGCGCCGACGAGCGCTAGTAGTGCTCCAACCAGCACGAGCGCCACCATCAGCGCTACCGCGTAACGCAGGCCGGCCACCTTATATCGCTTGCGCTGTGGCTGTCGGGCCCTCGACGCCGGCCATCATGCCGCCGATGCGATAAGGGTCGAACTCCGCGCGCGCGAATTGGCCGGCGATGCGGCCGCTGTACATGACCAGCACCCGGTTGCTCAGCCGCAACAGCTCGTCGAGATCTTCGGAGATCAGCAGTACGCCGCTCCCCCGATTGGCCATTTCCATAAGGCGGTGATGGACGAACGCGGTCGTCCCGAGGTCCACCCCGCGCGTCGGGTTCATCGCCACCAGGGTCGAATCGACGCGCCGGCTGGCCTGGCTCATCGCTCGGGCGACAAGCACCTTCTGGATATTGCCGCCAGACAAGCGTGCCGTCGGCACTCGCTCGCTTGGAGTCACGACCCCGTACTCGTCGATAGCCTCGCGCGTCAGGCGCCGAACCCGAGTTTCGTCGAAGGTCGAGCGGCCCTCGAACAGAGCGTGGTGAAGACCCAGAGCGAAGGTTTCGGCCACGCTGAGGCGAGGCAGAATACCCTCGCGCAGGCGATCCTCGGGAATGTAGCCGAGTCCCAACAGCAGCCGCTCGCGAACGGATGCATCTGTTATGTCCTGACCACCCAGGCGCAGCGCGCCTGAAACAAGCGGTCGCGTGCCGACAATCACTTCTGCCAATTCGCGCTGCCCGTTGCCAGCCACGCCGGCCACGCCGACGATCTCCCCGCTCCGTACCTCGAACGAGCAGTCGTACACACCTGGCGCGGACAGATGTTGCCCTTCGAGCACACTGCTGGCGCGTGAAACGGTAGGCCGGGGTTCACGCTGATTGGCCTCTACCACTCGCTCGCCCATAAGTAGCTCGATCAGCCGCGCCTCTGAAGCCTCGCTGCGGCCGAGCGTCGCGACGACCTGGCCGCGCCGCATAATGCTGACGCTGTCGCCAATGTCGCGGATCTCGCGCAGCTTGTGGGTGATGAGCACGACCGTTAGCCCGTCGCGCACCAGCTCGCGAATCGTGGCGAACAGCCCGCCCACTTCCTGAGGCGTCAAGTGGGTAGTCGGCTCGTCGAGGATGAGCAGGTCGACGCCGCGGTACAGCGCCTTCAAGATCTCGGTCTTTTGCTGCTCGCCGACTGAGAGCTCCTGGACCGGCCGCTCCAGGGCCACCACCAGGCCGTACCGCTGCATCAGCGTCTCGACCGCCCGCCTGCGCTGGCTCAGGCGCAAACGCCACCCGCCGCCCTCGTGTCCGAGCAACACGTTCTCGAGCGCGCTGAACGGTTGCACCTGCTCGAAGTGCTGGTGAACCATCCCGATTCCGAGCCGAAGCGCGTCACGCGGCGAGCCCAGCGTGACCTGACGGCCGTCAATCCAGACGCCGCCGCGGTCGGGCTGGTACAAGCCCGAAAGCACGTTCATCAACGTCGTCTTGCCTGAACCGTTCTCGCCAGCCACGACGTGCACCTCACGCGGGCGAAGCACCAGACTGGCGTCGTCGAGGGCGACCACCCCTCCGAAGCGCTTGGAAACGTTCCGCAGCGCCAGGCTGCGTGGGCTAGCCATGCGCGCGTCTCAGCCGGTCCCGGCGTGGGCTGTCAACGGTTCGTGGAGGAGATCACCGGTCCTGAAGCGATCGATGCTCAGCACGGCTATGTCGAGTCCGCTCACGCGCCCGTCGACGATCAGCTCGGACATTACCCGGCCGGTCGCTGGGCTGTGCTGAAAACCGTGGCCAGAGAAGCCATTGGCACAGTACAGGCCACGTACTTGAGGCACCTGCCCGAGGATCGCATGGTCGTCGGGGCTGACGTCGTACAGGCCAGCCCATGCCTTGCGGTCGAAGGGCGCGCGGGCAAGCGCCGGCATGCGATGGGTGGCCACCTCCGCGATACGCGGCAGGCCGGCCCAGTCCACGTGGGTATCGAAGCTCGAATGGCTATCCTTCGCGCCTGACATCAAGACGCCCGGCCCCTCTCGTCGCGCGTACCAGCCGGTCGTCAGGTCGATCACCAGCGGGATCTCGGGGATTTGATCGAACGGCTCCGAAACGAAGAGCTCGCGCCGGTACGGCCTGACCGGCACGTCGACTCCGGCCATCTGGCCGACGAGCGCGGCCCACGGCCCGGCGGCATTGATCAGCGTGCGCGTCTCAATGCGGCCCGAGGTCGTCTCCACCGCCTGCACGCCCCCGCCGCGTAGGTCGATCGCGGTAACTTCCACGCCTTCACGGATGCGTACGCCCGCTTCACGAGCGCGTGTTGCAAACGCCTGGGTGGCCTCGTTGGGTCCGGCCAGTGCGTCCGTTGGCGAGTATGCCCCAGCGACGAGGTCGCCGGTGAACAGACCCGGCACCAGGCGGGCCATGTCGTCGGGCTGGATGACGCGCGAGGGCACACCAAACGCGTTCTGCAGCGCCACGTTTCGCTCGAACTGGGCTCGCTGGGCCTCGTTCTGGGCCAGGAACAGATACCCGATCTCGTGGTAGTCGATGGGCAGGCCGAGCCGCGCCTCGAAGCTCCGCCAGAATGCCACCGACTCCAGCGAGAAGCGGATGTTGATCTCGGTCGAGAACTGGCTGCGGATGCCGCCAGCCGAGCGGCCGGTGCTGCCGGAGCCGAGCGCATTGCGTTCGAGAAGCACGACCCCCCGGCCCACACCGCGTTGACCCAGGTGGTAGGCAATGCTGGTGCCAACGGCTCCGCCGCCGACGATGACCACCTCAGCCGTCTCTACCACCGGGATGCTCTGGCGAGATGGCGCGCCGAGCGCGGCTCGGGTGTGGCGGGAGGGTGACCGGGCTGCCGCCCTGCTGCGTGCACCCAAAGCACCAGGCTGATGGCGTCCCACACTGGCAAGCCAGTGGCGTCCTGAATCCGTGCGGCGTATGGCGGCAGATTGGTGCACTCGAGCACCAGCGCCGCCACGTCTGGGTGCGCATCGGTCAGCGCCACGGCCGCATCGACGACCTGTACGGACGCGGTCTCGACGTCGAGCGGCCCACGGTTGTCCATGATCGGTCGATAGAGCGCCTCGGCTTCCTCCAGGCCAGCCACCACCACGCGCCGGAGGTCGGCCACGCCGACGGCAGCGAAGTGCTCGGGCGTCAGCGTGTGCGCGCTGATGGTGAGTACGCCGACCTTTCGGTGCGCGGGCAAGGCAGCCAGCAGCGTCGGTATCTGGAGCAGGCTCGAAGTGAACACGGGCACGCTCACCGCTTCGGCAAGCCTGAGTTGGTGCAGCGCCAGGAAGCCGCACGAGGTGCAGATGGCGCGGACCCCTTCTGCTTCGACAGCACGGGCGGCGTCACAGAATGCGTCCAGCAGGCCAACGGCAGCTTCGTTTACGACTCGACTCGGGGTGGCACGCTCGACCACGCGGTAGCGCACCGGAAAGTCGAACGTCTCGGCGTAAGCTATGTCGCCCGGCGGGCGCGGAAAACGAGCGTCGAGCAGCAGAATCCCCAGCGGCGTGGCGTAAAACGGAAAGCCCCCCTCGAGCACGGCCACGTGCTCGCATTCTAGCCTGCGATTTACAGTGGGCGGGGCGGCGGGCGATGATGGACGCTATGAAGAAGACTGCTCGGGCGGAGGCGCGCCGCACGCCCTCGGCTGCTCGAAGCTACCTGGTCATGTGTGTGCTGGCTAGCGCACTGACGGCGTGTTCGACAGCCGCACCTAGCGCGCCCACCAGTGGGCCCCCGCCCACGGCCTCCGCCGCCAAACCGGCCGCGCCAGCCAGCCCTGGCGTGAGCGCGTCACCAGCGGCTAACGCAGCCGCCATAGTGGGCGCGAGTCCGGCAGCTAGCCCCGTCGTCGTCGCCGCGGCGAGTCCGAGTGTGGCCAGCCCTGCCACGATCGCGGCGGCTAGTCCGAGCGCGGCTACCGCTCCGGCGGCTGCCGCGGCTCCGCCCAGTGGCGCTCCGACAAAGATCGGCGTTGTCACTCCGCTGTCGCCGCCCGGAGATCCGTCAGCCGGCCAGCTGATCCTGCGCGGCGCACAGCTTGGGGCCGAGTATCTGAACCAACGCCAGGGCGGCCTCCTTTCGTCGTCGTGCCCGCTACCCGGCCCGATCGAGCTCGTCCAGGCCGATGACAGCGGTACGCCGGAAAAGGGTGTGGCTGCATTTCGGAAGGTCGTCCAAAGCGATGGCGTCGTCGGCGTGGTCGGTCAGTTCCACAGCTCCGTCACCCTGGCCATTGCTCCGATCGCCGATCAACTGAAGGTGCCGCTGTTTTCGACGCAGTCCTCCGATGTCAAGATCACTGCCGATCACCACCCGTACGTCTTTCAGACCCACACCATCACCTCCGACCGAGCTTCGGCCGCCGCCGACTTCGTCAAGAGCAGCGGCTTCAAGAAAATCGCCATCATTGCCGAGAGCACTGACTATGGCACCGGCAACATCGAGTCGCTCAAGCAAGCGCTCCAGGGCGCAGCTGGCGTCCAGATCCAGGATTGGACCTTCGACAACAAAACCACGGACATCTCGCCGCTGCTGCTGCAGGTAAAGGCGTTCGGGCCGGACCTCATCTACAACCTCGGCGTCGGTGCGCCGGCGTACTTGATGGTCAAGCAGAGCTACGAGACTGGTTTGATGCCGGCTACGCCGATGCTCCTGTCGTACGACCTGCCCATCCGCCCCGAGTTCTGGCAGAACCTCGGCGATCAGGGCAAGGGCATCATCTTCGTCGTCTACTACCACCCCCAGGAAAAGCTCACCGACGCGGGCGCCTGGATGCAGCAGCAGTACCAGCAGCAGTTCAACGAACCGGCTCTGTACACCTCGTTTGCCGCCTTCGGCAACGTGCTCGAGGTGGCCGAAGCAGTCAACCAGGCGTGCTCAACCGACGGCTCGGCCGTGGCTCGAACCCTCGAGACCGGCAAGTTCACCACCTGGAACTTGACCGGTGTGAGCTTTCCGCCGTCGGAGGGCGTCGACTACCACCGCATCGTCCAGCCGCTGTTGATGCTGCAGTACCTGCAGACCAACCAGGACTACGCGAACGCGTCGATCGTCTACCCACCCAGCATGAAAACGGCTGACGTGCAGAAGAGTCCGTAACCCGGGCGCCACCCGCCTCGAGCCTGGTTCATGCTGACGCTGCTGCCGCAGGTGGTCGTGGTTGGCCTGCTCATCGGGGCCGTGTACTCCCTGATGGCGCTGGGCATCACGTTCATCGCCAGCATCATGAAGCTCATCAATTGGGCCATGGGCGAGTTCTACATGCTCGGCAGCTATCTCCAATTCGTGCTCATTTCGCGGGTCCTGGGGCCGGGCCTGTGGTGGGTGGCGCTGCCGCTCGCGTGCCTAGGCGTGTTTCTGCTCGGGATCTTCATTCAGCGTTTGCTGTTGGCGCCCATGTTCCAACGCGGCGAAGCGTATCGATTCGAATACGCCACTATCGTGACGATTGCCCTCTCGGTGCTGTTCCAGAACGTGGCCGTCTGGCTGGCCGGCCCCAACCAGTCTCGGCCGCCCGATTATCTCCCGACGCTCAGCGTGGCGGCCCTCGGTCTGGCGCTGAACGGCAGCCGGCTGGCGGCCGCCGTCGCCGCGGCGGTCATCCTCGCGGCGTTCTGGTTGTTCGTGCGGAGGACGACCGTAGGGCTCGCCTTTCTGGGCGTGGCTCAGAACCGCCTCGGCGCTCAGACCGCTGGTATTGGCCTGGCCCGCATCGACATGCTCGCATTCGGGATCGGCGTGAGCCTGGCTGCCGCGGCCGGAGCGCTCCTGGCGCCGGTATTTCTGGTGTACCCGACCAACGGTGCCACCGCGGCGATGAAGGGCTTCGAGATCATCGTCATCGGGGGGCTCGGATCGCTCCCTGGCGCCGTGATCGCGGCCTTCGGACTGGCGCTGATCGAGAGTTTCGGGTCCGTATTCATCTCTCCGGCGTACCAGGATCTGTACGGGTTCCTGTTCCTGATCGCGTTTCTGGTCCTGCGGCCTCAGGGTCTGTTCGGCGAGCGCGAGCGGCGTGTCTAGAGTGCGCGCGTCACGGCTGGCACTCGTCGCTGGTGTGCTCGGGCTGGCCGCACTGGCTGTGCTGCCACGCCTGCTCAACGGCTATGGCGTTCAGGTGGTGATGATTGGCTTTTTTTACGTCCTGCTTGGAGTCAGCTGGAATCTGTTAGCCGGTTACCTTGGTCAGTTCTCGCTTGCCCACCACGCGTTCGCCACGATCGCCGCGTACGCCTCCGCAGGCGTGGTGCTGGCCTTTCACGCGCCGCTGCCGGTGGGCATCCTGGGGGGTGTGCTCGCCGCGGCCGTGCTTGGCTATGGCCTGGGCTGGCTGACCCTGGGCCTGCGCGGCGTGTACTTCGCGATTGCCACATGGGCCTTCGCCGAGTCCGTAAGACTCCTGCTGACCATTAACTATCAGCTCACCCGCGGCGACATGGGGCTGGCAGTGCCATTTCTCTTTGACACTCCCGACCAGACGCCCGCATACGAGGTGTTCCTGGCGTTTGCCGCGGCTTCAGTCGTGCTCGTCGCGGTTCTTCTGCGAACCAAGCTCGGCTACCGCATGCAGGCAATCCGCGACGACGAGGACCTGGCGGTAGCGGCGGGCATCGACGTCGTGCGCTGGAAGCGCTGGGTATTCGTGCTGAGCACGGCGCTCGCGGGGCTCGCCGGCGCGCTGTACGGGCATGCCGTTGGGCTGCTGAGCCCCAGCCAGGCCGACTTCTCGCAGATGGCGTTCGTCGTCGTGGCGGTCGTGCTGGGCGGCTTTCGTACCCTCTGGGGACCCGTGGTCGGCGCGCTGCTTGCTCAAGGATTATCCGAACTGCTGCGCTTCTCGGCGGAGGTGAGACTCATCATCTTCGCTGTACTGGTCCTGTTGATCATGCGCCTGTACCCGCCAGGGGTGGTCGGCCTGGTGCACGCACTGGCCAGCCGCCTGCTGAAATTGAGAAGCGAAGGTGAGGGCAAGGATGAGCGTCGCCGAGCGGTGCCTGCGCTTTGACGGCGTCAGCAAGCGGTTCGGCGGGACGCTTGCGGTGGTGGAGGTGAGCGCCACGGTGGCCGCCGGCGAGGTGTACGGGCTGATTGGTCCGAACGGGTCGGGCAAGACGACCCTGATGAACCTCGTCAGCGGCTTCTACGCCGTCGATGCTGGCTCGATCGTGCTGAATGGGCAGCATCTGGAACGCCGGCGCGCCCACGAGATGGCGGCCCTGGGTGTGGTGCGCTCGTTTCAACTGCCGCGCGCGTTCGCCTCCCTGAGTGTGTTTGACAACCTGCTGGTACCGGCCACTGCCGACCACCGGCGCGAATCACTCGCGGCCGTTCGCGAGCGAGCCATCCAGGCACTCGCCTGGACCGGACTGGACCAGCACGCCGCCGCCCTCGCAAGCACGCTCAGCGGCGGTCAGACGATGCTCCTGCAGCTGGCTCGGTCGATGATGCACGAGCCGCTCCACCTGCTGCTGCTGGACGAGCCGTTCGCGGGTGTCGCGCTTGCCATAAAAGAGCGGATGATAGACATCATCCGGCGTCTCAATCGGGAGCGCGGGGCCACGACGCTGCTGGTCAGCCACGAGATGACCACCATCCGCCAGTTGTGCACGCGAGTCGGCGTCATGAACGCGGGGCGGTTGATCGCGGAGGGCTCGCTGGCCGATGTTGCCGAACGGCCCGAGGTGATCGAAGCTTACCTCGGCAAGCCGGTTTAACTGAGAAGCTCGATGCTCGAGGGACGCGAGCTCGTCGTCGGTTACCGCGAAGGCGTGGACATCCTGCAGCGTGTGAGCCTGCGCGCCGAGTCGGGCGCCATCACGTCAGTCATTGGCGCCAACGGGTCCGGCAAGTCAACCCTGCTGCGCTGCCTGTTCGGACTTCTTCCACCACGGTCTGGCGAAGTCCGCTTTGACGATGCGTCGATCGGTGCGTGGCCGAGCCAGCAGCGCAAGGCGGCTGGCATCGCCTACCTTCCCCAGCACCACAGCACGTTCCCACAGCTCACGGTCGAGCAAAATCTGGTTCTTGGGGGGTGGCTGCTGCGGGGCGACCAGCGGCGCCTCCGCTCGCGCATCGAGGCGCTATACCAGTTGTTCCCGGCTCTGCAGCAGCACCGCCGGGCGCGCGCCACGACGCTGAGTGGCGGTCAGCTGCGCATGCTGGCGCTGGCGAAAGAGATCGTGGTGCCGCCGCGCCTGCTGCTGGTCGACGAGCCAAGCGTGGGCATGGCCCCCAACATAGCGGCGGAGCTGTACGCGTTCCTGGCCCGGCTGCCCACCGACGGAGTCACCGTGCTGCTGGTAGATCAGAACATTGTCGACGCGGTGCGGGTGGCCCAGCAGGTATACCTGCTGGGGGAAGGCCAGGTGTTGCGCAACGGCAGTGGGGCCTGGTTCGCTGCGCACCTGGACGAGGTGGTGCAGGAGATGCTGGGCGCACCCAAGCGGGATTCATAGCCACGCCGTGACGGTTGGGCTACCCTAGGCGTACGGGAGAGATGGGGTGGCAGTTCTCGAGACGACCGGCCGGCGCGCCGTCATAGTCAGGCAACCGCGGTTCTCGCTCGGCCGCGAGTGGCGGCTGGCGTATTGCCTGAGCCTGCCGGTGACCCTGGTCATCGTCGGCCTGATCGCCTACCCGCTTGGCTATGCGGTCTGGCTGAGTCTAGAGAACATCAAGATCGGCGGCCAGGGGACGTTCATCGGGCTCGACAACTACGCCAAAGTCCTGTTCGACTCGTCGGCCAGAATCAACTCTCAATTCTGGGACGCGGTGCGGGTGACCGCCACCTACACCGGCGGCGCGATGATCGGGAAGTTCCTGCTGGGGATGACCGCGGCGCTCATTCTGAACGCGCGCATCAAGTGGCGGAACTTCTTCCGCGCGCTGCTGTTCCTGCCGTGGGCCATTCCGGCCATCGTCAGCGCGTACTCCTGGAAGTGGATCTACAACGACATCAACGGCGTCCTGAATACCATTTTTCAGCAGCTCGGCTTGATCGACCGGCCGATCCTGTTCCTGGCTGACCCGGACCTCGCCTTGTGGGCGTTGTTGGGCGCGGTCATCTGGCAAGGAACGCCATTCTGGACCATGACGTTTCTGGCCGGGCTCTCATCCATCCCGAGCGAGCTGTACGAGGCAGCCGAAATCGATGGCGCCTCCACGTTCAGAAGCTTCTGGGCCATCACGCTGCCAAACATGTCCGGCGTGATCGTGGTCACGCTCATGCTCTCGGCGATCTTCACGACCAACGCGATTCAGTTCCCGTACATTCTGACCAATGGCGGCCCCGGCAACGCGACTACCACCTTTCCGCTCCTGGCGCTGGTTCAGGGTCTGCGCAGCTACGACCTGGGCATCGCCTCGACGGTAACGCTGGTGTTCTTTCCGGTGTTCGCGGTGATGATCTACTTCCTGACGCGCCACATGCTGCGCAATGAGGAGGCCTGACCCGTGGCGGTGATCACCCGCGCGGCGCGCCCCGCTTCGGCGACCACGCGCTCGGCGCGGCGCGTCTCGTGGCTGGCACGCAAGAACAGCGGCTGGTATGTGCTGGCGTACGTGCTGCTGGCGGTGCTTTCGATCTGGACGATCTTTCCCTTCTACTGGCAACTGGCGACGTCATTTCGGCACGACGTCGACCTGTACAGCACGAGCCTGGCCCTCGTCCCGACGACGCTGACCCTGGAGCACTACGCGCGTGTGTTCGCACCTGGCTCACCGTTCAGCGGGCAATTTCTCAATAGCGCCCTGGTCGGCGTGGCGGTGACCCTGATTGCCGTTTCGATTGGCGCCCTGGCGGCGTATGCCCTGAGTCGCATGCGCTACTTCGGGCGCGGCGCACTGGCGCGGGTGCTGGTGTACGCGTACCTGGCGCCAGGCACGATGCTGTTTATCCCGTTGTTCATGATGATGAACAACCTGGGTCTACGTGACAACCTGATCGGTCTGGTTCTGGCGGACCTGACATTTTCGGTCCCATTCGCGGCCTGGCTCTTGATGGGGTACTTTCGATCCATTCCGATTGAGCTCGAGGAAGCCGCCATGGTGGACGGCGCTAGCCGGCTGACGGCGCTGTTGCGCATCGTGCTGCCGCTCTCAGCACCGGCCCTGGTGGTCGTGGCGGTCTTCGCATTCACCCTATCCTGGAGCGAGTTTCTGTACGCGTTCGTGCTGATTCAGAGTCCAGCCAAAATGACGGCGCCCGTCGGGCTTTTTAGCTACCTGAACGGCGATACGACATACTGGGGTCAGATGATGGCGGCCGCGACGATCATGTCGATTCCGCCGTTGCTGCTGTACTTCTTCGGCCAGCGATGGGTTATCTCTGGCTGGACGGCCGGCGCGGTCAAGAACTGAAAGGGGAACACGATGGCGGCGAACGGGTCTTTCTCACGACGGAGCTTCCTGGCGGTGCTGGCCGGAACCGCGTCGGCGTCGGTCCTCGGCGCGTGCAGCGGCGGCTCGAGCAGCCCGGCACCAGCCGCTCAGCAGCCAGCCGGCACTACCACCTCTGGAGCCGCCGCTACTCCGGCAGCGGCCGCCCAACCAGCGTCAAGCACCCCGGTGCTGGTGTGGCAAGTCCTGGACTACATTCCGCAGACCACCCAGGGTGTCCACGACCGCTTCGACGCCGTCAGCAAAGACAAGGGCGTTACGTTGCAGTTTGAAGAGCTGCCGAATAACTCGACCAGTGACGACCGCTTCAACGCCAGCATCCAGGCCGGAACTCCGCCCGACATCTATCGCTTTTTCGACTATCAGAATCAGTACTGGCGCGCCCAGGGCCAAACCGTAGATATCAGCGATATTGTCCAGCCGTTCAGCACCCAGCTGGGCGGCTTCTGGGAACCATCCGTGCTGACGTGCTCATACAAGAGCCAGTGGTGGTCGGTCCCGTACGCCGTCAACTGCTGGCCCTTCCACGCCCGCCAGGACATCCTCGACCAGAACAAGCTCCAATGGCCGAAGACCTGGGACGACATGCTGAGCCAGGCTACGCAGCTCACCAAGCCGCCTTTCTACTACTGGGGCCAGACACTCGGGCGCACCAACGATGCCAACAACCACTTTATCGGGGTGCTGTGGACGTTCGGCGGCAAGCTCCAGAATGACGACGGCACGCTCGCCGTGAAGGAGGGCGACACTGGCTGGATTCAGGCCCTCGAGCACGTCAACACCTGGTTCAACGATGCCAAGATCATTCCGCCCGGGTCGGTGAACTGGGGCGACCCCGGGAACAACGACGCCTATCAGAGCGAGCAGGTATTTGCCACCTCCAATCCCGCCAGCGTCTACCAGTGGCTTGTCCAGAACAAGCCGGACCTGCAGCAGAAGACGCACTTCTATAGCTACCCGGCTGGCCCGGCTGGCTCATTCGGCCAGGTGGATGCGTGGGGCGAGGGCCTGCTGAAAAACGGCAAGAACAACGCCGGCGCCCGAGTGCTGCTGCAGAGCTTGCTGGACCCGACCTGGTACCGCGACTACATCACCAACAACGAGAAGGGCCGCTTCGTCCCTGTCTATAAAGACATGCTCAAAGACGACCTGTGGACAAAGAACGACCTGTACACCGAGTACCAGAAAATCGTCGATACTGGCCGCACCATGGCGTTCTCGTCGCCGCCCCTGGCCGCGTACGCGGAGGTCACCACCAAGTACGTGATCGGCGACATGATCCAGGACGTCGTCCTGCGGAAAATGAAGCCCGCCGACGCGCTCGCCAATTTCGTAAAGAGCGCCCAGGAAATCTACAACAAGCCAGAAAACAAGCCGAAGTAAGACTGACGGCAGCTGTCCTCAGGTAGGGCGATGGCGCCAGATGTTGCCGCCTAGCTCTACGGAGTAGATGAGCTGGTCTTCGGCGTAGGCTGGCGAGAACGCCGCTGCTACCACTGGCCGATCGTCGATGCCCGTGCCGAGCGACTGGAACGTCTGGCCGGCGTCGCGCGAGATGCACACGCCCGCGGTTGTAGCCGCCAGCAGCGTGCGATCCCGGGCATAGTCGGGCGAGGTTTCCAGCGCGCAGACCGTTGCCGGCAAGCTGGCACGCCGCCACACCGGCCGCGGCTCGCCAGGCACGCGCTCGAACACGCCACCTACAGACCGAAAGACGGTGTCGCCCACACCAGCAAACATCGCACTGTCTGCGCCCGAGGTCGGCCCCGCCGCCAGCGCCACGACGCCGCTGCCCCGCTCCACCAGCATGCGTTGGAAGTCCTGACCGTCCTCAGATCGCCACACCGTGACCTCGCTTGTCGATGCCTGACTGCTACCCACGACAAGCGTCGTCGAGCATGCCATGACCACCGATTGGGGCTGCCCAACAGACGTGGGCCAGTCCATCGCCGACCATGATGCTCCACTGTCCAGCGATGTCATCACTGCACCGCTCAACTGCACCCCCACCACGCGCTCCGCGTCAGCCCGGACCGCACGCGACGGCGCCGGGTGCATCTGGTGCCAGTCCTGGTCCCTTCGGAACACGCCCGCGTGTGTTGCTGCGAAGAGCCCCCTAGGACCGGCAGCCAATCCGAACACGGCTGTCTCCTCCGGCAGCCCACCGTTGAACGTGTCCCAGCGTGTTCCGCCGTCAGCCGACACTGCTACGCCGTCCTCCAGTCCGGCTACGTACAGCGTCTGGTCGCCTCCGAACTCCGGCGAAAGCGCGAGTGCCACGACCAAACTGGCCTGGAGCCCGGTGTTCGCACTCTCCCAGCGCACCAGGTCAGACGAGCGCGCGATCCCTACACGAGGCATACCAGCCAGCAGCGTCCCGTCTGATGTGAACGCCAGGCTCAGCACCGGTCCGAGCTCGGCGCCGACTCGACGCCAGGACGCCCCGGTAGTGTGTGAGAGCATCACCCCGGTGTCTGTAGCTGCCGCCACACAGTTTCCGCTGGCCGACCAGGCGAGCGCAGTCACGCTCCGCCCAACCAGCGCGTCCACTCCCTCCCACGTGGCGCCACCGTCGGTCGAACGGAGCAGCCCGTCAGTCTCGGTGCCGGCTAGCACGGTTGCGTCGCTTGCAAAACGGGGCGACACACTCACGCATTGCACGGCCGGCTCAGTTGGCAGTGTGTCGATCGCTCGCCACGTGCGGCCAGCGTTGGTCGAGCGAAACAGCCCGGCCGAGGTCGCGGCGAAAAAGGCGTGGTCAGCCACAAAGGCTGGCGAACACGCCAGGCTGAGTACGGTCAGGTCAAGCAGGCCGGGGTTGGCGCTTTTCCAGGTGCTCCCGCCATCGTCCGACCGCAGAATGCCGTCTTGCTCGGTGCCGGCCAGCAACAGACCGTCGTGCGCAAATGTCGGCGAGAAAAGGATGGCCATGACGCGACCTCCGACCAGCGCCTGCTGCCAGGCTCGCCCACCGTCCAGTGATCGGAGCAGCCCGTCAGCGGTGCCGGCCAGCAAGGTGGCATCTGAGGTGAACGCGGGCGAGGCCGTTACAAGCTCGATCCCTGATAGGTTGGCTGGCCCGAGCACTGCCCAGCTACGACCGCCATCCGACGAGCGTCGAACCCCGGCCGGTGTCGCGGCCAGCATGTTGCCATCGGTCGTCGTAACAAGAGATGTGACCGTGCCGCCCGCGCGAGTCGCGAGCAACTCCCATTCACCACGCATGGCAGCCTTGGGCCGGTTGCCACTCGCTCCGTCTGGCATGGTCCGCCGCCGCCACGCCGCCTGCGGCAGGTCCGCCGCGTTCAAGCTCAAGTCTCACGCTGTTGGACCGAACTCTCTAGCGCCCAGCCGGGGGAGGGGCCTGACGTCTTCGAACCAGGGCGCCTGTTGTCAGGGCGGTGCAGGCAGCGCTTACACTCGAATCCAGCGCCGCGCGCAGCACAGCCACCGGGTCCAGCAGGCCGGCCTGCCACGCATCCACCCATGCCCCGCGCACGACGTCGAACGTCCATGGCAACCCGCGCCGACACGCCTGGTCGACAATCCCGCCCGGCTCCCCAAAGCCGGCGTTGCGGACGATCCTGCGCATCGGCTCGCTCAGGGCGCGGATCAGGATGGCCGTCGCAACCCCTTCGTCGCCTGGCAACTGCAGCGCGCGGAGAGCGGCGGCGCACGCTACGAGGGTGGCGCCTCCGCCCGGAACCACGCCTTCACGGAGAGCCAGTCGCGCGGCAGTCACGCCCGCCTCCGCTCGCAGCAACAGCTCCTCCCTGGCCAGCGGCGTCGCGGCGCCGACCCGGATCACTGCCCCGAGGCCGAGCAGCTTACCGATGCGTTGTTGGGCCATAGACCGCAGGTGACGGTCGTCACCGGCCCGGTTCAACTCAGCTCGCGCCTCGGCCGCCCGCTGGCGGACCGCGCCCCGCGTACCCCGGCCGCCGACGAGGCCGAACGCCTGGCGTGTGACCCACACCTGGCGGGCGGTACCCAGATCGGCCAGCGTGAAGCCCGTCAGCCCGCCCGCCGCAGCCTGCAGCAAGCGCGCGCCAGTGGCGACGGCCAGGTCCCCCAGAATCGCGGCGCGCACGTCACCTGTCGCCGGCGCGCGGACTGCTGCGACGGAGTCGAAAACCCGCCCGTCTCGATTGACGGCCAGCAGCCCAACAACTGCTTCGTGGACCTCTGGAGCGACCACGAAGAGCCGTCGTTCGCCGGCGGCCGCACATGCCTCCAAGACTGGCATCAATTGCTCCGGTCGCTCCAGAGCGCAATCGGTGATGAGGATGCGCGGCTCGATCAGGCGCGTGGTGGTCTGGCCGAGCCCAAGCAGCGCCTCTGAGACCACGCCTTCGTTCCAACGCATGCCCTCCATGTACTCGTACGTCGTCTCGAGCGCCTCACCGCCTTCGACTACTACGGCTCCGTCGGCGCCGGTGCCGTCCAGAATCTCGGCGATCACCTGGGCAATCGCTGGGTCATGCACCACCGCGGCCGCCACCTTCGCCAGGGCTTCAACGCCGGAGATCGGCTGGGCCAGCGCGTTCAACTCGTTCAGCGTCATCTCCAGCGCGCACCGCAAGCCACGCTCGACCTGACGCACGTTGCCTCCGGCGACGGTATATCGCTCGAGCCCGTGAACAAGCGCTCGCGTCAGCACGGCTGTCGTGGCTGTGCCATCGCCGACACGCTCAAATACGCTGAGCAATACATGCCGGACCAGCATGCCGCCCATGTCTTCGAACGGGTCCGCCAACTGGATTGTGCGTCGAACGATGGTCGCGCCACTGTCGAGGATTTCGGGTGTCTGGCTTACCAGACTGTCGATGGCGACCGTGCCCGCGGTTGGCCCGAGGGTCGGGGCCACCAGCGCCGCCATCTGGTCAACGCCGCGGATTAGAGCTGCGCGTGCCCGGCCGCCGTACAGGATGCGTCGGGTACGTGTGCCCGACGTCGGCCGAGCGCCGGCAGGCTCGTGAGGAGCACTAGAGACCAAGCGTCGAGATGCCGTCGCGCGCGCCGCCCAGCATGAAGCCGGCATCGCTGCCTGCGGTCAGGAAAAGAAATCCCTGCTCGGCCCGCTTGCGGGCGTCCTCCGGCGTTGGACACGCGAGGCCAGGCGCCTTGCCCGTATTTCGGCAGGCCGTCACGATCTGTTCGAGGGCGCGTGCGTGGCGTTCGTCCTGCCCGGCTTTGCGCGGATCCAGACCCATCGACAGGGCCAGGTCGGCCGGGCCGGCCCAGCAGCCGTCTATGCCTGGCGTGGCCATGATGGCTTCGGCCTGCTCGACAGCCCCGATGCTCTCGATCTGGACTGCCACGAACAGTTGGTCGTTGATCCAGTCGAAATAATCGTCGCCGTACACTCTCGCGCGGCCGACACCCCAGGACCTTGTTCCAGCCGGAGGAAGTCGGCAGGCATCTGCCACTGCCTTGGCCTGCTCTGGTGTATCCACCATCGGTACGACCATGCCCATCACGCCCTGGTCGAGCAGCTTGCCAATGAGAAAGTAGTCATTCTTGGCGACGCGCGCCATTGGCACGGCCGTACCACCCGTCATCGCCACGAGTGCTGCAATTGCTCCGTCGTGACCCCACGAGCCGTGTTGCGTCTCCAGCATGAGCCAGTCGATGCCGCAGCGAGCGAGCAGCTCGGCGGCGAGCGGCGAACCCAGTCCGAGAGAGTAGCCATAGGCCGGCTGACCTTTGAGCATCTTGTGCTTGGCGGTATTCAGCTGCATCGTGAGTTGATTACACCTCCAGCGCGAACGTGTGCAAGGCGTCCAGGTCGACGTCGACGCCCAGGCCCGTCCCTTCAGGTAGGCCGATTGTGCCATCGCTGTCAATGCTGGGTGCGTTGGGCACCAGTGCCTGGCGCATGTCGTTAGGCATGGTGGTGACCTCGAGAGGCGCCGCCTCCGCGTCCATCGACAGCCCGCGCCACGGGGCCTGGTTAGCCAGCATATGGAGCGTGGCTACCTGGACCAATGGCGAATTCCAGACGTGGAATGTGGGCAGGGCGCCCCACGCGGCAGCCATGCGTGCCAGGATGCGTGCTTCGGACACGCCCCCCACGCCGGCCACGTCGGGCTGAGTAATGTCCACTGCTCGCTCCTGGAGGAGAATCTGCAGGTCAGCAAGCGACTGCGTTCCTTCGCCACCGGCAATGGCAATGTCGAGCTTGGAGCGTAGGGCGGTGTACCCGTGCACGTCGGTGCGACGCAACGGCTCCTCGAACCAGGCGTACCCCAGCTCCTCCAGCACCCGTCCCACGCGGACGGCCTGCGGCAGCTCGTAGCACTGGTTGGCATCCGCCATTAAACCGAAGTCAGGCCCGGCGAACTCCCGCGCGAGACGCAAGTACGCCACGTCTTCGACTATTGAACGGCCACCCACCTTCAGCTTGAGCGCCCGAAACCCGCGTGCCTGAGCATCCCTGATCAGCGCTGCCAGCTCGTCGCCACAGTCAGGCGACTCGGAGTAGTTGTGTAACGAGGCGTACGCCGGCACGCGTGTGCGGCGCGCTCCGCCCAGCAGGCCAGCGACGGATTGTCCCATCAGCTTGCCCTTCACATCCCACAGCGCGATGTCCAGCCCACCCAGCACGCTGCGAGGAATGCCCAGCCGCGCCGCGCGCTCGTGCACGACGTCGGTCGCCAGACCGTCCATACCCCGCAGGGCATCCGCAACCCGGGTGCGCACGAGCGTGGCGCCGGGATCAGGCGGGCCGCCCTCGCCCCAACCGTACGCCCCATTTTCGACGGTGACTCGGACGAACATCGACTGGCGTATGGGCTGCAAGCCCTGGCCGTCGCCGACGGCCCGCGGCAAGTTGCAAGTGACTGGGAACGCTTCGATCACGCGAATCTGACTCGGTCCTGGCACGGGTGAATCGTAGCGCTTACCGCAGCCCGACACACCGCAGCCGGATCAAGACCGGGCAGCGCTATGGGCGACGCTGCCGCTCTCGGAGCCGACTTACGATAAATGCGTCCCGCTGCGCGAGCACGTCGGCAGCGCTGCGCTGAGTCCAGTCATACAGGCCGCGCCCGGTCTTGGCGCCCAGGTCGCCGTTGGCTACCAGGTCCTGGACGAACGCGGGTGGCTGGTCGATGTTGGTCAGGGCGCCGAAGAGGTAGCTCTCGATGGCCAGCATCATGTCCAGACCGACCATGTCGGCGTGCTCGAGCAGGCCGTAGGCCGGGAAGCGCAGGCCGGGTCCGTATTTGAGCGCCGCGTCTACGTCCTCGACCGTAGCCACGCCTTCCTGGACGAGATGAAACGCCTCCCGAAACAACGCGTGCAGGAGGCGGTTGCCGAGTTGTCCGGGCAGGTCTTTGCGGACCACCACGACGCGCTTGCCTGCCAGCGTGAGCACGTCGTGCAGCCGAGTGATCGTTTGCTCGCTGGTGCGCTCGCCCTTCACGATCTCGACCAGCGGCATCAGGTGCGGCGGGTTCCAGAAGTGCGTGGTGGCAGCCCGTTCTGGGCTGTGCATACCCTCCGCTATGCGCGTGATCGGCAAACCAGACGTGTTGCTGGCCAGGACGGTGTCTGGGCCTACCAGCCGTTCGATCTGCGCGAAGAGCCGCTGCTTGAGCTCCAGATCCTCGGCAACCGACTCGAACACGAACGTCGCTCGGGCGACTGCCGCAGCCAGATCGGTCGAGCCGTCGATTCGCCGTCGCGCCGCGATGGCGGCGCGGGAGGTGACCAGGTGTTCGTCGCGCAAGAGCCCGAGACAGCGCTCGATGGCCTCGAGGCCGCGCTGCAGGCTCTCGGGTGTGCGGCCATGCACCGTTGCGTCATGGCCGGCGAGGGCCAGCGTTACGGCGATGCCGGGACCCATCATGCCCGCGCCCAGGACCGCGACTCGCGCGGGACGGCGCTGCACGCGCCGAGAGGCTACAGCCGACACGAGCCAAGACGCCTCATCGTTTGCCAAGCTGTGGGTCGAGCGCGTCGCGCAGGCCATCGCCGACGAAAGAGAAGCTGAGCATGGTCAGCGCCAGAACCAGCGTTGGGAACAGTCCGAGGTACCAGTACACGCG
>JBPCIO010000310.1:0-3262 GCA_051006215.1 Chloroflexota bacterium
AGGCCTGCCAGTTCAGCCGTGCGGCGATCGCCAGATACGCCAGGAAGGCAAGGCCGGCCACGATCGAGGCGCGCCGACGTACCCGGCCCAGCGCCAGCGCGTGGACGCCCGCGCCCGCCAGCAAGGCCAGCGAAAATGACAGCAGCGGCGTGCCCCAGATGTAGATCAGCGTCTGCACCAGCAGCGGCAATCGACCGAGTACTTGAATACCCGGCACTCCAAACAGCTTGGCGCCCCAGACAGCGACTGATACAAGCCCAAAGACGCCGACCGATCCGGGTGTGCCAGGCTGCTTGCACGCAAGCCCACCAACCAGAGCCAGCAGCACCACGGCGGCGCCCGAATAGTCGTCGATGGGCGTCAGCCCGAAGCTGGTGATACCTTGGGTCGGTAGGCCGTTGATGTAAGGCACGCCGACGAACGCTAGGGCGCGGAGTGGGACAAACAGCAGTCCCAGGCCACGTTCGGGCGGGTGAATGTTGAAGGACAGACCCAGGTACTCGATCTGCGGGAGCACCTGCGGCGCCGCGAGGCAGAGGCCCACAATCCAGGCCAGAGCTAGCACCAGGTTGCGGTGCACCGCGAAGCGCCAGGATCTGCGCACGGCCGCCTCCCAGATGGATCGGAAGCCGCCGTAGGACGCTGCATACACAAAGGTCAGCAGCGCTACCTCTGGCATCCCTGCAAGCAAGCTCAGTGCGACAGTCGCGGCCACAATCAGGATGCCGCTGCGGAATGCGCCCCGAACCACCCGCTCCGTACCCCATAGGATGCCCGGCAGCAGGTGGTACACCTCGACGTAGTGCATGTTCCCGCGGATGAACATGAAACCGCTGAACGTGTACGCCACCGCCAGTACCAGGGCTGCCGCGGGATGAAAGCCGACGCTCCGCCCGAACACGTACGTTAGCCCGAGGGCAAGCGCCGATTGCGAGAGGTAGTACAAGTCCCAGCCCCACGCATGCACCGTCAGTAAGGCGGGCAGTCGCAGGATGTCGAACGCGCCTGGCTGGCCGTCTGCGGCTAACGGGGTGCCGAAAAACTGGTGCGGGTTCCATAGGGGTAGCTGGAGGCTCTTGTAACTGGCGGCGACCGTTCTCGCCCACGGCTCGAGCTGCCAGGCCGAGCCGCCGGCATCCAGGCGATACGGGTTGGCGCGAATGGTTCCAGAAAATTGCCACGGGGGCGCCCCGCCCATAACCTCGCCGGGTGACCCGAATGGGAGGAAGGTTCTATTCTCGAAGATGACTTCGAAGTAGAACAGGCACAAAGCCCCGATACACACGAGCCCAAGGACAAGCGCCTCTGCCGCCCTCGGATGACGTGCGGCGCCGTTGGCTCGGACTGAATCGCCCCGCCCCAAGCTCGGTTGCGCGTGCCCTGAGGTCGTGGCCCCAGCGCTACCTTCGGAAGCGGTCACCCGCGTTGGGCCTGGGTTCATCGGGGTGGGTTGGCCCAAGCCGCGGAAGCATGCCTGAACGTCGAGCGCTCGGTCAACCGTATGGAACCCTGGCCGGGACTACGGCATAGTAGGGCCTGATGCCACCTCTCAGCGTCGCCATCGATTTGACGACGCTGGAGTGGCGCGGAACTCGGCCGCCCGCCAGGTCGCTACCGGTGCGGTTTGCAGAAGCCATCACCCAGCGCGCTCCGACCACCATGTTCAGTGTGCTGGTTCGGTCTGAAAACCGCGCAGCGCTGGCGCATTTGGAGGCGGCCAACGCCAGGCTGATCGTCGCTGAGCCCGGCCCGGCGAGGTCGGTGCTGCCCCGGCTGCAGGCCCGAGTGCGGCTGCGGCTCCACAAGAGCCGCTTCGCGGGGAGGCTCGAGTGGCTGAATTCCTTGCAGCCTGCGCTTTCGCGCTGGCGTCCAGGTTTTCTGGCACGGCTGGGTGTGCGCGTGGTCTTGTGTCCGTTCACCAGCTCAGGCTTCAGCGAGCCTGCCGTGCCGCTGGTTGTCGCTGTGAGCGACCTGCAGCACCTGTCGCAGCCGTATCTGCTCGGTTCTAGCGACCGGACCGCACGCGCACAGGCCTGTTCCAGCACCTTTCGGCGCGCAACCAGAATCGTGTGCAGCACTCCCTGGCTTCGCGATCTCGCGTTGCAGTCCGACAGCGTGGTCCCCGAGCATATCCTCACCATTGCACCTGGACGACTGCTGACGCCTCCTGCGCCAACCGCGGGTTCGGTGGCGGCAACCTTGGCCCAGCATGCTCTCACGAACACGCAATTCTTGCTGCTGGCCGAGGACTTCGAGCCGCGCCACAACCATCGGGTGGTGCTGACAGCGCTGTCCATCCTCCGCGCACGGCTGCCAAGCTCGGAAATCCGGCTGGTCTGCGTCGGCGGGCCCGACTCGGCAGCGGCGAACTTCAGGATTATGGCCGACCAGATGGGGCTGCGGCCGTACGTTTACTGTGCTGGCGCGCTCGGCGGCGAGGACACTTCGGCCTTGATCCAGGCCAGCCGCGCGGTTCTCGCACCTGCCCTCTACGAGACGGTCGGAGAGACCGTACTCGAGGCAATGCAGCTTGGCCGGCCGGTGTTGTCCAGCCAGATTCCTGGGCTAGCCGAACTGACCGGTAGCGCGGCATTGACATTCGATCCGCACCGCCCGGCCGACCTGGCAGCCGCGTTCGAGTGCGTTGAACGCGATCCCGCTCTCCTCAACCGACTGGCACGGCTCGGCCAAAGTCGGGTGGCGGCGTTCGATGCCGCGCAGGGCGTGGCCGAAGCGTATCTCGGCGTGCTCCTCGAAGCTCAAGCGGCGTGACCGCCGTCTCGATCATCACTCCGTCGTACAATCAGGGGCGCTTTATCGAGCAAACGATCCAGAGCGTACTCGGCCAGGACGTAGGCGGCCGCAGCCTGGAATACATCATCGTCGACGGCGGCAGCAACGACGAGACGGCCGATGTCGTGCAGCGCTACACTGACCGACTCCGCTGGGTTTCAGAACCTGATCGCGGTCAGGCCGACGCCGTGAACAAAGGCCTGCGTTCGACATCGGGCGACGTGATTGGTTGGCTGAACTCCGATGACATCTATTACCCCGGCGCTATCAACGCAGCGTGCGACTTTCTCGACGCGCATCCCCGGGTGGATGTCGTCTACGGCGAAGCCGACCACGTCGACGAAAACGGTGTCGTTCTCGGACGCTATCCAACTGAACCGTTTGAGCCGCGGCGCCTGCAGGACATCTGCTTCCTGTGCCAACCCGCGGTATTCTTCCGAAGGCGGGTCGTCGAGCAGTTCGGCGACCT
>JBPCIO010000311.1:0-5073 GCA_051006215.1 Chloroflexota bacterium
TTGGCAGCGTACATGGCCAGGTCTGCGCGCCGCATCAAGGAATCTGGCGTGAGGCCATGGTCCGGAAACAGGGCCACGCCGATACTGGCGCCAATCGAGACTGGGCGGCCTTCGAGGACAAACGGCTGATCGATCAACTCGAACAAGCTGGTAGCAACCTGCGCTGCGCCGCCGCGTGTCGTGCCGGGCAGCAGGACACAGAACTCGTCGCCCCCTAACCGAGCCACGAGATCAGAGATCCGCACGCCACTGGTAAGACGCTGGCCGACGCCGCGTAGTAGCGCATCTCCAATCGCATGCCCGAGGGTGTCGTTGACTTCTTTGAAGTGGTCAAGGTCCAACAACAGGAGCGCCGTGGGAACAAGCCCATTCTCGTCGCCGGCGATTGCCTTCTGCAGATGGTCGCGCAGCATCACACGGTTTGGCAGCCCGGTGAGCGGGTCGTGGCGGGCGGCGCGGCGTTGGTTCTCGAAGGCCTCGGCCGTGAACATTGCAGCGCTGGCCTGGTCCCCGAACAGGGAGGCGAAACGCGCGTCGTCTTCGTCGAACCGAGTGGTTTCGCCCGCGTACACCCGTATCAGCAGAACGCCGATGGGCGATCCTCCCCAGAGTAACGGGACCCCCAGCCCGGCCCGCATGCCGCCGATTCGGCCAGACTGGGTGCCCCACGCCCACCCAGCGTAGTCGTTGCAGATCAAGGGGGCGCTCTGTCCGAAGGTTCTGCCAGCCAGCCCTTCGTTGATGCGGAGGTCAGGTGTGGTGTCCGCGGCGGGGACCCCGCAGTTGCGCACACACCGAAGGAGCGAAGCCTCGGCGTCCCATCGATAGAGTGAACCGCTGCCAGCGTGCAGCAGCGTGACTGCGCTGCTCAGAATTTGATCCAGCACCGCTTCCGGCGCGGCAGAGTGTGCGGCAAGCGCGCTCGACGCGCCATGCAGCGCCATGAGCCGCTCCGATTCGCGTCGCGACTGCTCCTCACTCAGGCGCAATAGCCCCATGGCCTGCTGGAGCTGCGAGGCCATGTGATCGAAGGCACGGCCGAGCTCACCGACCTCGGCCATCTGGGTGAGATTGGCTCGACGGCCCAGCTCGCCACGCGCCATTCCCTCCGCAGCGCGTCGGAGCTTGCGAAGGGGCCGGGTGATGCGGGTGGCGAGGGCCAGCCCGAGCGCCGCGGCGACGGCTATCGAAAGCAAAATGCCCAGCGCGCCGTCGTGCGCCATTTGCGTCGCCGGAGCGAACACGTCTTCGCTCGGCTGCTGCACGAGAACACCCCACGGCAAGTCCCTCACCGGAGTGAATACGGCGAGCACCGGGCCGGCTTGACCGGTGGCTTCCACGGTGCCGCGCTCCCCCGCCGACAGGCGTTGAGTGGCCTGGCCGAGTTGGTGAACAGGTTGGAGAATGTCGGCCGGATCAGCACTGGCCAGGTATACGCCCTGGCTCAGGTCGATAAGGGAGACCTCGGCGTTGGCCCCCACGTCGGCGTGGCGCAGCGCGTCGGACAGCGTGGCCAGGGATACCGCGGCTGCCAACACGCCACGTAGGTGACCCGCATCGTCCAGGATGGGTACCACATACGGCGCCGCGGGCAGACCACTGGTCCGCGAGATCACGGCGCCACCCTGTTGGGGCATCCCCGTCGACAGCACTAGCTGAAACCACGACCGATCCCAGATGCTGGCGACGCCGACCCCACTCTGATCAGTTTGGCCCGAGGCTTGGTTGAGGCCCCTCAGATCGTAGACAGCGGCGTCGTCTACGCGTGGATTGTGCGCAAGCCAGTCCCTCAGCACAGGCGTCAGCGAGGCCAGGGCGCCGTTGCGGGCCGCGCTGCGAACCGCTGTCTGTGCGGCCAGGTCGCGAGCGGAGCCCGAGATGCCGTCCATGTAGTTGGTTGTCAGCGCGGCGGCGAGATCGGCCGCGGCCAGATTGCCCCGCAGGGATTCACTTCGCAACGTCTGGCGCGCGCGCTCGACCAGGGCTACGCCGACGGATCCGCCGGCCAGGAGCGCTACGCCGACCACCAGCAACACGAGCTGAGCGCTCAGGCTGACTCGGACTCGGGCGCGCGGGGCTGAAAAGGGAGCACGACCGAGCGACGCCGACGTCTCGACTGTGTCTAGCACGTGAGTGGGACCATGTGTGGCAGGTGGCCCCACACCGCGATGTGCGGAAGTCGGGACGGCGCCACTAGGATGCCCGAACCGGGCGGCTCTCCCAAGGCATTCGACGTCGGCTCAGTACGTATGGCCAGGCCATTTCAGACGAGTGGCTAAGATGACCAGCATAGCCGTGGATCGAGTCTTTATCACCCTCGCGGCGCTGAGCGGGTTCCTGGCGGTTGGCCTGGGCGCGTTCGGCGCGCATGCGCTCCGCGACCGCCTGTCCGCAGACGCGCTGCAAGTGTTCCAGACCGGCGTCAACTACCAGATGTACCACGCCCTGGCGCTCCTGGCGGTGGGCATCCTTCTGGCCCGCTTTTCGACGGACGGCTCGGCGTGGCTCAGTGCCGCTGGCTGGCTGTTTATCGCGGGCGCGGCCCTGTTCTCTGGCAGCCTGTATCTGCTGGCGTTGACTGGGACGACGTGGCTGGGCGCGATCACCCCACTTGGCGGCGTAGCGTTCCTCGCGGGTTGGCTGGCGCTGGCGATCGGTGTGTGGCGTTAGCCCGCACGGACCACCAGTAGCAAAAGGTGTGCAAGGGTGCACTAGCATGTCGGACGCGTACCGCAATTCATGGCATGGGTGGGGATTGGCATGCATCGACGCTTCCGACGGATCTGTGTAGGCTGGCTTGGGGTAGCTCTCCTGGTGGGCGCCATTGTCGCCCCAGCGCCGGTGGCGGCTGACGGCGGCTCGACATGGACGGGCGGCCCGGGCGCCGCCGGCGATTCCACGTATACGGGCTTCATTGACGCGCCGATCGCAAATGCGACGGTCTCAAGCGGCGGGTTTGTGGTCGCCGGCTGGTTTGTAGACAAGAGCGCCCAAGGATGGGCTGGCGCAGACGACGTCCAGGTTTTTCAGGGGCCGATGGACGGTGGCGGGAAGCTGCTGGCTAAGGCCACCATTGCTCAGAACCGGCCCGACGTCGCGGCGGCGCTCGGGAACCCATTCTGGGCTGCGTCCGGCTTCAGCGCTATCGTGCCGGCCGCATCCGTATCGTCGGGCCAGCAGACGCTGTCGGTGTACGCACACACGCCGGGCAAGGGCTGGTGGTACGAGCAAGTCCAGGTCAACTCCGCAGCAGGGGCTGCTACGGCGCCTGCGGCTTCGGCACCGGTCGTCCAGGGTGCAGCGCTGCCGATCGTCGGCTTCGAGAAGCCCAAGGACGGCGAGGTCGTTCCGACCAAGAACGACTATGAGATCATCGGCTATGCGCTTGATACGAATGCGGCGCCGAACCAGGGCGTGGCGGGGTCTGGGATCGACAGGGTACAGGTCTACATCGGCAACGAGCGGGACAACGGGGGCATTTTCCTCGGGGAAGCAGACCTGGGCTTTTCCGATTCCACACCCGTGCAGCAGTATGGGGCGCAGTTCGCTTCCGCCGGCTGGCGGCTCACGTTCAAGCCAACCAGCTTTCACGCCAATACGTACGTGCTGTTCGCCTACGCGCGTTCGGCCGTGAGCGGCAAGGAAGACTCAGCCCAACGCTTCTTCGCCATTCACGAATAGCCCTTCGGTCTGCTCGGCACTGAGCTATTCGTAGCGGAGAGCGACGATGGGGTCGAGCTGGGAGGCTTTTCGGGCGGGGTAGATCCCGAAGAACATGCCGATCGCCGCGGAAACGCCGAACGAGACAACGATGGCGTTCCATGGCAGGACCGTCGTCCAACCCGCGAGAATCGGCAGCAACAGGGCAACCGCCGCGCCGACCAGGATGCCGATCAATCCACCGAGCACTGACAACACCACGGCTTCGACAAGGAATTGCGCCAGCACGTCGCCAGGCTGGGCGCCGATGGCCAGGCGGATGCCGATTTCTCGGGTCCGCTCGGTCACCGAGACCAGCATGATGTTCATGATGCCGATCCCGCCCACGACCAGCGAAACGGCAGCTACTCCGCCCAGCAGCAAGGTCATCGTCGAGCTGACGCTCGAGACCCGCGAGATGATGTCATTGTTGTTGCGGATGGTGAAGTCGGTGGGCTGATTGGTGGCCAGCTTGTGCTGCTGCCGCAGGAGCGAGGTCATTTCCGCTGTCACCGAATCGATCTGCCCGCCGTCTGTGACCTGGACAATGATCTGATTGATATTCTGGGATCCGAACAGGCGAACCTGGCCCGTCTGGAAGGGGATCAGCACCGTGTCGTCCTGATCGCCGCCCGGGCCTGCGGTGGCACCCTTCGCCGCCAGCACGCCGACCACGGTGAAGGGCACATTGCGGATGCGGATGATCTGGCCAATCGGCGATTGTGCGTTGGTGAACAGATTGGTGGCCACGGTGTCGCCGAGGACCGCCACGTTGTTGGAGTTGGTGTTGTCCTGCGCCGTGAAGGCGGCCCCCTGGGCAATGTTCCAGCTTTCGATTGTGAGATAGGGTGGCGTGACAGCCTGGACGCGGGTCGACCAGTTCTGGGAACCGGCGATGATCTGCGCGTTACCGGAGACGACCGGGCTGACTCCGCTGAGGCCCTCGATGCTCCGCGAGATTGCGTCGGCGTCCGCGGCCTTGAGGGTGATGGCGTTGCCAGCGCCGGTGCGGGCACCGCCGCTCTGGGTGCTGCCAGGTTGAATGGTCAGCACGTTGGTGCCCAGGCCGGCCAGCTGCGTAGCGACTGAAGCGCTGGCGCCCTCGCCGAGCGCGACGATCGCGATGACCGCCGCCACGCCAATAATGGTGCCCAGCGTGGTCAGGACGCTTCGCCCTTTGTTGGCGCGCAGCGCCGCCAGAGCTGACGGGACGGTCTGGAGCAGTCGCATCTTGCCGCGGCCGCCGGACGGGACTTCGGCTAGAAGAGCAAACGGGTCCGCTGGGCTGGCGGCAGCAGGGACGGCGACTTGGGCGCATGCGGCGCTGGCGGGGAGTGCGGGCGGGTCGAGGACGGGGTTCATGCAGCTTGCTCG
>JBPCIO010000312.1:0-3423 GCA_051006215.1 Chloroflexota bacterium
TGTCTTCGACGTCGATCCCAGCAGTGTCGAGAGCATTGCCGACGGCCTCGTTCCGCCGGCGCCGGCAGCCTACGCCTGGAACCAGGCGCTGATGGACCTCGGCGCCACGGTGTGCCGGGCGAAGCGACCCCTGTGCCTGGTGTGTCCTTTGATGACTCATTGTGGCGGCCCCCGCTTGAGTCCTGGTTCGCCAAGACCGAGCACCGCGAGTGAATTTCGCGGCTCAGCGCGCTACTACCGTGGACGCGTCGTCGAGTACCTGGCGCACCTGACGGACGGGCAATCGGTGTCAGTCGAGAACCTCGTCGCCCAACTCGCCGGGTCCTCCGAACGCGACCGGCTGATCGCGCTGATCGAACGACTCGCGATGGAGGGCCTGCTCATCGTCGACCACGAACGGCAGGTTCGACTCCCCGAATGAGTCGCTGGCGCGCAGACGCTGTGTGTTGTGGACTCAGCCTTTCTTATTCGCGCAGCAGGCGGCCAATCAAGCTTCCGAGCAGGGCCCCTGCCAGCACGTCGCTTGGGTAGTGCAAACCCGCAGCCACACGGCTCAGGCCCAGCCCACACGCAACCCCGGACATCGCCCGTCCGAGAAACGGGTGGGCTCTGCGTCCGATGGCTGCCATGGCCAGCCCCGAGCCGACATGCCGAGACGGGAATGACCGCTCCGCCGAGTGTGGCACAAGCGCTTCGATCTCGGCCAGGCGCGCAAAAGGACGGTCCCGCCGCCAGACTCTGCCAAGGGCCTCGCTTCCAACGTATACCAGCCCGACCGCAACGAGCATTCGCCCAGCCGAGCGCCGGCGCCCAGCTATCCCAAGTGCGGTCATCAACAACACCTCGATGGTGGCGAGCCCGCTGGCGGACCCTACCGCCACGGCTCGACAGAAGGACGAGCTGCGCGCGCCGGCGTTGAGGGCTGTCGCGACGAGCGCATCCCAAGACGCCAAGGCCTGCAGGATGCTCTCGACTCGCACACGCCCCAGGATAGACTGGCCCATCGTCGTGGCAGCCCACCCGCACCTCGCATCGGGACACGTGCTGCGCCACTTCACCGTGGCCGTGTTCGTCGTCCACGCAGGCCAGGTCTTGCTGCACTACCACCGCACACTAGGCAAGTGGCTGCCGCCCGGCGGCCACGTCGAAGACAATGAATTGCCCGACGACGCCGCTGTTCGGGAGGTGCTGGAGGAAACAGGCGTGCATGCCCGCCTGGTAGGCGCGCGCGGATTATCCGTAGACGAGCCGCGCCAGCTGATCGTGCCGGCCGGGGTCCAGCTAGAAGCCATCGCGCCCGGGCACGAGCACATCGACCTGGTTTACTTCGGGGTGCCTGACCCGGCCGTCCATCGGTCCGCTGAAGTCGACCCGCGTCTGGCGGAACGGGACCAGGTGGCCTGGTACGCAGCACCCCAGTTGCACGCGCTCGGCGCCAGCGCCGAAATCCGTGCATGGGCCGGCCGGGCCATCGAAGCTGTCTCGCCGGACGTCTAAGCCTGACACAACTTGTCGCAACGGCTATACTACAAGTTCACAGCGGCGCGGCCGGTGAGCACACTTATGACCCTACTTTTTGATCCCCCAACGGCAACTTCGTTCATCCCACCCCAGCATGTGGCGCCCGCGCCACAGCATGCCCCAACCGATCGGCGTCTGGTCGACGCCTACGGTCGGCAGATCCGCGACATGCGGATCTCGGTTACTGATCGGTGCAACTTCCGGTGTGTGTACTGCATGCCGGAAGAAGGCATGCAGTGGCTCAAACGAGAAAGCATCCTCAGCTTCGACGAAATTGAGCGCGTCGCGCGTGTGGCGGTCAACCTGGGCGTCGACGAGCTGCGGCTGACTGGGGGCGAGCCGACGCTGCGGCCGAACTTGCCTGAACTGGTGGCCCGTGTCTCGGCCCTGCCCGTTCGGAGTCTGAGTTTGACTACGAATGGGTTCCTGCTGCGGTCGATGGCTCGCCCGCTGGCGGAGGCGGGCTTGAAGCGTATCAACGTCAGCCTGGACACCCTGCAGCACGATCGCTTCCACCAGATTGCACGCCGGCGCGGCCTGGACGAGGTTCTGGCGGGGCTTGAAGAACTTGAGCGCTACCCCAGCGTCGCTCCAATCAAAGTGAACGTGGTTGCGATGCGCGACTTTACCGAGACAGAGGTCGTAGCTTTTGCGATGCTCGCGCGGCGCAAGCCGTACGTTATTCGCTTTATCGAATTCATGCCCCTGGATGCAGACGGCAACTGGGAGCGCGAACGCGTCCTGACCGGCCCGGAGATCATGGCCATCATCGAGCGCGACTTCATGCCAATGGTGCAGATCCCGGCCGAGGCGAGTAGTACCTCACGCCGCTTTACGTTTGCCGATGGCATAGGCGAGATTGGGTTCATCAATCCTGTCTCACAGCCGTTCTGCGGGACGTGCAACCGGATCCGACTGACTGCCGACGGCCAGCTTCGCACCTGTTTGTTCTCGATCGACGAATGGGACCTGCGGGCGCCCATGCGGTCCGGCGCCAGCGACGAGGACTTGGCCGGCATCCTGATCGAAGCAGTCAGCCACAAAGAGCTCAAACATAAGATCAACGAGGGCAGTGCGTTCCAGCGCGCCTCGCGATCGATGAGTCAGATCGGCGGCTGAGACACCCCTCACGCGGCCTATACTCTCGGTCACAAGCGATGTTGCGCGTCTGGCTGGCCGCCGGGGTAGGAGTGGCCGCGTTGATCGTCAGTGGTGTGCTGGCTTCGATGGCCGCAGCGCAGGCTGGCGCGGATCCAGCCGCGGTCATCACCGCGTATGAGACCGCCCGCAACCAGCACGACGTTGACACCGCGCTTTCGTATTTTGCCGACGACGCCACGGTCAGCCAGCGGTCAACGACCTACTCTGGCAAGGACGACATTCGCAAGTACCTGGATGGAAACTCGGCTCGCGCCCGCTTTGTGGTCGTATCCGACCGACAGACGGCTGGCAACCACATCAGCTGGACTGAGCGATCCGGCGGCCAGGGCCCCGGACAGCAGGGTCAGGCGCTCAATGGCCCACTCGCTAGCTCACAGGCGTTTCAGATTAGTGTCGAAGCCATCGTGCAGGATGGCAAGATCCGCTCGATTGCGTACCTGCCGAGCGCCCAACCAGCCCAGGCCGACCCGGCGCTGGACGGTCGGGCCCAGCTGCCGGCCGGGGTCGGCCTGGCGGCAGTGCTTGGGCTTCTGTTCAGCGCGGTGCTGATTGCCTCGACCGGTATTGGTCGGCCAGCCGGCGAAGCCTCGAGCCTCCAGGGTCGGCTCATGCAAGACCTTCGGGGTTGGAGCGCTGCACGCCACTAGCCTGCTTTAAGGAAGCGGGCCACGTCCGGTTGAGTCAAGAGTCAGGCGGCGCGTACAGGTTGGCTCCACAACTGCTGGAGGGCAGTGTCGAGTT
>JBPCIO010000313.1:0-8489 GCA_051006215.1 Chloroflexota bacterium
CCCCTAACCTCGAATATGAGGAAGCTGTTCTGCAATTCGTGCGCGCCATCCTCGATCCAACCGACGGCGCCTTCCTCGACGACTTCGCGCAGCTTCAGAAGAAAGTGGCCTTCTTCGGGATCTTCAACTCCCTATCTCAAACGGTGTTGAAGCTCGGCTCACCTGGGGTGGCAGACGTTTACCAGGGCAGTGAGCTGTGGGATTTGTCGCTTGTCGATCCCGATAACCGTCGAGCTGTGGATTATGAGCTGCGCACCGGACACCTGCAGGCCCTCATCGAAGACGAGCACGATCCGCTGAAACTGGTCCACCAGCTGCTCGCCTGTCCCGAAGACGGTCGCGTCAAACTCTATGTTTCCTATCGTCTGCTGCGCCTGCGCCGCGAACGTCCCGAGCTTTTTGTGGGCGCCAACTACACGCCCCTGCGCGGCAATCAGCACGTTGCCGCGTTTGGTCGTGGGGCTGAAGGCCAGACGCTGGTGATCGCTGCGCCGGTACAGATTGCCACGTTGACGCGCGGCGCGCTGCTTGCCCCGCTTGGTCCCGAGGTGTGGCACGAGGCGTGGCTACCGGTGCCAGGCGAACCGGGTCGGATCTACGAGGACGTATTCACCGGCCAGACGCTGGCAGCCGAACAGCACGGCGCGCGGGCCGGGTTGAAACTCGCCGAGATCTTCGCCCAGTTTCCCGTAGCTGCACTGCTGTCAGGCTGAGCGCAGGGCCGCCGTTGGCATGTACAGCCTGTCGGCGTATTCGCGGACCATGCGGTTGGCCGAGAACTGGGGCGCAATCGCCTCGATGGAGCGGGAGACGTCTCCCAGCCAGCCACGGGGCACACCCTGCGCGTCGCGCTCGAAGAACAGCGGCAGAATGTCGAATTCGAGCAGGTCCATCAGCTGCTTGGCCTCGGCGGCATCATGCGCGTCGCCGACCAGCTCTACAGGCAGCCCCTCGCCCAGCCCCCAGCCCACACCGGGCGCGTATGCCTCGTCCCACCAGCCGTCCAGCTCACTCAGGTTGAGCGCCCCGTTGAGCGCGGCTTTCATGCCACTGGTGCCGCTTGCCTCCTGCGGCCGGCGCGGCGTGTTCATCCACAAGTCGCTACCCTGCACCAGCAGCCGCGCAATTTCGACGTCGTAATTCTCGACGAACACCAACCGACCCCGGAAACGCTCGTCCCGGCTCGCCTGCACGATGCGCTGAACCAGGAGTTTGCCACCGTCATCTCTCGGGTGGGCCTTGCCGGCGAACACGATCACGAGCGGGCGATCGCCAGCGGCCATGAGCCGCTCCAGTCGGTCCGGATCGGTGAGCGCCAGACCGGCCCGCTTGTAGGTGGCAAACCGGCGCGCGAACCCGATGACGAGTGCGTTCTGGGGCGTAACGTTGGGGTGCAGTCCGCCCATGCCCTCGTGCCGCGACATCGCGTCCACCCGATCGAGCAGGCGCGCGCGCTGTGCAGTTCTGGCGGCCCACAGCGGCCCCATGCCTACCTCACGCATAGCCGTCCAGCTGCTCGGTAACTCCGGCAGTGCGCGCCACCCGGTGCCGAGCTGGCGATCGAATAGCCCGCTCATTTCGGGGCCGGCCCATGTCGCGGTGTGCACACCATTGGTGATGGCGTCCATCTCCACAGCTGGCGGCGCGTCCTGAAGCGTCACCCCGATGCCACCCCACATCTGCTTACTGACTGCGCCGTGGAGCTGACTGACACCGTTGCGGCGTGCGGCGCTGCGTAGGGCAAGCACGGTCATCGAGAACCGCTCCCAGCTCGCGTCGTGGTCGCGCTGCCCGCGTCGCATAAATTCTTCGTGGGTCAGCCCAAGCAGCTGGCGATAGCCATCGAAATACGCCTCGACCAGGTCGGACGGGAACGCGTCGTGGCCGGCGGCGACCGGAGTATGGGTAGTGAATGCCACGCGAGGCGCGAGTTGTAGAGCCGCTTCGTCGAATGTACTGGCGGCGCCAGACGCGAGCAATTCGCGGGCCAGCTCGAGACTTAGGAACGCTGAATGGCCTTCGTTCATGTGCAAGACTTCGGGCTGGGCGTCCGGCGGAAGTACCGCGCGCAACGCTCTCAGGCCGCCGATGCCCAGCACGATCTCCTGACGAATACGCGTGTCTTGATCGCCTCCATACAGGTGGCCGGTGATCCAGCGGTCGTCCTCACGATTGTCGGCCAGGTCGGTGTCGAGCAGGTACAGCGCCACCCGACCAACCTGCGCAACCCACAGGCGGGCGAACACGGTACGGCCCGGGAAAGGCACCTCGACCACGACTGGGGCACCCTGGGCGTTGTGCACCGGGCGCACCGCCGCGGCGTCGGTGTCCAACCGGTCGTACACCTCGCGCTGGTAGCCGCTCTCGTCAATCACCTGACGAAAGTAGCCATACCGATACAGCAGCCCGACGGCAACCATGGGCAGTCCCAGGTCACTGGCTGCTTTGAGGTGATCGCCTGCCAGCACGCCCAGCCCACCGGAGTAAATCGGCAGCGACTCGGCCACGGCAAACTCAGCGCAAAAATAGCCGATGCGGGGCACACCGCCAATACGGGATTCGGCGCTCAAATACTGGGACAGCTCACGGTGCCGGTCGAGAATGCTTTCGGCGTGCTCGGCGAGTCTGTCCGGATCCTTGGATGCGGCATTCAAGACAGCAATCGGGTTGTGCGTGCGGCCCCACGGCTCAGGCGCAAGCGCCTCGAACAGACGTCGCGTGGCGGGGTCCCACGACCAGCGCAGGTTGTACGCCAGCTCTTCGAGCGGCGGGGTCAGATCGTGTCTGGGGTTGCGCAGACGACCTGCTCCAGCGCCCGACTTAGGTGCGTCGTCGATTTCGACTGTATTTGGCATGTGTGGTTCACGGTCCCCCGAGGCCACCCTCACGAATTCACTGCCGAGCCCGTATGCATTGCCTCAACAATGAGCAGAGCGAACACAGGCACAGCAGCGGTTGGCTGGATCATTTGCCTGTGGAGTTACGTGAGATGATGCGGTTTGGTTCAGAAGAAGTTGCCGCACGTTGCGCAAGCTCAGATATTAACGCAGGTTGGGTTCATCGAGTCACGGCTGCCCCGAGACCTGCACCCGCGGCCTCTACGGCGGCGCCGCCACGGTCGGGGTGGGGCTGCTCACGACCGCCCGCTTGAGGTCGATCTCACGTTGGCGTTCGACCAGAATTTCCAGGGTCATGCCGTCCAGAATCCGTCGCATCGTCGCCGTCGCGAGGTGCCATGCATCCCGAATAGGGCACGTCAGCGGGTCCAAGGCGGCCCCTTCGGCATCGTGCAGACCTTCCTCGGGCGGGTTGAAGGGACCCTCGAGGGCGGCCACGATGTCGGCCAGGCTGATCGCGGCGGGGGGTCGAGTGAGGGTGTAGCCGCCGCCAGGCCCGCGATAGCTGCGAACTAGAGCCGCCCGCCGAAGGGCTAGCAGGAGTTGTTCGAGATACGGCTCCGGGATCCCCTGCCGGTGCGCAATCTCCGTGGCGTGCACGGGCCGCTCGCCGTACCAGCGAGCGATCTCCACCATAGCGTGGGCGGCGTAGTCCGCGCGTTGTGAGAGCCGCATCTCAGGCCTGAATGATACGGTGGGCGGCGCGGCGTAACCGATCGGCCAGCGCCAGTCCCAATCCCACCGAGGGGTCTGCCAGCTCACGAACGAACAGGACATCAAGGTCGGCCGCATCCAGCGTCCGTATGACCTCGAAGAGTCGGGTGGCCGAGCCAACGGGGTCGGCCCAGGAGCCAACGACCTGGCAACGTACTGATCCGGCAAACATCACTCGGTCCTCTTCGAGCGCAACGACGCCCACCCGCTTCCCAGCGGCTACGGCGGCGTCTACTTCGTTCCGTAGACAGGCTGCCGAGCTCGCCGCCTCGCCGACGATAAGCGTGAGCGCAGTACGCGGCGAATAGTGGACCGGCATCAGCCCAGGTGCCGCTTGCGGGCCCGGCTGACTTGAATTCGGAGGCGCGAGCCGGGTGAGCCGTTCGCCAAGCACATCCTCGATGGCTTCGGCCGCCAGCCCGCCAGGTCGCAACAACCGCGCTGGGCTGCGCGAGACGTCGACAATGGTCGACTCGACTCCCACTGGCGTCGCTCCCGCGTCGATGACGGCGTCGATACGGCCGTCGAGATCTTCGAGCACGTGGGCTGCTCGGGTCGGGCTGGGCCGTCCGAACGAGTTCGCGCTAGGCGCCGCCAGCGGCATCCCCGACGCGAGCAGCAGCGCTTGCGCAACCGCGTGGGCTGGCACACGCACTGCCACCGTCGGCAAGCCAGCCGTGAGCTCTAGCGGCACGCACGAGCGCTTGCGGAGAACCAGCGTCAGCGGCCCTGGCCAGAAACGTTCAGCAAGCCGCCATGCGACAGCGTTTGCTACCGCGACGCCTTCGACCTGGTCAGTAACCCCGAGATGAACGATGAGCGGGTCGTCGGCGGGCCGCCCCTTGGCCTCAAAAATGCCGCGCACAGCCCGCGCGTCAAGGGCGTGGGCGCCCAGGCCGTACACCGTCTCGGTCGGGAATGCGACCAGACCTCCCGCGCGCAGGATCGCTGCGGCCTCGGCAATGCCGGTGTCGTCTGGCACCAGCAGCCGCGTGGGGCGGGGGTCTGAATCGCGGTGCATAACGGCATGATCACATGCTGGTGACCGTCCGGTCACACGTTTGCTGTGCGCCCACGGCTGACCGTCATAGGCCAAGGTCGGGTATGTGTCACAGAGTTCCGGCGCCGGCTCATTTCGCGCTGTTTCGGGCAGTACCGCCCGCCGGCAAGCGGCGCCTCGGTCCCTAGAATTCCAAGCCTTGCCCATGGTTATGTCTGCCATCGCGACGGCTTCAGCGTCTTGTTCCGAGCCGCAGCCAGCCGATCCAGGTCAGGTATGGCAGCGCGTGCTGTCTCGCTTGCAGCTGGACACTGGCGCGGCCCACTTTGATACCTATCTTCGCGGCACGCGCGGTCTGGCCTACGACCCGGGCGCGAGTGTGCTCCGCGTCGCTGCCGCCAATCCGTTCCACGTCCCGTGGCTCGAGGGAAAACTCAGTTCCGCCATCCACACCGTGGTTGCCGAGGTCGTCGGCGGCCCCGTCCGCGTGGAGTTCGTCACCGATGCCGCTGCGCCCCCGACGGGACGACAGCGCCGTCAACGCCCGGCGCCGCTGCTGGCGCCCCTGGAGGCGTCTGCCACGTCTGCCGACGGCGCCACCACTCGTCCCGGCGTCGATAGTCTTTCCACTCCGCCGAGTGCTCGGCGAGCACGAGGATCGGTGCTAGACGGCACCGTATCAGCCTTCAATCCTCGATACACCTTCGCCAGTTTCGTGGTCGGGCAGTCGAATCGGCTTGCTCACGCCGCCTCCCTGGCCGTCGTCGACCACCCAGGCAATGCCTACAACCCACTGTTCCTGTACGGTGGGGTCGGCCTTGGCAAAACGCATCTGTTGCATGCGATTGGGCACGCGGTGTCGGCTCGCGGGCTCGACGTGGTGTACGTCACCTCAGAGACTTTTACGAACGAGTTGATCGAAGCCATTCGCCAGCATCGCACCGACGACTTCCGCGGCAGGTTTCGGCACACGCGGGTGCTACTGATTGACGACGTGCAGTTCATCTCGGGAAAGGAGCGCACGGAAGAGGAATTCTTCCATACCTTCAACGCCATCCACGAAGCCGGCGGTCAGATTGTGTTGTCAAGCGACCGCCCGCCCCGCGCCATGACCATTTTGGAGGATCGTTTGCGGTCGCGCTTCGAGTGGGGGCTGATCGCCGACATTCAACCCCCGGACTATGAAACGCGCATTGCTATTCTGCGCTCGAAGATGGCCGGTCCGATTGTCGGCGCGGTGCCGTCAGACGTGATCGACTTCATCGCCCACAAAGTCCAGAGCAACATCCGTGAGCTTGAGGGCAGCCTCAATCGGCTCTTCGCGTACGCTCGCCACTTGCAGAAGCCGGTCACGGTCGAGCTGGCCGCGCAAGCCCTCCACGATCTGGTCGCACCGGGTCCGTCGGGTCGTGGCGCAACGCCGATCGCGATTCTGACGGCCGTGGCCCGCTATTTTGGCATAAAAGCCGACGACCTGAAGGGTAAGGCGCGCCACAAGCAAATCGTCGGGCCGCGCCACCTGGCGATGTATCTTCTGCGCGAGGATGGCCACCTGTCCACGCCCGAAGTCGGGCGTCTGCTGAATCGGGATCACACGACCGTGCTCCACGGTATGAAGCAGATCGCCATCGACATTGCTCGCGACGGACCGAGCCGCGCGGCGGTTCGCGGAGTCCGCGAGGTCGTCGCCGGTGGAGCCGTGCAGATGCCTACGCTGCGCGATGGCGACGCAGCCCGTTGAGTGGGATCAAGGACAGCCGCGCGTGGGCAGCCAACGCCCGAGCAAGCGCCACATCATCTCGTGGCGCGGCCGGCCCGAGGATGGCCTGCGCGAGCTGGCGGTAGCCCTCTAGTGGGCTGAGCGTGACCTGAGGGTGCAGCCCGCAGCGACAGGCGTGTATTTGGGTTGAGGTGGACATGCCTCATAGTCGCAGTCCTGCTCCGGCCCTCAAAGTGCCGCGCGTACCGAGCCATCGGGCCGGAGGTCCCGGCCGAGAGGTTGTGCACAGCCGTCGAGGCAGTTATCCACAGCCTACTGCACAGTCCGACAGTCGGACATTACAGATCACGGCGTCGGAACGCGAGCACCGCGCCGCTGAGGATGACCGCCACGTAGCCCAGCGACCAGACCAACATGGCGGTCGCCGGCGGGCTGGACGCGAAAAACGGAATGCCGCCGCGGGAGGTGCTCATGATCGCCAACAGCGACGGCGACTCGAGGTAGTACGACGCGCCACGCCACAACGCATCGCTGGGTAAGAACAGGCTGACGGCCGTGCCGATGTTCAGCATGGCGTCGCCGCCGGTGGTGTCGGGGGCATTCTGCAGCAGATGCCCGACAAACTCGATGATGCCCGCCAGCCACGCCAGTCCCAGCAGCGTAAATACGACCACCCCGTTGGCCAGGGTCGGCATCAGCGTGCTCCCGAACAAGCTCAACGTCAGCAGCAGCACACCCTCCAGCGACATCAACAGTAACGCGTGAGTGGGGTCTGGAACCTCATACCCGGCGATGAACCTGGCTACCAGCAAGACCAGCCCGGTCATCGTCGCAATGTACGCGACGATCATCACCACGTAGCCCAGCCAGCGGCCGAATATGAACTCCGAGCGATTCAGCGGTCGCGCAAGCACCGCGTGCAGCGTGCCTACGTCGATTTCGCCGGAGATGGCGCCTACCGAAAGGAACAGCGCCAGAAAACTCGCCAGATAGTTGACCACGTACACGCCAAACAAGGTCAACGTGGCGAAGGCCAGGCCCAGGGACAGGCGAGTCTCGGGGTTGGGCGTATTCTCGAGCGCCTTGTCATAGGCGAAATGGAAGCCAAGCGCGAACAGGCCGATATAGCCCATGCTGATCAGCACGCCGGCCAGGATCAGTCGACGGCTGACCGCTTCCTGGAGCGTGAAGCGTGCGATTTGCCAAACGTACGTAGGGCGCATCGTTCCTCAGTATGCCAACACCGCCGGACGCCGACGTGCGACACTTTTGTTCTGCGCGTGCGAACATTCGGCCCGAGCGAGCGAGGTAACGCGGGCGAGTACTTCCTCAAGTCGATACGACTTCTCAACCTCCACAATTCGAGACGCCGTGCTTCGGCTCAGCATACTGTTGCCATCGTGTTGTTAGTGGTGGTGATTGGAGTTCTAGCCTCGATCCCGCTCCTGCTTGCTACGCTCGGGTACGCCATTCTGGGCGAGCCCTACCGTCCCATCTTCAAGCGCCATCGCGTCGCCCTCAGCCCGGCCTGGCCGGCGCTGTCGATCGTCCACATTAGCGACATGCACATCCGGCGCAGCGATCAGCGGCTGTTCCGCGTCCAGCAGGCAGCGCTGAAAGGTCTCACCCCCGATCTGCTCTGCGTCACGGGCGACATGTGCGAGAAGGTGGGCGACATCCAGATGCTGATCGATCTGCTGCGCACGGTCAGACCCCGTCTGGGGACCTTCGTGGTGTTGGGCAACCACGAGCACAATGCGCCCACCCCGACCCAGCTGCGCAAGCAGCACAAACGCGGGTGGCGGCGCATGCTTGGCCTGCTGTTGCGCCGGTTTTCGCCCTTGCTCCGGAGTGACGGTGATGAGGAAGGCCACGCCATAGCCGAGGCGTTGCGGGCGTCCGGCATCAACGTGCTCCACAATCATGGCCAACGCGTCGAGATCCTGGGGAGCCACAAGAGTCTGTGGATCGCCGGGTGCGACTCCGCGTGGGCAGGCCACGCCGACATGCTGGCCGCGATGCGCGGCCGAAGAGCGGATGAAGCCTGCCTGGCGCTTGTGCACGAACCCGATCTGGCGTTCGAGGCGCGTGATCTGGGGGCTGACCTGATCCTGGCAGGGCATACCCACGGCGGCCAGGTGCGCCTGCCATTTCTTGG
>JBPCIO010000314.1:0-10696 GCA_051006215.1 Chloroflexota bacterium
GGCAGGCTGTGGCTATAGTTTCGTCGTTGTGGTGCTCTACAAACTGAGGCCAGATAGCTGCCCGTGCGGCCTCGACGATCGACTCTTTATGCTGACCGCACTTGCTCCACCTGCCACTCCGGCTGACCCGGTCGAGCTGACAAGCGCAGCTTGCGTACCCAGGCCGATGCTGAGCGTGTTACAGGCCGGCTCCGATACTTCCACTTTCGCGGCGGCCTTGCGATCGGTCAGTCAGTCTCCATACTGAACCGACAACTGGTTGTCGAACCAATCGAAGTAGTCGTGCACGAACACATTGTCAGCGCCTACCAGGGCGCGTACCTTGGGCTCGATGCTGGCCACGTGCGAGCTTTTGATCGGGCAGCTCTCGCAGGCGCCTTTGGCATACACCGTCACGTGGTACTCGCCGTCGCGCTCTTCGGGCGGAAGGTAGGCCAACGACGGGCGCCAGGTGGTCAGCACGTCCTCGCCCATCACGTCGGAAGCCGCCCGGAGCACCTCGTAGTCAAACTCTTCGGAGCGGATCTCCTCCAACGCCGAGACGATCTTCACGATCATCGGGTCGGCCGCCTGCACGGACGGAAACGCTCCAGATGTCATACGAACTTGTCTGGTTATAGCCGAGCCTAGATGCGCGGCGTCGGAATATGACACACGCATTGCGGGTTGCAACCCAACACAATGACTGAAAAGCAAGCGTCTGCCCCGAATGATTTCAACGCCGAGATCATTGGGCAGTTTCGATCGAACAAAGGAACGATGGTCTCGGGTATGTTCAAGGGCGCGCCGTTGCTGCTTTTGACGAGCACGGGCGCGAAGAGTGGCCAGAGCCGTGTGAACCCGCTGGCCTACACCAAGGACGGCGACCGGTACGTGGTTATCGCTTCCAAGGGCGGTGCGCCGACCCATCCCGACTGGTTCCGCAACGTACTCGCCAATCCCGAGGTCACGGTCGAGGTCGGCCCGAACCGTTTTCTAGCCCGAGCAATCGTCGTCGAGGGCGCCGAACGCGACCGGTTGTTCGACGCCCAAGCCGCAGTCATGCCGAATTTCGCTGAGTACCAGGCGAAAACTACCCGACGCATTCCCGTGGTAGTCCTGGAGCCGATCACGAAATAGCCACGGCTCTGCCAGGCCGGGATTGCACCTGCCTGGTGACGAGGTCGTGTCGCTGTTCACCCCATGCCTGAAGTTGACCTGAGCGAGCGGGCTGCCGCTCTGAGCGGATCACAGCCGCTGCGGGGCTATCTCGTCGAGCCGTCCGGGTCCGGTCCATGGCCCGGCGTAGTCATGATCCATGAGGTCTTCGGACTGGACGAGGTCATGCGACGGCAGGCTGAGCGATTGGCCAGGGCCGGCTACTTGACGTTGGCTGTCGACCTGTTCAGCGCTGGGGGTGCGAGGCGCTGCCTTGTATCGACAATGCGGGAAGTCAGCAATGGCCAGGGACGGGCCTTCAAAGATATCCAAGCCGCGCGGGAGTGGCTGCTGGCATCGTCGGCGTGTACGGGTAAGATCGGCGTGATCGGATTCTGCATGGGCGGCGCCTTCGCGCTGCTGTGTGCCAGCGACGGATTTGATGTGGCCGCCGTCAACTACGGTCAACTGCCACGCGACCTCGACGCCGCTTTGGAGGGTGCATGCCCGATCGTGGGCAGTTACGGAGGCCGCGATTGGGCCCTCAAGAACGCTGCGCCCACGTTGGACAAGGCGCTGACCAACGCCCGGGTCGAGCATGACGTTAAGCAATACCCCACCGCCGGGCACGCCTTTCTCAACGACGCCCAGCCCGGGCCGAGGGCGTTGCGGCCGCTGCTACGCGTGCTAGGCATCGGGCCCGATCCGACCGCCGCGCAGGATGCGTGGCAGCGCATCGACGCATTCTTCGCTACGTACCTGCACTGACATACGCGCATTTTGCGCCGCCGACACCCGGACCGGTGAGGCGGGCCGAAGCGGCACCCGGGACAAGAGCTGGGGCGGCTTTAGTATTGCAGCATCCGTATGCAGTGCAATCTGGCGGTCCTAGGGTTGGCGCTCGAGGCGCTGCAGGCCGCACAGCCCGCCAACCCGGCGAGCTCGGCCGATACCTTTGAGGCTGTTCTGCAGGCGTTCCTGCACGCGCTGATCTTGCTTGCCAACGCTGCTGGCGGGCTCGTCATCGGAGTAGCGATCGTGCGTGGACTCGTCGTCTACTTGCTCGATCTGGCGCGCGAACGCGGCGGTGACGTACCCAAGGAAGGCATCCGCCTGTCGCTGGGCCGGTCGCGCTGGCACTCGAGTTCCAGCTTGGCGGGGACATCCTGGGCACGGCACACAATCCGACGTTGAACGACATCCTGGTGCTCGCCTCTATCGTGGTCCTACGCACGGTGCTCATTATTTCCTCGGCCGCGAGCTGCGCGAGGCCGATCAGCGCGAGCACCCCGCCCGTCGGGCGAACGTCGAGGCCGCGGACGACAGGTCGCACCTGTAGAGTGTCAGCCGCCCGCACGCCGTGCTCAAGCACATGGATGCGCCCTCCGTGAGCCGCCGAACCCGTTTGCAATGGTCCCGGAACCCCGCTCGTCACGCGTTCAGCGCTCGACCGGTTACCAGGACCGGGTAGTCGGGGTCAGCGCAAGCGAGCTCGTCTGGCGCGAGGTCCTCTGCTGCGAGTCCGTGCAGAAAGCTGGTCGCGGCCAGCGCGTTGCCGTGCGCTTGCACGGAGACGTGTTGGGGGCCGAAGGCGTCGCTCAAAAGGCGGTGCAGCGCAGCGTCCGTGAAGCGCCAGTAATCACCCCAGCGATCCATATCGAAGCGGCTGACCTGGCTAATGCCCGGCACCGTAAGCAGCAACACACCGGCCGGCCGAAGGATGCGGTGCAGCGTGGCCACGGCCGCACGCACGTCGTACACAAATTGCAATGTTTGCGTACAGATCACGCAGTCGAAGGTCGCGGAGGGGATGTGCGGTGCGGACGCGAGATCAGCAACGATGGTGGCATCTGGATTGTCGTGCGTAAGGCTGGGCACGTCAGAATGGCTGACAGCGCTACCGCCGAAGCGCTGCGTGTAGCTGTTGTCGCCGATCTCCAGCACACGACCCCGCACGTCCGCCGCGTGGCGTGCCAGAAAGCCCTCGATGTAGACGCGGTCGATCGGCTGGCCACGGTCGAATCCAAACGCTCGACCGATTGGCTCCGTTCGATGCAGGTCGCCGAAGCGCACCCCGCCGATGGGCGGCCGCGGCGTATCGCCTGTCACATGCTCACCTGTGTGACGTCAGGAGGAACTCGCGGCATGCGTCTTGCCTTGTACGCTACGCCTGCGTCGGGCGGCTGTCTCCAGCCGCCAGCCTGCGCCTCCGAGCCCCTTGATTATCGACGCTCACCTGCACTGTTCCGGCAGCGAGTCTACCCGCGACGTGCTGCGCGCGCTCGACGCCGCGGATATCGACGTCGCGGTGCTCCTGGCACCATTCGTTACAGCACCGTTCGCCCTCGCCGACCGCGAGTCGCTGTGTGCGGCGAATGCGCACCTGGCGCGGCTCGTTCGCGGACACACCGACCGGCTGGTGGGCTTCGCAGTCGTGAACCCCTTGCACGACCAAGCCGCGGAAGACCTCGAAGACGCGGTCGTGCGGCTGGGTCTGCGAGGGCTGAAGCTGGTCCCAAGCGGGTGGTACCCGTACGACGCCTGCGCGCACAAGGTGTATGCGGCAGCCGCGGCGCTGAAGATACCCATCCTCTTCCACAGCGGAATTTTCATCGACGGGCGGTCGGGGCGTTTTTGTCAGCCAGTATTTTACGAAGCTGTTCGGGATTACCCCGGCTTGCGGGTGGCGCTGGCCCACCTCGGCTGGCCCTGGACGGACGAGGCGAACGCTATCGGGCTGATCGACCTGCTCAACGGCGTGGAGCCCGAAGCAAGTCAATTCCGCTTCGATCTTTCTTTCGGACCGCCGCCGATCTACCGCCGCGCAGTCATCGAGCGTGCGCTTGCGGTGCTGGGACCAGGGTTGCTCCAGTTTGGCAGCGATCGGTTTCTGCCGTGCCACGGCGAGCATATCCACTCGGCATTGGACGAGCTCTGCGCGATCCTCGACGAGATCGGAGTGAATCCCGCGGCGCGCGAGCAGGTGCTCGGCGGCACGGCGGCGGCCTGGCTCGGACTCACTCCGATGCCCGGGCGGAGGATCACGCAGTGACCAGAGCTGCGTCTCTGGACTGGCCTGATCCGAACACCCGTGACCGACGCCTGCACGTGCTCGAAGTCGTCGCAATCGCCAGAGTCGGGGGAATGGAACGCTACGTTCGCAACCTGATTGCGGGTTTGCCAGAGCATCGCTTTCGTGCGAGTTGCCTCGCTCCGTATGAGAGCATGTACACCGACGAGCTGCGCGCGCTCGGTTGCCCGGTGTGGATCACCGCCATGCGCGACGACCCGTACTGGCATGCAATTCAGTGGGCAACCGGCCTGATCCGCGCCCAGCAGGTGGGCGTGGTGCACGCACACCTGCCCAGCGCGCACGCGCTCGCAGCGCTCGCAGGACGGCTGGCCGGGATACCCATCGTCGCGACGGTGCACGGGATGGAGGTGGCGGCACTGGACCTGGCGATAGCGCAAACAGCGGGAACGCACCTGGTGACGGTGTGCCAGCGGGCCTACGGCCACGCGCTCGCGCTCGGTGTGCCCGCAGGACAGGTGAGTCACATTCCAAATGGGGTGGACACGGATGTGTTCACGCAGAACGGGAGTCGGGCTGAGCTGCGAACCAGCTTGGGGGTACCTGCGGAGGTGCCGTTGGTCGGCTGGGTTGGACGGCTGCGACCCGAAAAAGCGCCCCAGGCGTTTTTGCGCGTGGCTGAGGCTGTCCGTCGCAGTCGACCGGATGCGCGTTTCGTGCTGGTAGGCGACGGCCCGCTGGCGGCTGCCCTGGAACACGAAATCCAAGAGCGGGGCCTGGCTGGCTGCGTGCAGCTGGCCGGCGTGCGTGCGGACATGGCGCGTGTCTATCCCGCCTTCGACCTGCTCGTCCAAACGTCTGAGAGCGAGGGCATGCCGCTGGTCATCCTAGAAGCCATGGCTTGCGGACGGCCGGTCGTGGCGATGGACGTCGGCGGCGTTCCGGAGGTAGTCCAGGTGGACACGACCGGTTTGCTGGCCGCGCCGGGCGACGTGGCCTGGCTGGTCAAGTGTGTCCTGGAACTGCTGGCCAGCCCCGAGCGAGCGCTGGCCATGGGCACCGCTGGACGGCGGCGCGTAGAGAGGCACTTCGATCTGCGCCTCAGCATTGGCCGCACGGCGGCATTGTTCGAGCGGCTTGCTAGAGCGCAGACGCAGGCGAATTCGCCGCTTGCCGCGAGCGCCTTGCCGACCAATCGTGCGTGGCGAGCATCCTGACATCGAGGCGCACGCTCGGGTTCGAACGCCGTACCTGGACGCCCGGATGAGCAACTTGCAGAGAGCTTGTCACAGGCGCTTGAATCTGCGAGCCCAGTTGTGACCTCCGCATGACGCCTGGCATGGCCGTCGTGACGCTCCACATGACGCCACCTGGCCTACGGTGGCCGCATGTTGGCATGCATCACCACCGCGGCCGTGCTGGGGCTCGAGGGCCGGCTGGTTGAGGTTCAGGTCGACATCGCGCACCAGGGCCTGCCCAACTTCTTTCTGGTCGGACTGCCGACCGGGGCCGTCAAAGAGGCGCGCGAGCGGGTGCGCACGGCCATCAAGAACAGCGGGCTGGTGTTTCCACTGCGGCGGATCACGGTCAATCTTGCGCCGGCTGAGCTTCCCAAGAAGGGGCCGTCGTACGACCTGCCGCTGGCCCTGGCCATCCTGGTCGCCTCGGGCCAGGTCGACCAGCCGCTGCCAGGGACGATGTTCCTGGGCGAGTTGTCGCTGGACGGTCAACTCCGACATACCCAGGGCATTTTGCCGATGGTGGCCACCGCTCGCGTGGCAGGCATCCGCCAGATCTACGTCCCGGCTGAGGATGCCGCCGAAGCAGCGCTGCTCGACGGCGTAGAAGTTATGCCGGTGCGCTCGCTCGGTGCGGTCGTCTCGCACCTCCGCGGCGACGCGCTTGTGCAACCTGCGGCGCCCACGGATCTCGGTAGTGGACCGACACCCGCGGACGTGCTCGACCTGGCCGAAGTGCGCGGCCAGGAGCACGCCAAACGCGCTCTGGAGATCGCCGCGGCCGGCGGCCACAACGTGCTGATGACCGGTCCACCCGGTTCGGGCAAGACGCTCCTGGCCCGAGCGCTGCCGGGCATCCTACCGCCGATGACGCCGGAGGAAACCCTGCAAGTCACACGCATCTACTCCGTCGCCGGAGTGCTGGCGCCAGGCACACCAGTCATCCGCGAGCGTCCCTTCCGCGCGCCTCACCACACCGTCAGCTACGCCGGACTGGTTGGGGGTGGGTCCTCGCCGCGTCCGGGCGAAGTCAGCCTGGCTCATCGCGGAGTGTTGTTTCTGGACGAGATGCCGGAGTTTCACCCGCGCGTGCTGGAGGTCATGCGGCAGCCTATTGAAGATGGCGTAGTGACCATAGCGCGCGCCCGTGAGACACTCAGTTTTCCTGCCAAGTTCATGCTGATCGCGGCCCGCAACCCGTGCCCGTGTGGCTACTACGGCGACTCGACGCGCGCCTGCGTCTGCCCTGAGTCGACGGTCACGCGCTATCAAAAGCGGTTGAGCGGACCGATCCTGGATCGCATTGATATGCATCTCAGCATCGGCCGGGTGGACTTTGAAAAACTGACCAGTCCAGAGCTCGGCGAACCTTCGGCGGTGGTGCGGGCACGAGTGACGGCCGCGCGTGAGCGTCAGTGGCAGCGCTTTTCCGAACGCAGCGGGGTGTCCTGCAATGCCGAGATGCGCGTGCCTGACGCGCGCGCGTTCTGTGAGCTCGAGCCGAGCGGTGGCGCGCTGGTCCGCAGCGCCGTCGAGCGCCTCAGCCTGAGTGCGCGGGCCTACCACCGCGTCCTGCGCGTCGCCCGAACCATCGCCGACCTGGCAGCCGCAACAGACATTCAATCCGTTCACCTGGCTGAGGCGATCCAATACCAGCCACGCGGCACGGAGCGCTAGATCAATGCCACTCCTCTCAGCCGCAACGAACAAACGTTGGCGTATGAGCGCTCCCGACTCCGCATAACACAGGGCAGCTCGTACGGCCGTTCGTTCGACCGACGCCCGCTGCAGTCTGGCACGTGCCTGCGGCGCGAACAGCTATGGTGAAGGGCATGCCGATGTTCCAGGATCTGCACGTGATCGACTTCCATGCGCACTTTCCTGTCCGCGGCGACGTCTCGGCGGTCGGTGGCGGGGTCCGACACTACGCTGCTGGTACGCCGGCCGCTGAGCAGGCAGCGTACATGCGCGCTCAGTCCGAGCGGTACCGCTCCGCCTGGCGCATGGCCTGGGATTTTCCCGAACCCGAACAAGAACCCGAGCCCGGGCCGGACGGCGGCCAGGCTGCCGCGGACGCGTTGGCTGACCGCTGGGTCGGCGAGTTGGACCGCTACGGCATCGATCGGATCGCTTTTGCCACCGGTGGCGGCAACGATACGCTCGCGCGTGCCGTAGCCCGGCATGCCGATCGATTTATCGGCTTCGCCCATCACAACCCGTTCGCACCTGGCGCGACCGCTGAGATGCAGCGCGCCGTCGCCGAGCTTGGCCTGCGCGGTTTGAAGATCCTGGCACCCGCTCTCGAACGCCGCATCGACGACCGCGACCTGTACCCACTGTGGCAGACGGTCGAAGCCCTGGGCCTGCCGGTGCTGATCCATTTCGGCATGCTCGGCGCAGGCGGCGGCATATCGTGGAACGAGCGCGACAACCCTGGCGCGCTCGAGTCAGTGGCGCGAGACTTTCCGACCATCCAGTTCGTCGTTCCGCATTTTGGCATCCAGTACGTGAAGGAGCTGTTGTTTCTGTGCTGGGCGTGCGAGAACGTGCACGTCGATACCTCGGGCTCCAATCAGTGGACGCGCTGGATGCCGTATCCGTTGACACTCGACGACTTGATCCGCAAGTTTTATGAGACTGTCGGACCAGACCGCATTCTCTTCGGTAGCGACTCGAGCTGGTTCCCGCGTGGGTTCAGCATTCGCTATCTTCAAGATCAGATCCGCGCGTGTCGCTTCATGAATCTGCCCGATGCAGCGTTGCGCCAGATCTTTGGAGGCAACGCCGCCCGTTTGTTCCGCCTGGAAAGGGACTGAACCATGCGCGAAGTGAATCGCCGCCAATTGTTGCAGCTCACCTTTGGGGCAGCCGCGGCCAGCACGCTGTCGGCCTGCGCCGCAGGCTCGACGGCCAAGCCGAATGCTGCGCCCACGCCCCCGCCAGCAGCCCAAACTCAGCCCACGCTGGCTACCGCGGCGGCTCAACCGACTGCCGCGTCCGCCGCGGCTCAGCCAACGCTTCAGCCTGCGCCAGCGGTGGCTGGCCAGAAGGTCAGCATCGAGTACTGGCAGTACTTCTACCAATCCAAGCAGGACCTGGTGAATACCCTCGTCGAGGATTTCCAGAAGCAGAACCCGAACATCGAAATCGTTCACAACAGCACCATTCCGTACGAGCAGTACCAGCAGAAGCTGGCAGCGGCGGCACCCGCCGGCCAGGGCCCGGACGTGGTCAACCTGTATTACGGCTGGCTGGCCAAATACACCCAGTCGGGCTATCTCCAGGAGCTGCCCAGCGCCGCCTTTCCGGCGGCCACGCTCGAAAAGGACTTCTTTCCGGTGGTCCAGGGCGCCAGACTGCAGGGCAAGTACTGGGGCGTGCCGACGGCCGTCCGCACGCTGGCTCTGTTCTACAACAAGGATCTGCTATCGGCAGGTGGAGTCGACCCCAACAAGCCGCCCACCACGTGGGAAGAGTTTGTCGACGTCGCGCTCAAGACCACCAAACGCGGCGCCGACGGCAAGCTCGACACGGCCGGCTTCGCCTGGGGTCCAGACGGTCAGGGCCATCAGTGGTGGCGCGAGGCGCTCAACCGCCAAAACGGGGTGCCGCCCATGTCGGATGACCTGAAGAAGTTGAACTGGACGGATCCCAGGGCGGTGGAAGCCTTCACCTGGTGGACTGACCTGATCACCAAGCATAAGGTCGGCGAGTCCGGGTTCTACACCGACGACCAGACCTCGTTCAAGACCGGCCATGCCGCGCTGCACATCGACGGCTCGTTCCGACTGAGCACCTTCGCCGCCGATGCACCTTCGCTCAACTACGCGGTCGCGCCACTGCCCGCGCACAAGGACAAGGCCACGTATTCGTCGCTGTGGGTCAACTGCCTGACCAAACGCGCGACGGGCCCACGGCTCGAAGCCGCGACGAAGTGGCTGCAGTACTTGACCACACCTGAGGTCATGCGCCAGTGGGTCGAAAAAGTCGGCGAGCTACCAGCACGTCAGAGCGTGGCCAAAGAAGATAAGTACGCCAAAGACGCGAAGCTCGGTCCGTTCCTGCAGTCGTTGGACTCCGGGTACGCTACGTTCTTCGTCGACGAAGCCGCCGACCGACAGGCCGTGCTGGACGCCGTCAACGAGGTCATTCTCAATGGCACCGCTCCGGATCAGGCGGTCAAGGGAGCTGCCGACAAGGTCCAGGCGATGCTCGACGAATACTGGGCATCTGTTAAGCCGTGAGTATCTCGCGGCGACGCGCGCTCACGGCGTACCTGATGTTGCTCGCGCCGCTGGCATTCTTTGTGTTCATTCGGCTGCTGCCGACGCTGTCGGCTCTGCAGGTGTCCTTTTACCAGTGGGACATGTTGAGCGACGAGCGACCGTTTGTCGGGCTCGGTAATTTTCAGCGTCTGGCTGGAGATCAGGTGTTCCTCGCAGCGCTCGGAAATACGCTCAAGTACGTTGGCCTGGGCGTGCCAAGTGGGCTCGTGCTGTCGCTGGGGATCGCGCTGGCACTGGCGCGCGTCCACCGTCTGGCCGGCCTCTTTCGGACAGTCTTCTTCATACCCTTCATCACGTCACTGGTGGCGGTGGGCTGGGTCTGGCGCTGGCTGTACCAGCCGCAGCGGGGCAGCATCAACGAGCTGCTCGGCGCGTTCGGCATTCCGTCCCAACCGTTTCTGCAGAGCACGTCTCAGGCCTTGCCGTCGATCGTCGTGGTCAATGTGTGGCATGACCTGGGTTTTCAGATTGTCATCTTTCTGGCGGGCCTGCACGCCATTCCAGACATCTACTATGAGGCAGCTCGCCTTGACGGCGCCGGACGCTGGGCAATGTTCCGCCACGTTACGCTGCCACTTCTCAATCCCACGCTCGTGTTCCTGGCCGTGACAAGCGCAATCAGCTCACTCCAGGTGTTTTCTCAGGTCCAGAACATGTCGGCGCAGGGGACTGGTGGACCGCTCAACAGCACGCTGAGCCTGGTGCTGTACGTCTACCAGAAGGCCTTTGGCGGCGCCTACCAGATGGGCTACGCCTCGGCAATGACGGTGGTGCTGTTCGCGCTGATCCTCACGGTCACCATCGTGCAGCTGCGGCTGCTGTCGCGGCGCTATGACTACTAGCGTAGCTGCAGCGGAGCGGACCGGAGCGCCACTGGAACGTGGTGCGCTTGATCGTGCGGACCGCCAAGGGGGCACTGGTGGGCCGCGGTCCATCGAGACATTCGCCCTGTACGCAGGCCTTTCCGCCCTCGGCGTGGTCATGGTCTTCCCGTTGCTGTGGAT
>JBPCIO010000315.1:0-12086 GCA_051006215.1 Chloroflexota bacterium
ACCCTGATCAGTGTCACAAGCCCGACGGCCACGGCGGCCGCGCGCGATGCACGCGTTGCCAAGCGAAGCGTGGCGAGCAACCCTGACACCGGCTGGTCGACTGACGGTCGATCCGCGGAGGTCCTCACCGCAGCCCAAGTTGGCATAGCCAGCTACGCGGGCCGCCGCGCACCAGGTCGAGCGCCGCAAGGACCCCTGATGCACCGGTAAGCATCGTCGAATCGACCTCTGCCAGCGCGATGATCGCTGGCAGCCGGTCCATCAGATACTCGAACAGGTGATCACGAAGCCTTGCCGCCGGTGCGAAGCCGGCATGACGGGCGAACGCATCCGCGACGCTGAGTACTCCAGCCGCGCCATGGCAGATACACAGTGTGCTACCCGGATGGCGCTCGAGCAGGTACCGCTCGCCGTCCCACGCCGCACATAGGCTGCCGACGGCAGCGAGGCCGAATTCAGCGAGGCTCGCATCGCCGAGCAATTGCGCAGCGTCCCACAGAGCCCAACTGACGCCTGGTCCGCCATAACACCAAACCTGCTCCCGAGCATGTAAGGGTGCCGCGTCGCTGGCGTCATGCATAGGCCGCCAGCTCAGCACACCGTGCGCATCTCGATAGCAGGCACGAACCAGGAACTGGGCGGCATTGTCCAGCGCCAGCAGAAGATCCGGCGCCGGACCACAGGCCCTGATGAGCGCGCAGAGCGCGGCGACGACTCCAGGAACTCCATGTCCTAGGCCGGTGTTCACGCGGTGAAGGTTGAAATCCTGGGGATCGCCCGAGTGCCTGCGTCCAACTCGCAGACCCGGCAGCCCGGGCGTGCACAGCGCAGTGAGCTGGTCGCGCAACGGTGCGAGCTGACTCGCGGGTGTGGCGGCCGCGCACAGCACCAACGCGTTTCCGGACGGCCCGTAGATCAGGTCGTAGTCGGCCCAGTCGATTTCCTTCACTTGCCAGGGAGACCGATGGATCCAGTCAAGTAACCGGTCACGCGCTGCCGCCGCCAACGGCTCGAGCTCAGGCTGGACCTGCGCGGCATGATCGAGACCAACCACGAAACCGGATAGGCCATTGCCGAACACCCCGTAATGGCTGACCTCGCCGGTCGCGGACATCAGCCAGTGGCGCAGGCCCGGCAACAACTCCTGCCGCTCGGCAGGCTGAATCCGCCGTGCCGTGAGGGCAAACAAGAGCCCGGTCCCGGCGTCGGCGCCACGCCTGGTGGCATTCTCCGCCGGTGGGGGGAATTGTCGCAGTATTGTGAAACTCGCAGCATCGAGCGCGTCAGCAGCCCCGACGCTCATCGTCGTGTGGCCGGTGCGAACGGCGGCACTTGTGTGAGTCATGACTCCTCGTTAGCTCGCTGCAGGACGTCTACATCCGGTAGCTGGGCCTGCGTGAGGCAGCACCCCAGCAGACCCAGCCCCGGCCTTTGCCGCGTTAGCAGCCTCCGGTGCAGGTGTAGGCGCAGGTGCCCGACGAGATTTCCGGGTCGGTAAGCTGCGCTCCATCACTGAACTGAGCCTCCAGCGCCGTGACGAATTCGTCGACGTCGCCGATCGCGAAGTTATTGGATTCCATGTGTATTCACCTCCTTTCATGGTCCGATTGGATGTGCCTGGTCCTGGGGTGATCCGGTCAAGGTCGGCCTGCGAGAGCCGTCGGCCGGTCACGATGCATCGCCTGGAGGGCCCGCTGAGCCGATGCCCCTGGGCTCGCCTGCCAAGGCAGGCGGACCAGCCATTCTGAGCCGCTCGGCCCCGCCGCGTGCAGCGGATCGTCCAACATGAACTGATCCGGGCTGGGTATCATTTCGGCGACCAGCAGCTCGGTAGCGCCGGATCTCACCAGCCGATCAACGAGCTGCAGTGTTTGCAAGCTATCCACGTCACATGCCAATGGCTCCTGGTGGACATCACCGCACATCCTCACCCAGCGAGGAAGGCTGAGCCGAGCACGCAGCCGCGCCAACCCACGCGCCTTGGCCGAGGCAGTATCCGCTGGCTGCCAAAGCTCGCTGACCGGGATGCGCCACTGCGCCGGTGTGATCACCACTCGGCCGCCGGACAGGGTAAGCCGGGGAAGGTAATTACGCTCCGGCCAACCGGGCAGCGACCAACCAAGCGTCCGCCAGCTGCCGCGAAGGGGCTGCGGAGACGCGTACAACAGCCAACGGGCGATCAGCGGCCATGGTTCTGGCAACGATCGAGTAGCGTGCATCATCGGCCAGAGTTGGTCGCCGCCCGCCTCGGCAATGATCGTGCCCTGCTCATGCCGCAAGGTGATCTTCGCCAGCGGAATGTAGTGGGTTGGTGCCTCGGAACGGCGTGTGTAGTGGCTGACGTTGCTATACCCGGTCCACGCGCGGGTATAGCCGGGGCGCCGCACCGCGTTGGCAGCCTTCGCGTGCAACGCCGGCACCATCAACTCGACGCAGCGACCGCCACCCTGCACCTCCAGCTCGGTCAGGAATTCGCGATACCAGTTCTGCCGGCCGGCATCACAGCCGAGATCGAGCAAGCTGTCGCTGAAACGCGAATCCACTACGGCCGCAGGCTCAATATGGTCCAGCGCGACGCACAATCGGCCGTCGAGCTGGAAGGGTCGCACCAGGTAGTCGGTCGGCCAGACCTCGCCAGCACGGTCAGCATCACGTACCGCCGGTGAGGCTTCAAGATCGACCGGATCCCGGCTGTCCAATCGTGGTTCCAACCACACCCGCAGCCGGCTGTACGCGCTCGGTTCACCAGGCATCGCTGGCCAGTCGTGATTATGCGGCGGCTGATCGAGATTGGCGGCATCACCGAGTTGCGCAGCCACCACATCCAGCAGCGGTCGAGGTTCGGCCCCGATCCACCGCAGGCCAGGTGCCAACGAGCGATTGCCGCCGATGACAGTCAACAACCGTGACACCGGCTCGAGCTCACCTGCAAGCCGGCGCAGCGGTTCGGCTGGCAGCGCCGCACCATTCGGACGGCGGTAGACGTCTACGAATTCTGATCCGGATGCCGACGACAACTCGGCGACCGCCAGTGGTTGCCAGGTAGATGGTCGGCCAGGCCCCGGAGCAGAACATTCCAGCACGCCGCTATCAGCGAGGTACTGCAAGAAACCAACGACATTGGGCCGGCCGACCGACCAGCTCTCCGGACTGGGCAGTAGCCGACGTAGCAACTGTTCGACACTGAGCTCGCCCGCCTGAAGAGCGTGCACCACAGCGACCAGCAGCGGAGTAGCTCGCAATCGGACGATGTGAAGCTTTGACGGGTCTTCGGCCCGACGTACCCAGAACTCGAAGCGGCCGGCATCGTCATGCGAATCGCGGTACCAGTGCAGCGGCGTAACGCCCAGCATGGTCTCCGACCACCCGGTAGCCCTATCGGCAAATGCGGCGGCCAAGCGCGCTCGCTCATGCAGATTCTCCGAGGAGGCCCTGCCCACTTCTGGACTCAGCTGAAGATGCAGTGTGCCGTCCTCACGCACCTCGACCACAGCGATCTGCCCCAACCAACCTCGGGGCATCACTTTGGCCGCGCCACGATTGATCAATCGCCACAGGTAATCGGCTCGCTGCCGCATCCGCTTGGTCGACCAAGGCTCACCGGCAGCAACCCGACGCTCGATGTCCTGCAACGTATCGACGTCGCTCTCCAACACCGCGAGGTAGGCGACCGGGTGACTGGTGATCAGTTGCCACGCCCGCGCTCGCAGCGCCGCCAACTCCTCGTCGACCTGCGTCGCCGCCGCATGCTCCCCACGCCGAATTTCCTCCGACAAAGCCGCATACGAGACCAGTTGTGTCGCGAGTGTCGGATCATTTAACAAGCTGGCTGCCTGTTCACAGACCGCCGCCAGGTCCGCTTCACCAACTGGGCCGAACGAATACAGGCTTCGCCGTACCGCCAACGCCGTTGATCGCTGCGCCGGGCTGAGTGCCGGATGCGGAACAAGCGCGACACCGATGACCTCAGCCAGCCGGTGCCCCTCCTCACAGCATGCTCTGGTGCAGTCGTCTAGTTGGCGCAGCTCATCGAATAGTTCTGGCGAAGCACCTGCCAACCAGACAGAAATCGGTAGGCCGGCCAACCGGACCATGACCGAAACCTCGCTCATAGTGCACTCCGGTCAACCAACGCCTCAGTTATCAGCGCCTGCTGCCAACCCGAAATTCTGCCTCGATTCCAGTGAAAGATGGTGAAGAAGGCTGCGGCTTCCCGAGGGCCGACATACGCATCGGCGGTACGAAAGTAACCGGCCAGCCAGTCCGCAGCCGCATTTCGAATCTCGTCCACGGCTAGGCCGGTGATTCCTCGACTGTGCTGAGCGGACGCGGAGCCCGATTTCCATATCGAACGAATGCCGGCGGCGGCCTCCGTGAACGAGGTGGTGGCCAGAACGGACGCTGGTAATGCTCGGTGGGTCTGTCTGCGTACTCTGTCCCACATATCAAGGTCTTCCCAGCCCACCACCTGCAGGCCATCAAGCACTCCGCGAAGCAGGCCCAGGGAGAATGCCCAAGCCGGTCCGCTCCGCCTGGCCGCGGCTAGATACTCCAGCCACGCAAGGGAATCCACGGTGGACAGAGCGTGCACATGACGCATCGACGATGGTCCACCGAACAGATGTTGTTCCGGCTCGTAGAAGCTTGGCCGACATTCGATCGATACATCGGTTGAGCGCAGCCTGTTGATAAGCCTGGTCAACGAGTGCTGGAGCAGCTGCCGTTCCTCGCAGAATGCCTGATGCTCGAACTCAAATCGCAGCCGCATGCCGGGCGGCTTATGCATATAGAAGAAATTCACTACTCGCTTGTTGCCAATTTCGTCACGCGCGAGGTCGGCCAGCTCACCATAGAGACGACTGTGACCTTGCTGGCTAAGCTCGAGGTCCCATTGCGCCCAACGCGTCCGGGCCTGTATGGACAATTCTGCTGCGCCGACACGCACAAAGCGCTGCTGATCGGGGTCCAGCGTGAGGCCCTGATCGATTCGTCGAACGCATTCATGGAGAAATTTCACCGCAGAGAACGTGGGCGCGTTCTGCGTAAGCTCCCGATCGGTGCTCTCTGTATTCACCGACATCACGGCGACGCCGCTGGACTGAATTGTATCCGGAAGTGCATGGGTCCACCAATCTTGTTGTCACCTGCCCAGGGGACAACAATCCGAAGACAACGAGCGACTATGGCCTACACACTGTTCGCTTAAGTGCATCTGCCGCGGGAGATTTGCTCTCTACCGATATATGCGACGATACGCAGTTGAGGCCTATGTGTCAAGTGTCCGTTCTATCGCTTGAAGACGTATAACGATGTATATCCGCAGTGTGCCAGTACTGATGATGTCGACCCCAGAATCCGGGGCCTATCCTGGCGCAGGGCACCCCGGCATGACGGCTGTGAACTCGGATGACAGGACTAGCTGCTGGCGTTGCGCCTGAACGACAAGTTCGGGTCAACTCACCCTGTCTGCCACTCCTGAGCCGCCGCCCACGGTCAATGGGTAGTTGGGCAGCGACTCCGTTGCACCAGTTGGTTCGAGTGCTATCGCTTGGATTATCTGGGAGGCGATCGTTGCGTTCTCTGCGAAGAAGCGTGAGTTGGCGCAAGGCCGTGGGAATGCGAGGAGCGCTCCGGCTGTCGCGAAGGCGCCCACTGCGATTCGGCGTCTCCCGTCCGCCAGGTCTGCCGTCAGGAGCTGGAAGGAACCTGCTTCCACCCTGATCCGGATCGGTCCTCTCGAAGTCAACGGGCCGGTCGCGAGCGCCGTCCCAGCTTCGATTAACTTCCGCAACAGTGCATCGGGCCCAGACCGCACATCAAGGACGGGTAATCGTGCTGCAACGAAATACCCGAGCGCCGAGTCGTCGGCGAGGTGGGAGGATGGTCCGAGCAACCGGACGAAGCCTGCCTCCACAAGAGCAAGCAGTTGCTCCATGCGGACGAGCGGGGGCCCGGAGGTTACGTACCGGATGTAGGACGCCATGGCTCCCAAGAACGGTCCCATCGCTGGCGTGAACTCGACCAACCCGTCGAGGAAGACCTCGCCCATGGCCGTGCCGGCGTGCACCAGGCCGCGGTAGGCACCTGCGTGTGCGTGCCCGAGTTGACCGCCGACGAGATCGAGTGCCCACAGTAGGTAGTTGCGCGCCCATATATTGATGGGCTGGTTCCCCGGTCCGGCCGGCTGCCGAGATGGTGCCCGAAAGGGTGCGAGTTCGCGATGGGCGACTATCGCCGCTGTTCGCTTGTCATCCCAAGCAGGGGTCCCAGAAAGACCACGCAGCATGTCTGCTGCGTGCAGTGGGTCGCCGAGCAGTTCGCCGTACCAGCCAGCGGCCATCTCGGCATGCAGCAGGCCCCAGGCCGCATGAGCTGCCTGAAGTCGTGTGGCCCGGTCCTGATGGCTGGCGATCGCGGTCAGTACACCGATCCACGCCGCTCGCGTAGCGATCAGCGGTTCCTTGGGATCGGCGGTACGTGCCGCCGCCGGCTTGGGCAGATAGGGCACGCCGCGCGGTGACGTAGCATTCAGAATCGGCTCGGCGCCACTGGGGTGGTAGGCGAGCCGGCCGCCCTGGATCTGCTCGAACCGGCCGCCGCGGCCCTCGGTCACCAGTGTCATGAGATCGATGAACGCCAGGCCGAGACCTTCCACCTGAACGTTCTCGCCGGCAGGTAGGACATCGAGGTTGATATCGGCGGTGTACTGGGGTTCGAGCCGAAGCGCACTGTTCCTGGAGTCGTCGCCGGCGATTGGCGGTGCTCCGTCGCGATTACCCAGTGCGAGTACGACGATGTCGGACCGGATGCGACAACCGTCGGCTAGCACGACCTCATCGGCCGACCTGGTTGTGCGGATCTGAGTCCCGCTGGTCCGGTGGAAGATCACCGAGGCCGTGGGGGGAAGCGCGGCAACTGCCGATGCAAAACACCAGCGCAGATACGCGCCGAGCAGGCGCCTGCTCACGAAGGTTTCTGGGCCAACCGCAGCGGCCTCCGCTGCCAGTTCGGCCTCGAGGCCGGACGCATGCAGTGCAGCCCATTGGTGCACAGCCGGCCCAGATCTCGGAACGCCGGCGTTGCGGACGGTTTCGTCGCTGAAAAGCGTGATTTCGCCGGCCTTCGAATTGGTGAGCATCAGCCGAGGTTGATCGGGGCGCCAGACTCTGCCGGAACCCGGCTCGTAGGGGTCTACGACGTGGATTTCAACCCGGCGGTTCAGCGGCTGGTGTTTCAGTGCGCTGCCAAGCCGGTCGAGTATTCCAAGCCCGCGCGGGCCGGCTCCCAGGATCGTCACCACGGCGGGCAACTGGCTCATGCAGCCACCTCCACGGTGTTGGTCTGCGGTCGTTCCAGCCGTATCGCAGTGTTCAGGCTGGCCGGCATCCGATTCAGCAGTACCACCGAGGCCACCGATAACAACCCTGCGATTCATAGCGCCGGACGCACTCCCAGCGTCAAGCCGAAACCCGCCCCGGAGTGGTGCTCCGGCGGCCGTCTCCATGCCGTACCGCGCGGTCAGAAGAAAGGAGGGTCATGGCTCCGTACCCCGTGTGCTTCAGTGCATTGCGCCGCCAGCGAGCTGCTCTAACCGACATATGGGACAGTAGGTAGATAAGGCTTAGGTGTCAAGTGCCGGTTCTGCGGTGTGGGAGTCTCTTCATGCGGCGGGCCGCGGCGAGTGAGGTCTTCGGCAACGATCACTTGATGTTCGGAACCGATATCAGGGCATTCCCCTCGGCGGCTGTTCACGATGGGTCTCATGACGAACCTGCTCAACCCCAAGGTGCAGTCATATACCCGTCGCTGATCTCGCAGTTCATCAACCCAGGGCGGGAAACGTACCGTTGCACGCGTGATCTACGTCGGTCAGTGATGGCAAGGGGGTTCTCCTTAGATCGTGATGTCGATTCAATGAGAGCTGACGAGGCACAACGCGCGGCGCTAGCGGTCAGCCGCGGAGTGCGTGCGGCACACTTGGACGCGTGGCCGAATACGAATCGTTCTGGGTAGTCGTCGGGACTGCGGCGCCGATCATCGCCCTCGCACATGCCGTTGCTATCAGCAACTTTTATGGATCGACCCCGAAGACGGTGCGATCCGGTGCCATCGCGACGGTCGGAGCAAGCATGAGCCTGACAATGTTGTGGTCCGCCATGGCGGAGTTGGGCGGTCTGCCAGGAGGCGGAGGAAGTCGCTTCGGAACGGCGATCTGTGTCTTGGTCGCTGCGATACTCGTCGCCGTGCAGGTCTCCATCCTCGCAAGCGATCGCGCAACGATCGGCAAGGCCGAATAACGCGTGCCGCGCGTGTGTGTCGGTCATGCGGCACACTCCGACCAATGAGTGACTACACAGACTTCTGGGTCGTTGTCGGAACTGCAGCGCCCGTTGTTGGCCTGGCCTACGCAGTTGCTATCGGCGACGCCGCCCACCGGTTCGCCAGGAACCCGAAGGACAGCCGACTGTCCCAGCCCCCAGCCCTGGCGATGAGCGGGTTCGCCATGTGCGGCACCGTCCTTCTTTTCACCCTGCTGCGTCTCGGCGGCGCCATACCTGAGAACGCGATCGTTCGCTGGACAGTAGGTGGCATCCTGGTAGCCGCCAGCTACCTCATAGTCTTCGACGGCCTTGTCTCGGCACGTCGGGAATTTCGCGGAGAAGGCAAGCGGTGATGTGATCACGCGCCCCATCTTTCGAGCGCTGTTGAGGTGCCGATACCGAGCCGATTGGCGATCTCGGCCCAGGAGTAGTGGTGTTGCTCGTGCAGCTGGATCGGTGCCGCGTCGATCGCAGAGTCGACGATCGCTCTGTACGTGGATTCACTGTCCGGCCACTGGATGCTCATCCCCCAACACGTCCGGTCGCGGGCGACCGGCGCAGAGCCCCGGTCGAGAGCGTTCAGCGGCGGCCCAGAAGCAGCCGATCACCGGCACGTCGCAGGCGGGCAGCAGCAACGTCAGCAAGGCAGCGGTCAGCCTGCGGCAGGCTCCAAGGATTCGGCGACCGCGCGGAGTAGAAACTCAGCGGCGGGAGGGTGACACCGTTGCCGAGCTGCTGCACCTGCTCGCGGCGGCTGCCCAGCACCTCGTAGCCGGGATCGACGGCCATAGCGGCTTGGATCTCGCGCGGCGATCGGGCGGCCCCTACGGGGGCCGCGGGCGTCGCTGAGGGAATTCCGTGCCCGTAATTGCTGGTGGGCCTTACTTATCCTCATACGAACCGGGGTCTGGTCGCTGCCGGATCTCTGATCAGCCTGTAGCGGTCATGGCGCTCGCTCGCCTTCTAGGCCATCGGGCTGGCGCGAGCGTTGTCAGACCGTCTCAACCGGCACGTCGTAGGCACCGTAGACGGGGTCGCGAGTCATCACCGTCAGGCCTTCCACGAGCGCTTGGCCGATCAACATCCTGTCGAACGGGTCGCGGTGATGCAGCGGCAGCGCCGACGCGGTGGTGGCGTGATCTGCCGAGATCGGCAGCACCGCGAAACCCGAGTCGCGCACGTACTCAGCCAACCTGGCATCGCCGGTCAGCTTGCCGAGTGCCTGCTTGATACCGACCTCCCACACCGAGGCAACACTGACGAAGATCTCCGAATCGACATCGAGTCGATCCTTGGTCTCCGAGTCGAGCGTGTCATCGTCGCCGAGCCACCACAGCACGACATGGGTATCGAGCAGCAGCGCCATCACGCGATGCCGAAGTCGCGCGCGACCGCCTCGTTCGTCTCCGCGGAGTCCCAGTCATCGGCGAACGCGATCTTGCCGCGCAGCGAACCACGCCTCGAGCGCCGCACCGATGAGTCGAGGCGCACGACCTTCGCCACCGGGTGGCCGTCACGGCTGATGACAATTTCTTCACCGGCCTCGACCCGCGAGACGATCCGCGACAACTGCGTCTTCGCCTCATGGATGTTGAACTGCGCCGCCGCTCCAGCCATCACCAACCCCTTAGCTAGTATCTTAGTCCACCAGTGTAGCCAGAGACCTATCAGGCGCCCTAGCGCTACCGACCCGTACACGACACCCGGATAGGCCCGACCAAGAGCGTCGCCTCCTCAGGCGATCACGCGTCCTCACCTACCCACCACCCAGGCGAGGCACCGTCCCGGCCGCCGCCGACGCCGGCACGGTTCGCGCAATGGGCCAACAGTGCGCCACACGCCCCGGGATACGGGTTTGGCCGACCATCCGCACGATTTAGGTAAGGACTCCTACCTGCGCTGTCGCCAAGAGTTCTTTGTTGCGGCCGCAGTCGTTCCAGTAGCGAACCTTATGTCGAGGGACGCCCAGCGCATCCGCAATTTCTGGCACACGCCGGCCGTTTCCGATGAGCGCTGCGGTAACGCGGTGCTGGGCAGCCACGTTTGCTGTCTTTGCTGGGCGCTCACTGCGGCCTGCCGAACGATCTCCAGCAGGCGGTAGATGAGCTGCAGATACAGCACACCAGCAGGTGAGGCCACGATTTTGATCGTATCGGGCAAAGCGTGCAATCCGTGACAGGCGTCGGTTGTTCGTTTCAGGTTTGTGTCGGAGGTTCTAGCTAACGTCTGCAGATACGGATCGATCAGGCACTCCTGCAAGACCGGCTCACCGCACTCCGAGCCAAGACGACCCAGCTGCAGGCCCGCCGCGACGAACTCACCGACCTACTCGACCAGGCCCCGACCATGCCCACCGACGACGAATTAAACGTCCTCGCCGACCACATTGACCAGACTCTCGAACACGGCACAGCCACGCGCAAAGCTCTTATTGAGGCACTCGTCGACGAGATCCAGGCCCCTGGCCAGATTAGGCCCGTCTACCGTATCCCACGCCACATCGAAAGCGAACCGGCCACCGAAGACGGCACCACGGTTCGCACGATGGGCAACCTGGTGGGCGATACTGGGATCGAACCAGTGACCCCTGCCGTGTGAAGGCAAAAGCGGTATCACGGTGAGAGGCGTACGGGGCCGTACAGGGCCGTAATCTAGGGGGCATCGGCCACCCTGGCGACTGCCAGAGGCATACAGGCACAACGGTAATTGTTGATGGCTGCTCCCTGATTTGCCCCCTCCCAGACTCGGCCGTGTGATCTTGACAACCTGGCAAGCTAGATGGGCGTGTCGCCAGACTCCAATCAACTCGTCAGCGGTTACCTCCATCGAACATACGTACGGTTACGATGCTGCCGTGACGACGCCGCCGCCCGCACCCGGACCCGGACCCGTCTCGGCACGAAGGCAAGAAGTCGCGACCAGCACCTTTGCGCGCACGCTGGCCAACCTTGAAGGCAAGGTGTCGCCGGATCATCCTCGTGAAGCGTGGCTGCACGCGCACCCGGTCGTCCAGGGTGACGATGAGTTCGGGGCGGCTGAGGGATACCTAGTGCAGGGCGATGCTGTGCCATGGCTGGCGATCGAGGGACTTCGAGCCATGGCCGCCTACGGAGTGGCCGCGCATATCCAGGTGGCGCACAACAACCAGGGTGCTTCTGCGGACTGTGCGTTGTGTCGGGATGCCCAAGGTCCGCACCCCGACCGGTCGATCGACTCGACGTCCGTCGATCGCGGTGCCGAAGCACGATCCCGGGCCATGGCCGATGTGACCTCATTCCTTCGGCACGATGCCTCGAATCGAGACATTCGGGATTAGCCGTGGCACGATGTCGGCCATGAAACGGACACCGGGTCTGGTCCTGTCGCTAATCGGACTCGCGTTGCTCGCGGCCGGCTTAACCCTTGGGTACTCAGCGGTGCATCGAGATGGGATCTCCTGCGGCTCAGCGTTTGGCGGGGCGAGCTCGAAGTCCGGCAGCGAGGACATCTACAACGCCCTGATCGGAGCCGGCCTGACCTCGGTCAGCGAGGATTGCGCCTCGGCCCGCTCCGACCGCAAGACGTTCGCTCTGGCTGCTGCGATTCCCGGCGTGGTGATACTTCTTGGCGGCGTCGGCCTATACACGACTGCCGCCAGCAGAACGCCCGGCAGTTGGACCTATGGAATCTGGCACGGCAGACCCGCCCGACAACCAGCGACACCTCAGTCCGACACCTGGTGATGGTGACGGTCGATCAGACCGCAAACACAAAGACGCCCGGCCC
>JBPCIO010000316.1:0-13325 GCA_051006215.1 Chloroflexota bacterium
TGCGCCGGCACATCGCGCGCATACGCCAGCCGGAAGATAGGGCAGCTCACCTCTGCAGCCCAGGCACAAGACGGTTCCACGCACCGTGCAGCCAATGCACCGAGCTGGAAACAGCGCCTCCAAAACCCCCCGCAGCCCCCGCGCCAGCACCTTCGAAATCTACCGGGTCGCGAGGCTTCGATCAGTGATTAACGGGAGCGCGCCCGAAAGCACGGGTGGCGCGGCATCGGTGTCCCGCGGACGGTCCTCCTACCAGAGGCAGCCCCTGCCGCCTTGTGCAGAAGAAAGACGGGCCCCGACTCCGTACGGACAGACGAACCAATGATCCCGTTCAGCCCGCGCGCGGCCAAGTCATGTGCAAACGCCAGCCAGCATGCGCCGCTTTCGGCCGGTCCAACGTCCATGCCACAAGTCGAGGCTGTCCTCGCGGACGGCCATTGGGTGGTTCTCATCGCGATTGTGGAATCCTGATGACAGGAGCCGAAGCCGACGCCAGGACGTGAGGCCCGTCTGACGCGCTTCTTGTAGCCAAGGCGCCCGAAGCTCGGCGGCGAGACTGAGTTGTTCAGGCCACCAGCCTTGCGCTCGAGGGAGCCGGGGGCTGGTCAGGGGCGGACGTCGATTTCGTCGCCGACCTGAGTCATGCTGGCGGCGCCGGCGGGCAGCTCGATGGCCCATTTGGTGCCAACGAACAGTGGCCCGAAGCGCCAGGGCTGGATGTTTCTCAGAATGTGCGTTACCCGTCTTTGCTTGTCGACATGGACGACGTCGAGCGGCATGCGCATGAACCACATATGGATGCCACCGCCGGGCTGAAGCACCAGCCCCGTCCCCGGCGGAAGGTGGCGGCGACCCATCAGGCCCCAGAAACGGGTCCAGTACGAGCTGGCCAGATCTGCCCTATCGGCGAGCGTTTCGTCGCGGGTCCGGTTATAGACGCGAACCAGCTGCATCAGGACTGGTAGCGGTATACATCAAACCTCAGCCCGTACGGGCTAGCCAGCGATTCGGATAGCCGGAAGTGCAGCCGGATGGCTCGCTCAGCTTCCGAGGGGAACAGGCTGTAGGCGCTGATGACTGTCGAGAACCGCCCGCTCGAGAGTGCGTCGGTCAACGGCTCGCTGCGCCAGCGACCCTGAAGCTGCTCGGCGCGCAAGTCTATTGGCTGCACGTACACGGGCCGGCCGTTTCGTACGGCGAAACCAGCTGGCTCGGCGATGATTTCGCCGCGCTCGGCGCGGACGAGCTCATCCAGATGCGCGCCGATAGCCACATCCCCAGCTGTCGGCGTACGCCCGAGCGCGCCTTCGGCGAGAAAGGTGGTGCCGAACGTGTTCGGCCAGTGCGCCAGGAGCGCCAGCTGCGTGACGGCCAACAGTGGACCTAAGACGGCGGCGGGACGGGGTAACGCCCGCCAGGCGAACGGGAGGACCAACGCGAGCGCGACGACCGGCTCGATCAGGTAGTTCACGCTACTCCCCCCGTTGCCCGCACTGAGCGCGGCCAGTAGTGCGATGGGCAGATACACCGCGATTGGCGACGGGACTCGCGTAAGCGCTCGCCGCAGCCACCACAGGCTAGCTGCCAGGGCCGGCAAATCGAGCGCCACAAACGTGCCGACGAAGATCATGGCGCGAACGGGCACTATAGGATTGCTGGCGTTGCCGGCCAGCACGTGGCGCGCGAACTGGCCCTCCGTCGACGCGTTCAGGCCGAGCAGGAGGAGCAGACTCGGGACGCCGATCAGCACGGCGAACGCTGCACCTGAGCGCCAGGATCGCAGCGTCAGCGCCAGACCGACGGCGATGGCGGCCGTGATCGTCGTCTGTTTTGTCCAGATCGCTAGACCGCATAGGAGTGCCGCCCCGAGGACGCCGCGCCCATCTCTGGACGCCTGCGCGACGACCACCCCACCCGCCGCCAACAGCAGGGCGAGCATGTCCACGCGTGCGTAGCCCGCCCACTCGTATACGAACGGCGAGGAAGCTATCAGACCGACCGAAACCACGCTTGGCCATAGCCCACATCGCGCCCGCTGCGCGTTGACGGCGACGAGTACGCCGAGGGCAACCAGCGACAGCACAGACAGCATCCGACCTGGCCAAAGCGTCGGCCCGGTGAACGGAATCAAGGCGGCCCAGAGAACGGGAAACACTGGCGGGTATGGCGAGCGCACCATCGGGAACTGCTGCAAATCGACGTACACGGGCTGGCCGTGACTGAATCGCACTGCGTCGAACAGGACATAGCCCTCGCCATAGTTCAGGTCGTAGGGGAAAGCCACGGTCAGCGCCAGGTGGTACGCAAGCACGCCGATATGCAGCGCCACCAGACCGGCGACCGCGCCCAGCAACCCGCGCCGGATCACCCAGGCCGGACCCGGTAGACGCGTACTGCGCCAGATTGAAAGGCAGGCTCGGCAGGCCCGGCCACGTCAGCCTCGCCTGGGCCGTACACCAGCCACTGAGCGCCGAGCTGGCGTGCAACCAGCAGGCTGCTGGCGTGGGCGAAGACACTCCTGCTCGCGAACTCCTTGGAAGCTGCTTGCAGGGTGGCTACGGGATGACCACCGAAAACGTGGGCCGGCGTGCGAGGCGCCAGATAATTCGAGGCGGCCCAATCCGCCAGGATCACGTCGCCCGGGCGTGCCTGGCTATCGAGCCATGTGGCCGCCGCATCCAGGTCTCCGGTCGAGCGGTAGATGGGTAATGGCGCGTTCCTGAGCCCTGAGGCAACGATGCTCGCCAGGATCAGCAACGTACCCGTTGCGGCAGTGGCGGCAACGCCGAGACGCAGCACCGTCGCACGCCGCGTCTCGAGCGAGGCGCACGCGGTCGTGAGCGCATTCGCCGCCAGCACGGCCAGCGCGGGCTGGATCCCAAAGCTCAGCCGGCGCTGATATGGCACCGGCACGTACATGGCCACCAGACTCAGCAGCAGCCACACCAAGAGCCCAAAAGGTGCCACCCGCCCCCGCAGCATTGCGACGCCGCCAATTGCCAGCACCAGGGTTGGGCCAAGATCGACCAGCAGCTCGTGCGGGGCTGGACTGGGCAATGTGTTCTGCGAGCTGTACGTGGCCAGCCAGAACGGCTCAAAGCTGAACGTCGTGATGGTCGGCCACAGGACCGGCAGGGCCGCCACGAAGGCCACGAACGCGGCGGCCAGGTTGGCGCGGCCACGCCCGGTGAGACGGAACACCAGCCCAGCCAGCATCGCTGCCCCGAGCAAGACCGGCAGGTGGAATGGGTGCAGCAGCGCAATGGCAGCTGACAGCATGGCCACCCACGTCAGCCAACCTGGCGACAGGCCGACTCGGGGACGCAATACGGCGCGCGCTAGCTCCAGCGTGGCGGCCATGGCTAAGGGCACATGCGGCGCGGCGAACAGGAGGCCGAAGCCGTTTGTCTCGTACGACCAGCTGCCGGTGTAGAGCCCTCCACCGGCTCCGGCGGCGAACACCTCGAACCCACTTGCGAACAGGGCGAGCGCAAAGGTCCAGCGCGCGGCCGCTGGTCCAGCGGCAAAGGCGCGCGCAAACCGCCACAGCGCCACCACCAGAGCCGCTCGGGTCAGCACCCCGAGCGTGTGCTCGACCGCGGCATCCGGGAGGCTCAGCATGGCCGCGAACTTGCCAGCGCCAACGTACAGCGGGAACATGAAAGCTGCGGGGTGTGGCTCGGCAGTGAAGACGTCGTGGATCAGCCATCCAGGCTGTTCAGCGCCCTGGCGCATGGCAGACTCGTACTGGGCGAAGTCGTTCACGAACCAGGCCGTGCCCAGCCCCGTTGCGCCCGCCGGCGCACAGCACACCGACAGCACCAGCGGCACTTCGCCAAGAACCAGGACCAGGACCAGGGCGCCAAGCAGCCACCCATGCCGCCGCGCCAGCGCAGCCATCAGCCGGCCAGAGTTCCCGGTGCTCATGGAGGGTTGCTCAAAGGGCCTTGAAGATGCTCGGCACAGCCCAGTTCAGGGACCTGGAATCTCGTCCCGGCGAAACAGCAGCAACTCTTCACTCTGCCATACCGGTGCTGGGTAGGTGTGCTCGAGCGTGTACGCGTGCTGGAAGGCAGCGTCAGGCAGCAGCGACTTCTGGGCAAAGGCGTCCAGGGTGACGACCACGTCGGGCCGCTGGTCCGTGATCAGCCGCGGCGGGATGGCGTTGTCAGTCACGAGTTGATCGGGCAGCAGCGGGTAGTACGCCAACGAAACCGGCGAGACCAGCCCAACCGTGTCCAGGATGTGCAGTCTGGAGGCATAACCGAGGGCACCTATCTCTGGCGCAGCGATGACGGCAGTCTGTGGCAGACTCTCGCCGAGCCCACGGCCCACGTCCAGCAGAAGCTCTTCGCGCCCCAGGTGTTCGCCGGTGGGCAGCAGCGGCTGGCGCCAATCGATCGCCGCCAACTGCCACACCACGAGCACGCCGGCAACCCACGATGCGGGTCGCGTACCCAGGCGCGCGAGGCCAGCGGCCGCCCCGAGTAGATAAAAGGGCGCCATTGGCACCAGATACCATGGAAAGAGCCGCACACCGCGGAGCCCGACGGCCACGTAGAACGTGACATACAGCACGCTGAACGCCGTGAACGGTTGCCACGCGACACCCTGCCGATGGAGCCATGGCAGTGCCCTGCGAAGCAGGTCGGCCAGCCCGACCAGGCCGAAGGCGGCCACGACCAAAGCCACGCCGCTGGGCATACTCGCCAGCAGATACGTAGACCAACCGGGCAGGCCGGCCTGAATCACCAGTGCGACTGCATTCTTCAAAGGCGAGCCCAATTGGTAGGCCACCTGCTTGGCGGCCATGCTGTTCGGGAGCGGGTTCCCGTAGCGCCAGAAGATCAGCAGACCAGCGGCTACCGCGGGCGCAGCGCCGGCCAGCCCGGCCCGCCAGGCCTCTCGAGGCCGCTTGATCCAGGTCCACCCAACCACAGTCAGTACCAGCAGAGCGCCTTCTGGGCGCACCAGCATGGACACCCCCGACACGCCGGCCGCCAACCACGTTGCGGAGCAGCTGCCGACGAGCCCGAGCGCCAGCAGAGCTGCCAGCACGAACACGCTCGTTTCCATCCCGCCGGTGGCAAAGGCGATGCTCATTGGATTCAACGCCCACGCCAAACCCACCAGGGCGGCACCCGCCGGCCGCCAGCCGACGCGCAAGCCGTAGTGCACCAATAACCCGGCCGAGCCCGCGTCGCACACGCCAGACACGCAGGTGGCTAGCCAGGGCAGATCGGTACCCCCGAGGCGGTAGCCGGCTGCGAGTACCAGCGCCCACAGCGGGGTTGTGGTGCCGAGGACCCACTCGCCTGGGTTGTAGACCAGCCCGACCCCTTCGGCCAGATTCCGCGCGTACCTGAAGGTAATGTACGCGTCGTCGATCGGATGCGGCCCGGTAACCAGACGCGCCACCAACGCCACAAGCGCTGGGGCGAGGTATGCGAGCTTGATCACGCCTGCGCGACGACGCGGAAGAGTTGAACGCCCTGGCGGTCGTAGACCATGTGGAAGCCGGGCTGGCTGCTCAGCTCGGTCGCACCAAGCGCGCGCTCGGCCGGGCCGAGGGCGATGATGGTCGCCCCAGTGCGTTGCACGATATCGGTGCGCTCCTGGACCGGGGCGTCGAAGGCGTAGAAGCTGTGCACCAGCGCGTCTTTCTGGGCGCTGTGCAGCGTGGCCACCGTGTGCCCGTCCACAACTCTTCCATCGATTGCGCCGGCGAGTGGATTGCCGAACTCGACCGACGCCAGGACGACGTCCTGGGCCGTGCTGTTCGCGCCGAGCCACGCCGCGGCGGCCGCTTCTGGCCGACTCCAAAGGTAGACTTCGGCCGGGTGGTTCAGCATTGCCGATACCAGCACCGAGACGTACACCAAGAGCGAGGTGGAGATCCCAGCAATAATGGCCGAGTAGCTGATCAGTCGCCGCCACACCACGCGCAGGTGGTGGATGCGAACGCTAGCGTCTACCTCGAATAACCCGATGGCTCCGAGCACGGCCAGCCCGGGCTGCACGCCAAACCCGAATCGGCGTTGGTAGGGCACGGGCGCGTACATCCAGACCAGCCCTAAGCCAACCCAGAGCAGAAGCAACCACCGCCGTTCGCTCGGCCATCGCCGAACAACTGGCCACGCCAGCGGCGCGGCAAGCATGACCAGCCCAAAGTCGAGCGGAAGCGACCATGGCGCGGGCGCCGGCATGATGTTCTGCGCGCCGTACGTGCCTGCCCAGAACGCGTCGGCCTGAAACAGGAGCAAGCTGTAGACCGCCATCGGGGCTGCCGCCAGCCCGGCTACGATGGCAGCCGGCCAGGCCCGGCGGCCAGTGACCGCGGCGTGAGCAACCAGCACGCTTACCAGCATCGGTGCGTTGAACGCATGCACCAGCGATAAGCCCAGCATCGCCGCACCGAGCAGCGCCAGCCCCCCACCTCGGCCTTGTATGGCGCCCAGGTACAAGGGCGCGCAGACCAGCGTCAGCGCCAGACCCAGCATCAGGTGGGGGGCTGAGAGCAATACCCCCAGCGAGCTCATCTCCAGGTACGGGTTGATGGTTTGGGGCAACAGCCCGTCGAAAACGTTAACTCCTGAGGCATCTAGCAGCATGCGGAGCAGCGCGCCCAGAGCGTCCAGCCCGAGCGTGGCAAGTGTCAGCAACACCGCCAACCGTCGCTGCCGCATCGGCTTCACAAACGTGGACGAGAATGCGTACGCCGCGGCCACTACGGCAGCTCGCCCGATCCACTCCAGGGCAACGAAGACGGTCTGCCCATTCAAACCCAGCAAGGCGCTGAGTTTGCCTGCAGCCACGTACAGCGGGTACACCAATGCAGCCGCGTGCGGCTCGGCGCTGAAGTGATCGTGAATGAGCCAGCCACTCTGGCGTGCGCCCTCTCGCATGGCCGCCTGGTATTGGCTGAAGTCCCGCACGAACCAGAATGTGCCGATCCTTTGCAGCTCCACCGGGCCGAACACTGCCGAGGCCAGGTACGGTAGCCCGCACAGCCCAGCTGCCGCGGTGGCGACCACGCACAGCCAGAGCGCGTCGGCCCTGACGCTCAGCACCTACCGCAAACCCGGCACGAGTCGAGGCACGCGCACCGCATAGGCCGGATACTCACTCGGGTACGCGAGCGCCAGCGCCTGTTCCTCATACACCGTTCGCCAGTACTGCAGGGCCACGAACGCTGCGAATACCGCCGCCACCAGCGGGTGCGGCTTGGCCAACACGAGACCCAGCGCTGAGACCAACTCCCCGAGGTACACGGGGTGGCGCACCAGCCGGTACGGACCGCGCAGCACCAGGCCGCGCACCTCGGGGAATAGCCCAAAGCAGCGGCCGAGCATCGTCAGGCTCCAGATGGTGAACAGGGTGCCGACCAGAACGACGGCGCTCGAGGCCAGCAGGCTAGCGGTCGAGGTGCTGTCCTGGATCGGCAGGTACGCCACGACGTTTAGCATGAACGTACCGGCGAGGGCCACCCCGGCCTGGCGCCCCGTGGCGCGCTGGCCCTTGGTGGTTTGTCGGCGAATGGCGAACAGGACGACGACCAGCCCCAAGAAGATGACGGTGACCACCTCCTGCAGCAGTTTCGCCTGACTGTGCAGCGAGTCGTCGCGTGGCGCGCGGGCGAGGGCCCAGACGCGTGCCCCGAGTGGCATCGCAAACAGGTACGCGGGCCACACGTTGCCGAGCAGCCAATCGCCGTAGCGAGTAGCCTCGAGGCTTCTGTACTGCGCGCCGAGAGCACGCCACACACGCAGCACGCGACCGAGAACGAGCGCATGAGGGCTGAGCAGACGAAAGCCTCCCCTCACTGCTGCTGCGAGAAGCGTGCCGGATTTCATGGCTCTTAGGTTCGCCACGGGCTCCACAACTAGAGTCCGGGTGCGTTGGTGGCCGAGAGGGTCGGCCAGATCGGGCCCATGATCACCACGCACAGTGCGGGGAAGATGAAGATCGCCAAGGGGAAGATCAGCTTCAGCTGGAGCTGGGCAGCCTTCTCTTCAGCTCGCTGCCGACGCAACACTCGCATCTGCTCGGCCTGAACGGTCAGCACCCTGGTCACGCTGACACCCAGCTGTTCGGCCTGCAGAATGGCGCCTACGAAGTTGTTGAGATCGTCGACTTGCGTCCGCAGCACCAGGTCCTTCAGCGCGTCCCGCCGTGACCGGCCAACCCGCATCTCGGCCAGGACGCGCGCGAACTCTGCCGAAAGCTCGTCGTCGCGCTTCTCCACCAGGCGCCCGATCGCGGCGTCAAAGCCCAAACCGGCCTCGACCGTGATCACCAGCAGGTCGAGCGCGTCTGGCAGGGCTCGCTGCATTTTCTTCTGGCGAGTGCGTATCTTGCTGCGCAGCAGCAGCTCAGGTCCAAACCAGCCGAAAGCCACGCCGATGCCGCCGAAGACAAATGCATAGCCTGTCTGACCGCTGATGGTCATCAAAAAAAACAGTGCGCCCCCGAGCACCAGCGCGGCGAACACTTTGACTCCGAGAAAGTCGGCTGGTGTCCAGCGGTACGGGTTGCCGGCCAGAGCCAGCTTGCGCTGCACGCCCTCAGTGCCTTTGAACTGATTGTCCTTGGGATTTTTGGACCGCGACCGATGGAAGCGTGTCAGTGCTTCTGCGAGCTGCCGTATGAACGGCCGCAGCACGCGCTCGGCGAATGGCTGACGCAGCTCGAGGTCTTCCAGGCTGCTTGGGCGGTGTTTGACGGCAGCCAGACGCTCGGCGACGATGTCCTTGCCGGTGCGGGGCAGGTACAGGCCGATGGCGACGAGCGCTACGCCGAGTCCTGCCAGAAGAGCGAACAGCATCGTGGGCTTGTCAGACCTCGATAGCGACGAGCTTGCGAATGACCAGCGAGCCCATACCGATGCCGACGACTGCCGCCACAGGCAGCACCAGCCATGGACCTGGGGTGAACAGGGCGCCCATGTACGAAGGCGCGATGAGCATCAGCATGCCCCCGATAGCGACTGGCATGCCGGACAGCAGATACCCTGCCATGCGCCCCTGGGCGGACATGGTCCGGATCTCGCCGTTCAACTTGACCCGCTCGCGGATCGTGCTGGAAATCGAATCCAGAATGCGGGACAGATTGCCGCCGATTTCAAACTGCACCAGAATCGCGGTCACGAGCAGCTCCAGGTCGTCGCTGTCGAGGCGTCGATTCAGGTGCAGCAGCGCTTCCTGAGGTCCAACGCCAAGGGCGATCTCTCGCACCACCCGCTGAAACTCGTCGGAGATCGGGGGTTGGCCCTCTCGCGAAATCATCTCCATCGACTGCATCAGGCTCATGCCCGAACGCAGTGAGTTGCTCATGAGGCCGATCGTGTCCGCTAGCTGATTGTTGAAGGCCTTGAGCCGCCCCGACTGCCGCATGCCCACCCAGACCTTGGGGAGGAACCAGGCCACGCCGCCGAAGATGCCGGCGACGAAAATCGCCCCTGAGATGAGCCACGCCAGGGCGCCGACGGTTATGGCGCTGGTGCCCTGAACAATTAAAAATTCGCCAACCGTCAACTTCAGGTTTGCACGTGCGAGGTCCGTGCGCAATGCGGCGGCGAACGTGCGCCCCGATATTGATGCTTCGACCCGCTTGGCCAGCATCTGTGTGACCTGGACCGAAGCGGCTTGCTTCTGCTCGTCATCCGTGAGCTGATACGCACGCCCAGCGTAACGCCGCAGCCGACTATCCATGAGCGTGTGGTCGCGCCAAACGGCGCGCTCGAGGCCCCACATGAGACACATCAGCCCGCCGCTGGTCAAGATCGCCAGTAGCGCCTCGGTCGACATGGTCTAGAAGAAGCCTGCCGCGCTGCCGAAGATGGACGGCGGGAGTTGGATGCCCGAGTCCTCGATTTTGTGCATGAATTTGGGGCGGACGCCGGTCGGTTTGATGTTGCCGATCACACTGCCGTTCTCGAAAGACGCCTGCTCGAACAGAAATACGTCCTGGAGAATGACCTTGTCGCCTTCCATCCCTTGCACTTCGGTGATATGGGTCAGTTTTCGGGTTCCGTCGCGCATGCGGCTTTGCTGAACGATGAGATCGACCGCGGAGCTGATCTGCTCACGGATGGCCCGAATCGGGAGGTCCATGCCAGCCATGAGCACCATTGTCTCAAGCCGGGCGAGCATGTCGCGCGGGGTATTGGCGTGGCCAGTCGTCAACGACCCGTCGTGGCCCGTGTTCATCGCCTGCAGCATGTCCAGCGCTTCCCCACTGCGACATTCGCCGACGATGATGCGATCGGGCCGCATGCGCAAAGTCGATTTCATGCAGTCGCGGGCTGTCACTGCGCCCGTGCCCTCGATGTTGGCTGGGCGTGTCTCGAGGCGGACCCAGTGGTCTTTCGCCAGCTGCAGCTCAGCCGAGTCTTCGATGCTGACGATGCGCTCGTCCTCCGGAATGAAGTTGCTGAGCACATTCAACAGGGTGGTCTTCCCCGAGCCGGTGCCGCCTGAAATGACGATGTTCAGTCGCGCGACAACGCAGGCGCGCAAGAACTCGGCAATCTCAGGCGTCATCGACCCAAAACGGATCAGGTCTTCTACCGTCAACTTCTCTTTGGTGAACTTTCGGATCGTGATGCACGGGCCGACGAGCGATATTGGGGGGATGATGACGTTGACGCGCGAGCCGTCCGGCAGACGCGCGTCGACGATCGGGCTCGCCTCGTCAACGTGGCGGCCAAGCGGGGAGACGATGCGGTCGATGACCCGCCGTACGTGTTCGTCGTCGTCGAAATGAACGTCGCTCAAGTGCAAGCGACCTTTGCGTTCGAAGTAAATCTTCTTGGGGCCGTTGACCATGATTTCGGTGACGCTGGCATCGATGAGCAAGGGCTCGATCGGACCGAATCCGATGACGTCCGCCGCAAGCTCCTCAAACAGGCGCTCCTTTTCCGCCCGGGTCAGCATGAGATTTTCAGCCGCGATGATCTGGTCGAACAGGTTCTCCAGCTGGTGGCGGACCTCGACGCTATCGTTCGTGTCGGTGGACGGGTCAAGCTCAGAGACCAGTTTGCGCTTGACGCGCTCCTTGAGGCTTCGCTCGGCTTCTGTAGCCTGGGTCTGCATCGGAACCGGGCGAACGGTGGCTTGCGCCGGTGCGACCGGCACGTTTTGGACGCTATCGTTCTTGGTTGTCGGGGGGCGCAATGGTGACCACGAAGCGCCATGTTCTAGCCGATTGAGTAAAGACATCAGTTGCCTCGTTAGTGGCCGGCCGTAAGCAGGCTAGGCGGCGGCGCGAGGTTGTACTTCTGCTGCATGTAGTTGAAGTTGACGACGAGATTGCTGTCAGCTTGCTGCTCGTCCGAAGGTGACCGCAGAACCATCTCAATGTTGCTACTTTTGTAGTACGTAGCTGCGTCCTTGAGCCACTTCAGCACCAACGACTCTTCGGGCTGGACGATGAAGATGATGTTGGCCCCAGCCAGTGAGGCTGCCGCGCCTTTACCACTCGGGTCGCCTGTGGCAGGTACCAAAGAACCATCCGGAGCGTAGCTGCCGATCTCCTGGATGCGCAGATCCTGGAGCATGATGCGCGTTTGCAGGTACGGAATCGGGTTCGCATTGACCGCGTCGCGTTGCTCTGCGCTCAGGCCCTGCGGCGCGTTGATCGTGGTGTACAAGAGGTCGACACGGTCGCCAGCCCGAAGTGCGTTCACCGTGGCCAGCGAAAACTGCGTGCCCGCAAATGAGACCGGCATCACGTACATGACCTTGCCCTTCTCGATTCGGAAAGACGGCGCGTTTTTGACCGCGACCGGGCCGATTTTTTGAGTGTTGATGACCTCACCTTTGGTGATCGCGTCAGGGCTGAATTTGCCGACGACGTCTTCGATTTTCGTTGCGGCCCCAGCCTGGACAAGGTCGTCCGGCACCGTTCGTACATTCACCATGGACGCGGCAATCTCGGTACGGGCGAGAATCTCACCGGTCGCAATCACTACCCGCGCTGTGGGCAGCGACGCCTTGACCTGCTCCGCTTCGGAGACTTGCGAGTAGACGATGACCCCAACCGCCAGCGCCATCACCAGGCCGCCGCCAATCAGGATGTAACCAAGCCGTTTACGTTGCACGCCGTACTACCTCTCGCCCGCGTTAGGGGAATGTCTTTCTACGAGCATCGGCCTTCGTGGGCGCGGCAGTATGGGGAGGCACACGCTTGGGGCGATCACAACGGAGTATCAGACCCCTTGATCAATCTCGCTCAACAACCCGCGGAAGGCGGAGTCACAACAAAAAAGGCCTGGCTCCGAGCGGAGGTCAGGCCCCTTCGATGGTTTTGTTGCGACCCGATGTCTTAGACCGAAGCGCCGAGCTTGCTCAACAGGCCGCTGACCGCCGGACCAAACACGACCAGACCCGCAATCGCCAACACGGCCACGAGCGCGATGATCAGGCCGTATTCGACCAGGCCCTGAGCCTGCTCTTGAGCTCGTTCACCCAGTTCCCAGATTTCTCTCATCAAATGTTCTCCCTTGCCTGATTCACGTGTCGCAAACTGAGCGTTTGCGAGCGCGCTTTTCGACTGTTAGCGGGTTGCAAGAACCACGCCCAATAACAAGTGCAGCAAGGGTTGTGCCGGTCGCGCTGCCTGAGTGACGTCGGTGGCGTGACCGGCGCGTCCTGGTACGGGTGCTGCGCGTCCAAACTCCTGACAGAGGGTGGCCGCTCGTACACTTGCTGATCAACGTGACTTCTTACGGCGACCGTTCCGCGGCACCTATCCAGCGTGTTCGCGGTACCAGCGACGTCCTTCCGCCCGCGGACACTCGCCTGCGCAACCTCGAAGCGAGCCTGCGGCACAGCTTTGAGCGCTTCGGATATCAAGGTATTCAGACGCCCGTTCTCGAACCTCTCGAGCTGTTTTTGCGCAAGTCGGGCGACGAGATCATCGCTCGTATGTACACCTTCTCGCACTGGAATCGGCGTTTGTGCTTGCGGCCCGAGCTGACGGCGAGCGTGATGCGCGCGTTCGTCGACGGCATGCAAGGGCATGGGTTGCCGGTACGGCTGCACTATGGCGGACCAAGCTTTCGCTACGAGCGACCCTCCCGGGGTCGTTCGCGCCAGTTCACCCAGGTCGGCATGGAGCTGATCGGCGCGTCTGGTCCCGCGGCCGATGCTGAAGTGCTGTTCCTGGCGTGCGCTGGCCTCGAGGCGGTCGGCATCAAGAAGTACCGCCTGGTCGTCGGCCACCTCGCCGCGACATTGCAGCTGCTGACCCAACTCGGGATGACGGACCACGCGCAGGGGCTGGTGCTGGATCAAATGGAGCCCATGGCGCGCAGGCAAATCGAT
>JBPCIO010000317.1:0-9073 GCA_051006215.1 Chloroflexota bacterium
GGACGCGGGGGGTCGCCGCGGGAAGGAGCGCGCAGGGCAGCGGAGCAGCGACTGGCGGCGGGAGGGGGCGCAGCCTCCCCCGACCCGGACTCGCCAGTCCGCCTAGCTCCTCCGCCCCGGACTACCTTCTTATTGTGCTGGCTTCAACTCTGTCAGCACGCGCAGGAAGTGCTCCCAGTGGCTCGGCGGCTGGATGTAGTTGTTGTCGGCCGTCGGCCAGTTGGTCCAGTAGGTCGTGTTGAAGAGCATGAGCGCAGGCGTCTGCACCAGCGGGATGTCCGGCATCTCGTCGGCCCAAATCGCCACTGCCTGCTTGTACAGGTCCATGACCCTCGGGTCGCCCAGAGGCAGGCTGCCCATCTGGTCCATCAGCGCTGAGTACTGGTCGTTCGACCAGCGTCCGGCGTTGTTGGTGTTGTCCACGTACTCGGTGCCCGCCGTGCCCACGGGGTTGACCCACGACTTGTTGTAGCGGTTCATGCCGAACCACGGCTCGACCGTACTGCCGCAGCCATCCCAGTCCGTGGCGGCTTGGAACTGGCCGCGGCCGGTCTGATCGCGGAAGACGCCCCATTCGCGGATGCTCAGCGCGGCGTCGATGCCGCCCGCGTTTACCTGCTGCACGATCATGCGTGCCCACGGCTCCATGAACGGAGGGGCGACGACGTCCAGGGACAGGGTCTTGCCGTCCGGCCCGACGTACTTGCCCGTGCCCGCGTCAAGCGTGTAGCCCTGGCTCGTCAGCATTTGCGCCGATTTGTCCGGGTTGAACTCGCCAACCGGGGCGAGCGTGTCCTTCGCCGCATCCACGTACGGCTGCAACGCCTTATACGTGGGGAAGATGAAGTTGGACGGTGCGCCGGCGCCTTCATTGACGACGTCCACAATCTGCTGGCGGTTGATGGCGTAGGACAGCGCCCAGCGCATCTCCTTCTTGTCCCACGGGCTGACCGTGGTGTTCAGCGTCAGCATGCGCGGGCACGGGTCAATCCAGCCAATCGGAGGAGTGTCCGTGTAGGACTTCAGTTTGGGGTTTTGCGCCTGAAGCGCGAACAACGTGCTCGGGGTGGTCGGGCCACCGATGTCCGATTCGTTGGTCGCAACCATCTGGTCGCGCGTCGCCTGATCGCCGACCCATGGCCGCCGAATCTCGAGTGGCGCCGGCAGTTTGAAGGCGCCCGTCTTGGCGCCCCACCAGTTGTCGTTGCGCTTGTAGTCAAACTCGGTCGAAGCGAAACGCGCGACGACATATGGACCGCTGAAGATGGCGCCAGCTCCGTTGTTCCACGAGTTCCTGAACGTCACTGGATCTTGCCCATCCCAGAGGTGCTTCGGCACGGGGACGATGGCCTGCGAAGTGGTGCCCGCCAGGTTTTCCATGACGAAGCGTGGGTTGGGCCCGGTCAGAGTGAAGGTGATCGTGCGATCGTCGACCGCCTGGACCGACTGAACCCACTGCTTGACCGCGCCGGACCAGTTCAGCTGCGGCGCATACTGCTTCAGCATGTTGACGGTGAAGACGACGTCGTCAGACGTCAGCGGCTGGCCGTCGCTCCACTCGGTGCCGTTCCGCAGTTTGACCGTCCATTCGGTCTGGGCATCATTGTGGCTGAAGCTCTCCGCCAGCCAGCCCTCGATATTGCCCGTCTCATAGTTCAACATGAACAGGGGCTCCATCAGGTTCTGGTTCATCCCCTGCAGGATGAAGGTACCGGGCAGGTACGGGTTCCAGATGTCCGGAGCTGGGACGTTGACGTCTGTAGGAATGACGAGGATGTCCTTGCGGGCAGCCTGAGCCGCGGGGACTTCACTTGGCGCGGCTACTGCTGGGGTCACTGACCCCAGCACCAACGCGACGACCCCAACCCTCAACAGCACCTTGCCGAAACTAGGTCTGATCACAGACACGTGCTACCTCCTTAAGCTCTTGATGCTTGGATTGACATCAGCAACGATCACACGCCATACGCCAGTGCGGAGTACACGTGTTGCCTCGGACCACATTGGTGCTCACAGACGAAAATCCGGTCTGATTCTACGAGCCGCCAGCGTATACCACCCCTTGCGTCGCACGCCAGCTGGGCAGGCACGAAAGTGGTCTGCTCAGCGTCGACGAGGCCAGTCTGGCCCCCCAGCGGCGGCCGAGGCGCGTTCGTCAGCCCGAACACCCTATCCTGGCACGTAGGCATGACGGCACTACAAGTAGCACTCGTCGGAATGGGCCGAGTGGCGCGGGTCCACCTGCAGGCATTGGGCGGAACGAGCGCGGTCGAGGTGGTCGGCGTGTTCGACCAGGATCAAGCTCGAGCAACCGAGCGTGCGCAGGCTGGAGGCGTCCAGCGTGTGTACGGCAGTTGGGACGAAGTTCTGGGTGACGCTAGCGTCCAGTGTGTTGGCGTGTTCCTGCCGCACGATCTGCACGAGCAGTTCGTCGTGCAGGCGCTGCGCGCTGGCAAGCACGTGGTCTGCGAGAAACCGCTGGCGCCCACGCTGCCGGAGTGTGAGCGGATGCTGGCCGTGGCCGACGAGGTCGGGCGGAGGCTGTTTCCGGTCCACAACCGCGTGTACGGCATCGCCGTCGAACGCATGTACGAGATGATCCGCCTTGGCCAGATCGGCGAAGTGGTGCTGGCGCAGACCACCGGCTTCGAAGGGCCGCCCACGGTGCAGACGTGGCTGGCAACCCCGCGCGGCGGCGGAGGCGTGTTGATGTCGCAAGCCGTCCACCCGATGTACGCGCTGCGCTGGTTGCTCGGCGACGTGGCCAAGGTGAGCTGCTTGTTCGGTGACAGGAAGGTCGTCGAGATGTCCGCGGAGGACATCGCGGTTGTGCTCTTGAAGTTTCAAAATGGCATCCCGGCCGAGATGACCTGTACGTTTGGAATCGCGCATGGACCGTACGACCACTCGATCAGTTTGCACGGCCGCGACGGCTACCTGACCATGAGCAACCGCCGCCTGTGGGCGATTGCGCCGCGTGTGTTCGGCGACACCGAGCTGCACGACCTGGAGGTAGTCGAAACGGACCACGCTTCCGCCTTTCGGCGCATGTGGGAAGACTATGCGCGCGGCATTCTCGACGGCGCACCAACGCGCCAGGTCGGCCTGGACGGCAAACGGGCTGTCGAAATCGTGCAGGCCGCCTATGAATCAAACCAGACCGGCCGCGTGGTCGCTCTGCCGCTCACTTAGGAAGGGACATGGCCAACTACCGAACTGCGATCATCGCTTGCGGAACGATCGCCCGCGTCCACGCCCGTGCCTGGCAGGGTGTCGCCGACCAACCCGTGACTATCGCCGCCTGCGCCGATACGCATCCGGACGCTCGCCGCGAATTCGGCGAATTCTTCGGCGTGGCCGAGGACAAGCGCTATGCCGATTTCCGTGAGATGCTCGACGCCGAGCGCCCCGACTTCGTGGACGTGTGCTCCTGGCATCAGCAGCACGCCGAGATGGTGATTGCGGCCGCGGCTCGGCGACCCAAGGCGATTGTGTGCCAGAAGCCTATGGCTGTCGACCTTGGCGAGGCGGATGCGATGCTGACCGCCTGCGAGCGCAACGGGGTCAAGCTTGTCATCGCCTTTCAGCGGCCGCATCACGCCACCTGGCTCAAAGCCCGCGAGCTCATCCGCGAGGGGGTCATCGGAAAGGTTCTCCAGGTGCAGTGTGACGATGGCGGGAACCTCCTCAACACGAACTCTCACAACATTCGGCTGGCGCTGTTTCTGATGGATGAGCCACGCGTTGAATGGGTCACCGGCGCAGTCGAGCGCACCACCGATCAGGCGGAGCGGGGTCTGCCGGCCGAGGACGCGTGTTTGGGACTGGCTGGCTGCGCCAACGGCGCGACGATCCTGGTCATGGGCAATCTGGTCCGCGGCCTTGGCCAGGGGTGCCGGGTGGTCGGAACAGATGGGATCATGGAATTGGACACGACCCGCCATCCAGACAGCCAGATCCCGTCGGATGCACCGATGTACATGCCCGAAGGCCCATCCGCTCGCTACAACTACGAGATTGGGACAGTTCGTTACCTGGGCCGTGACCAGCCCGGCTGGGTCGAGGTCGAGGCGCCCTGGCACGACGCCTGGGCCCACCAGTGTCAGGAAGCGATCGATTGGGTCGAGGGCCGCGTCGAGACGCCCATCAGCGGTGCCGATCGGGGTCGGGCGGTCCAGGAGATCATGATGGCTCTGTTCGAGTCGGCTCGCAAAAAGCAGCGCATCTATCTGCCCCTGAAGACCAGGGTCAATCCGCTCCAGCTGATGGTCGAAGATGGTGACTTGCCGGTCGAGTGGCCAGGCAGTTTCGAGCGGCGGGCCAAGATCGTTCGCGGCGAGCGCATGTCCTGGCATCAGAAGACCTAGCGCAATGCGGCTGAGCGGGATGCTCACCGCCGTCGACGTGCACGCTGGCGGCGAGCCGGGGCGCGTCATTGTCGGCGGCGTGCTCGACGTGCCTGGCGCAAGCATGTTCGAAAAGCGGCTGTACCTCGAGCAGCATGCCGACCACTTGCGAAAACGCATGCTGCGTGAGCCGAGGGGGTATCCCGGGCTGTGCTGCAACCTGATCCTGCCGCCGACGCATCCGGACGCGGACGCGGGCTTCGTCATCATGGAACAGACGGACTACCCGCCCATGTCTGGCAGCAACACGATTTGCGTGGCCACCGTTCTGCTCGAAACCGGCATGCTGCCGATGCGCGAGCCGGTCACCGACATCGTCCTGGAAGCCCCGGCCGGCCTGATCAGGGTGCGCGCCGAAGTGGCCAACGCAAAAGTGAAAAGCGTCACATTCCGAAACGTGCCGGCCTTTGCTACCCATCTCGATGTGCCGCTCGAAGTCCCACAGCTCGGTACGCTGAGAGTCGACGTTGCCTACGGCGGCATGTTCTACGTCATCGCCGACGCCCCATCGCTCGGGTTGCGTCTCACGCCCGACGAAGGCCGCGAGATCGTACGCATCGGCGAGATGATCAAAGCCGCATCCCGCGAACAGCTGCCTGTCGTTCACCCTGAGAACGCGGCCATCGGTGGCTTCAGCACCGCACTGCTGTCAGGGCCGGCGCGCGGACCGGACGCCGACATGCGCAACGCGGTGGTCATCTCCACAGGCGCCTTTGGCTGGAGCCGCCCGGACACGTGGACCGGGGTCCTGGACCGCTCCGCGTGCGGCACCGGCACATGCGCCCGCATGGCGACGCTGTGGGCCCGCGGCCGTCTCGATCTCGGCCAGCCCTTCCGCCACGAAGGCATCCTGGGTACGACATTCGTCGGCTGCCTGATCGAGGAGGCGCGCGTCGGGCCATACAAAGCCGTCGTGCCGACCATCACCGGCACTGCCTGGATCACCGGCATCGGCCAGTACGTGCTCGACGCCGAAGATCCGTTCCCGGACGGCTTCACCGTGGGCGACCTGTGGGCATGAACTCGACGCGGCTTTGCCCTGGTGCGTAAATGCGCGTGCCGGTCGGCCGCCATCAGTGAAGATGAAGTTGATGCCCTTCACTGTCCTTCTCGCTGCGCCGCGCGGCTTTTGTGCTGGCGTCGAGCGGGCTATCCGCACCGTTGAGCTGGCTCTCGACCGCCGCGCGGAGGGTGACGCTCGGCCGGTCTACGTGCGGCACGAGATCGTGCACAACAAGGTCGTCGTCGAGGACCTCCGGGCACGCGGTGCGGTGTTTGTCGAAGACACGCGTGAGATCCCGACCGGCGCAACGGCGGTGTTTTCCGCACACGGCATCTCGCCGGCCGTGCGGGACGAGGCGTTCGCTCGCGGTCTGGTCACGCTTGATGCAACCTGCCCACTTGTCTCCCGCGTCCACGCAGCGGTATTGCGTTACGCTGCGCGTGGATACACGATTCTGTTCGTCGGCCATGCGGGCCACCCTGAGGTCGAGGGCGTGATGGGTGAGGCGCCGCAGCAAGTCAGGCTCGTCCAGACCGTCGCGGACGTTGCGACCGTCCAGGTGCCGGACCCTGAACGGGTGGCCTACTCGACGCAGACGACGCTCAGTCTCGACGACGTGTCGGCCATCGTGGACGCGCTGCGCCGACGTTTTCCGGCTATGGTCGGTCCTCAAACTGGCGACGTGTGCTACGCCACCCAGAACCGCCAGGAAGCGGTCATGGCGCTGGTCCAGCAGCACAAAGCAGACGTGGTGCTGGTGCTCGGTTCACCCAATTCATCCAATTCGAACCGCCTGCGGGAAGTCGCCGAGAACGCTGGCGCGCGGGCCTATCTGCTTGGTACGGCTGCCGAGCTTGACCCGACCTGGCTCATGGGTGCTCAGCGCGTTGGGGTCAGCGCCGGGGCCTCGACGCCTGAGCACCTGGTCGAGGGGCTGATCGAGCGCCTGCGAAGCCTCGGCGCGGACGACGTGCTGACCGTAGAAACGAGTGTCGAAGACGTGTTTTTCGCACCTCCGCCCATTCGGCGCGACTGAGTTGTAGACTCGTTGCGGGATGACCGACAAAACGGGCGCGATCCGCACCCGCGACGCTGAGACGTCGACGACCTGGCGCTGTCTCACTTGCAATCTGGCGGTGGTGGATCGGATGCTGCCACGCAAGTGCCCGCGTTGCGGGGCCTCGCGCGTCAAGTTCGTCGAGGTAGGCGCCCAGGCTGAGACCGAGGCCTGACCCGCGCCGGCCGGTCGTCGTGGCCGGCCTGGTTGCCCTGGCACTCCTCGGGTTGGGTGAGGCAGCGCCCGCAGCGTTCCCGGTCCAAGTCAGCATCGAAGGCCACGGCGGAGCGCTCCTGGTCAGCGTCGATGGCCAGCAGCACTCGGTCACCTCGGGTCTGGGGCCAGGTTGGCGCGGCATACTCCTGGAGCAGCCAGGCCCACTCGAACGCGAGTACCAGATCGACGGCAGCGATACGACCGCTACCGACGACCGCCAGGTATCGGTCATCGCCGACGCCTTGACTTGGCCGCTGTACCGCTTCGACGCCTGGCTGCGCGACGAGTCCAGTTATAGCCGCTGGGAGGGCGCTGGGCTGGTGGACCTGACCACCGGCCAGCCGGCTGACATCGCGAAGGTTCTACCAAACGATTTTCGACTGGACGTTCGCCTGCTGCGGCCGGAGGCGGTGGCTCACGTATGGTTGATCGGTCCAACCGATGCTCAGCGGGAAGGGCTCGAGCTCGACCGTGACCGACGTAACGCGCGCTGGGTCATACAGCGCGCGGGCGGCGCCGACGTGCTGCCGCGGTGGTTCTTCCCCGAGCGCTCCGCCCCATTTGCAGCCGAGCTTGTACACCTCACCGGTCGCAGCGTAGCCGCAGGGTACGCGCTCATGCTGGCGGCTGTGTTGGTCTCGCGCCTCCTCGAGCGTCTGCGCCTGCTCTCGGCCTGGCTGTCCGTTCGGCGCGCCCCTGCGGGAGAAGGCGGGGGCCAGGACGAGCTGCCGGACCAGGGTGCCGTTCGTGCTCCCACGCTGCCGTCACCCCGACTGCGCGCGCGCTCTCCAAGATGGCCAGGCTTCAGCGTGCTCGAGATGGTCATGCCGCTCTGGCTGTTGGCGGCTGCGCTTGTGACGGCGAGGCTGTATCACCAGATGCCCCACATCCTGGATGCGGTGTCCTATACGTTCCAGGCCGGGTTGTTCGTTTCGGGGCGGATCGCGCTCGACGCTGGGCCGCTGGTGGGCGCTTTGCACGGCCCGTTCGAAATCGTCTCCAACGGGCGCCTGTTTTCCCAGTACCCACCCGGAGCGCCAGCCGCGTACGCGCTGGGGCAGCTCGTCAGCCTGGAGTGGCTCGTGGGGCCGCTGGCGTGTGTGGCGATGATCGCGGCGACCCGCTGGACGGCGGGTGTGCTATTCGGTGGCAAGACCTGCGGCCTGCTGGTGGTGTGCCTGGGCGCCCTGTCGCCGTTCGTCCTCTTCCAGGCCGGGTCGTTTCTGAGCCATCCCATCGCCGGTGGCGTGCTTGCCTGCGCCCTGGCCGCGTTTGTCGCCGGCGAGCGTGCCAGCGAGCTGCGGTGGTACGCCCTTTCGGGTGCGCTACTCGGCGCCGGCTTCCTCACGCGTGAGACCGCCAGCGTGCTGTTCGCTCTTCCCCTGGCTGCCCGCTTGCTCGTCACCCGTCGTTGGCGGCCGCTGGTGTGGATGGTCGCTTGCGGCCTGCCGGGGGTGGTCGTGTACCTGATCTACAACGCCCAGCTGACTGGCTCGATGATGCTCCTGCCGCGCACCATGTTCGACCCGTCTGACCATTTCGGTTTTGGCGATGGCATCGGCTTTCATACTCGGCATACCTTTGCGGCCGGCCTGGCCAACACCGACGAGCTGCTTACGCTTCTCCAGTTTGACCTCTTCGGCTGGCCGCCGCTGTTTACGCTGGGTCTGCTGTGCTTGCCGTTTCTGTTCGGCCGCGCGCAGGCGTGGGACGTGCTGGCCGCGTGCGGCTTTCTTGCGTTCGTGATCGCCTACACGGCGTACTTCTATCACGGTATCGCGCTCGGCCCGCGGTACTACTTCGAAGCCATGCCGTGGCTGCTGCTGCTCGGCGCGCGCGGGGCCCAGGCGCTGGCTGACCTGGCGCGCAGCCGTGCAGCCGCTGGAGTTGTGCTGGTCGTCCTCAGTCTCAATACCGCGTTGTTCTACCTGCCGGCCGAACTACTGCGACGGGGCGACTTCAGCGCCATGCCCGGCCAGCGCAAGGTGAGCCTGGCCTTCGTCCAGAGCGGGGTGTTTGGGCCGCACCTGGTCGGGGTGCCTGCGCCGGCGCTCGTGGTAACCGACGACTGGTGGTTGTATAACGCCAGCCTGGCGGCCCTGAATTGCCCGCGAGTGCCGGACTGCGAGGTGCTGTTCGCCCTGGCCGGCACTGCCAACGACCTGAGTACGCTGCGTGCGCAGTTTCCCGACCGCCCGATTCTCCGCACCGTGGACCGTGCCGGTCAGATCGAGCTCACACCCATCGCCCCTTGAAGCACCTACACAGGATGAATGTGACCGCCTCGCCGATTAGCCTGGAGTTCCTCGACGTGGTGGGGATCGTTAGCTACTTTGGCCTGAAATTCCCTGGAAGTAGTTGGATTCTGATGGTGCTTTGGCCTGAAATTCC
>JBPCIO010000318.1:0-5975 GCA_051006215.1 Chloroflexota bacterium
ACCTACAAGTGCAGCGCCCAGACCGGGCGTGCACCGCGACCGGCAACGATTGCATCGAGTGGGAGTGCCGCCATGGTACGACGCGATACCTCGCACCGCTGCCGGTGAGCGTTCTGAACAGACGCGATAGTATCGGCACGATGGAGCATGAACGACCGGTCAGGTGTACTCGCGATGCCGATCTCGGCGTAGGATCGGCCACTGATGGCCTGGTCGAACCACACACCCTCCATGTAGGTGACGTGCTTGACCAGACCGAGCAACGTGGTTTTCGAAGGCACGAGACGAAGTCGGACCTCGTCCTCCGTCAATCCCTCCAGGCAGTTATGCAGCGATGCCCGGTATTCATCTAACAACTCATCGAGGCGGCTTCGGAGATCCGCCGTCCAGGAGCCGAAGTCAGCGGTGCGGGAGCCCATGCAAGCATGCTAGTTCTCCGAAGGTGTTTTCATCGACTGACCACCCCGCGCTCTTATGCACTGCTCGACGTTGCCCTGTTGAAATTGACCCATCGCGTTCTCGTTTGCTTCGTTGAGCCGTGACTAGCGGCCCCGAGCCGGGGCGAGGCCTTGAAGAGGATGGCCAGCGCGGTTGGGCATGGGAAGATCTGCCTCGCAGCGGTCGGCGGCCGGTTGTGGAGTTCGCGGCGCAGCATCAGGCGTACGGTCGCTCGCTGAGGCGACGCGAGCTGACCAGCGGAACGTCGGGCAGAGCCGTCGCGAACTGGGGACCGTTCGGACAGCGCCAGGCGAAGTTGGTCAGCACGCGCGTCTTTTCTGAGTGGACCGCAGGGCTGAACGTGAGCTCATGCCTTCTGCGCCGCAAGTGGGGCACCGCGGGAAACCGGGCAGGAATGAGGACAGGGTTAGGCATCAGCGCCAGTGTGCGTGAGAGAACATACCGCGATCGTCGAGCGTGACCTGGCGCTCATAGCCACCCTCAAGGGCGCGGTACCGTCCTCGACCCACCCTGGCAAGCACGCGGCACCAGTTGCAGCGACGTCTAACGGATCTCTGGATGGAGGATCAAGTGACCACATTCGTATCATCGCCATTTGTTCAAATGCACGTCGACGACGTGCGGCGACACCCACCTAAGATCCCGACGTCGCGCCGCGCAGTGTGGTTGTCCTGGCTGATGCGGACGGGGCGCACCGCTTGCCGATTTGGGTTGGCGCCTGGGAAGGGGACTCAATTGCCATGCTGCTCGAGAAATCGCAGGTCCCTCGGCCGCTCACGCATGCGTTCGCGGCGAGCCTATTGACGGCAGGCGGCATCCAGGTAACGCAAGTACGCATCGACCGGTTGACCGACGAAACGTTCTATGCCCAGGTGGTGCTCGCCACATCGGTTGGCGAGCGGATCGTTGATAGTCGACCCAGTGATGCGATAGCGCTAGCCCTCCAGACGACCACGGAAATCGTGGCACACATTGTTGCCCAGTGGCCCACCGAGCCGAAATTGCCCGATGGCCCACCGAGCTGAAGCCGAGCATTGCATCAAGGTTGTCGCACCCTAAGCGCGCGCCAGGTCACGCACGCGTTTCCACCGACTTCACTATGACCTGGCGTCGTCAGCAGCGGAGAATCAGCCATCATCGTTGCTTGGCCGAATAGCCAGTTGTCCAGCAGCTGACGCGCGTGCTCATCGCCAGCCTGCGTACGTGCCGCCCAGGCGTTCGAACCAGTGGTAGGTCTGGTCGTCGGTGGAGTCCACCCATTGGCTCGTGGAGCCGGCATGACGGGCAACTGGCAGACCTGATCGTCGGTGATGTGCTGCTCGATGGCCCGCCAGAAGCGCTCGGCGTGGATCACCTTTGTTGGGGGGGATGAATGAAAGGCCGAGATGGCGTTCGGTTCATGGGCAGCTGCCCTCGCTCGGTTCGAGCTGCTGTTTGCCCGTGAGGTCCACGTGCCAGAGCCGACCGTGCAGCGCTCGCAACCCGCTATCAGTGACCGGGCCTGAGCGGTCTTCGTCCGTCGCGGGCTCGCCGACGATTTTGGCTGGCGTGCCCACTATCCTCATCAAGGTACTGTTCCAGTTGTCAATGGTCAGTAGGACCTGAACAGAAGCGGCCATGAAAGCTGAACAACGGCGGCCACGAGATCTGAACACTGGCGGCCACCAAAGTTGCGCCCGTAACCGGTCTGTTGCGTAGATTAGTGGCGGGTGATCACCTCCTTGTGTGTGGTGTTGGGGAGAAGATCGGCGATCGCGACCGGCTCGTCACAGGCTGGACAAAGCCCGCCCAGGCCAACACGGCGGCAGAAACTCCGGCAGTCCGGGCAATATTGCTCACCAAGATAGCGGGTTTGGCAGACCAGGCACTCATAGACGGTGCTTGGCCGCGGTGATCGCGGTGGGACCGACGGCAGCGGAGTCGGGTGACGGCGTCGCCACGCGGTCTGGCGGCAGGCCGCCGCGCAGAAGCGTTGCCTACCCACCCGGCGGAACCCACGTCCGCACACAGCGCAGGCTGTCGTCGTTCCGTCATCGTTACACGACCCGATCTCAGGCTGGATGACCAGTCTCCCGCATCGTATTCAGTGGCACCACTCCCTTGCCACTTGTGGCTCGAGCCAATCTGACGCTGTCACCAGACGTGAGGCACACGTGGGCGTGATGCAGGAGCCTATCGACCGTAGCGGTCGCCAACGTTTTGGGCATGAGCTCGTCGAAGCCAGCCGGATGTACGTTCGAACTCACCGCCACCGAGCGTTTTTCATAGGTGGCATCCACTAACCGATAGAAGCCCTCCGCTGCATCTGGACTCACCGGCAGCAAGCCGATGTCATCCACGACGATCAGCTTGGCGCGCAGGATGGCGCGGACCGCTCTGGTCACTGAATCGTCGGCGCGATGACGGCGTACCAGTACTCCCAACTCCTCGAGGCTGAACCAGACCACCTTCAAGCCGGCCTCGACGGCGATCTGTCCGAGCGCTTCCAAGAAGAACGTTTTGCCGGTGCCACTGGGTCCACACACGACCAGGTTCTCGCGTCGGCCAATCCACTCCAGGGTGCGTAGCGCCGTCTGTGTGGGTGCTGGGATAGATGAGAGGCCCTGGTCCCAGGTGGCGAACGTCTTGCCGGTCGGGAAAGCAGCTTCGACGCGGCGGGTGGCCAGTGCCGAACGCTCGCGTCCGGCGACCTCCTCATTCAACAGCAGCTTGAGCACTTCGGCCGGATCCCAGCGCTGCGCACGGGCTGTGGCCAACACCTCCGGGGCAGTTCGCCGCATATGCGGCAACCGCATGCGCCGCAGCAGCGCATCCAGGTCGGCTGGCAACGCTGGCGCTACAGGCCCACTCACGATCCGAACCCTGTCCACACTGAGGTACCTGTCTGGAGCGTGTCGGCTTCGTCGGCTCGCCGCACACCACCTGGATGTGCGACGGCCTGGTAGCGCAGCAGTTGCCCTAGGTCCTCGTCGGCAAACCGACCCAGCTCGGCCGCTGCAACCAGTGCGCGCTCCACTGGTGCCGGCCCATAGATCTTCGCCAGCGCGACGGCGGCGATCATCTTGGTACGGATGCGGGCGGTACCTGTCGCCGCTGCCGTGATCAGCCACTGCTGTGCACCCGGTCCCAACGCCAGGAAGGCTGCCTCATCTGGCGTCCTCGCTCGTGGCGTGCGGTGCAGCGGTCCTTCAGGTGGTGGTCCGAAAATGAGCTGGGTTGTGGCGCGGCTGTCCCGGTACGGTGGGTTCCCAGCGCGCGATCTCTTGTGCGCCGTCACGGCCGACGTGGACGATGACGATCTCGTCGTCCTGCTGGCGGACCCAGACGTCCTGGCCGACGTAGTCATCCGGCACCGAGTACTCGCCACCGTCGAACTGCACGAGAGGAAGATTCTTGCCCACCCCGCGGGTGACGCCGAAGATGGTCGTGAACGGCGTGGCTGGCTACGGGTGGAGCCGTTCTCGCTCCTGAGCCAGCCGCTCGTTCGGCGGGCAGCGCGTGGCCCGAGGCGGTCGGGCATTGAATCGCTCACACACGTCGTCGCACGCGAGGCGCAGCTCGGCGAATCTCGAGTAGCTGGACAGCAGGTTGGCATCGGTCGGCACCAGGTCGGCCGAGGCGATGCGCACGGTGGCTTCCGACCCACCCTTCGACTGGGGGTCCGCCGGCACACAGCTGGCCAGCGTCAGACCATAGTGATGGCCCACTTCGACCATGGTCGGGTGGCGCACCGCTATGCGCGCGATGTGATCCAGAGTCAACGTCTTCTTGTTGTCGCTCAAGCCATACGTTGGTACGCCCCCGAATCGACGTAGCGTCACATCGATGCTGGCGATGACCATCGGCAACGTCTTGTCGCGAATCGGCAGCACCACGCGGTACTTGCTCCACGCCAACCAGGCGCAGAACAAACTCGTCTTCCGCCCTTCCACCAGCGGCCAGTCGCCGTAGTCCCACTGAAACCACAGCCCTGGTTCGGGCAGCCATGGCCGAAATCGACGTCGGTGCCCGGCGCGATAGACCGCTTTCGCTTCGGCCACCGCCCGTCGCGTGGTGCGCTCCGAGCCGCCATAGCCCATCGCCGCCAGCTTGCGTTGCGCCACATCGGCGCGGATACGGCCGTGGCTGGCGTCGACCCACTCCTCGACTTTTTCTCGAAACGGGTCGATCAGCAGGTTGCGTTGCGCAGGCGTCGTTTTCAGCCCGCCAGCATCGCGCGCCAGCACATAGCGCACCACCGTGTTCGGCGCGCAGCCGACCAACTCGGCCGCGTCCCAATAGCTGTGCGTCAAATCGTAGGCTGCCAGAATCTCCATGATTGCCTCGGTCGTCTTCACTCACCCCGCTCCTCGGACCACTGCCCTTGCTTTTCACACGCAGTGGAACCGAGACGGAGTCTTCGCCGCCTCAGCGACGGACTAGCCGGTGATCAAGTCTCCTGGCCGCGTCCGTTCAATTTCCATGGCCGCCAGCGTTCAGGTCCCTGGCCGCCTCCGTTCAGGATCTCATTACCGCCGACACCACCCAGGGCGAATGCCTGAAGAGGCTGCCGCCGCGGCGCTGGTGCGTGCGGCCAGTGCATCGATCTCGGCAGGCCACTTCTTAATGAGGTAACTGCCAGTCCCAGATGTGGATGGGTTTGTCCTTGGCCCATTCGCGGGAGCTGGTGTCGCACTGCCTGTCGTCACGAGATAAGCGGCCTGGGCGCCGACGTGGTCAGTGTGCCGTACAGGTCGCGCAGCACGGGCTCGCCGACCGCCCCGGCGGGCCAGTGCTTGCACTGCACAATCGCCCGCTCACCCTGGCACTCGACGTTCACTTCGTCGTTGATATTGTTCATAGACACACTGGAGCATTGACGGCGCGGCCAACGCAATAGACGTCGACACAACAGAAGCAAGGTGACGTCTTTCGCGGCTCTTCATCGTGTGCTTCGTTTGGCGGCGCTTCTGGCATGAGCCCGCTCCGACACCTGACTACGCCTCCCTAGGTCGTGGGGTCCCGCAGCGCGGGGTCGCGCAGTGGGTAGGGTCCCACGAAGCAGCAGGCCCTGCATCTTGGGCCATCGCGCTTGGCAGGCGTTGTTTACGCGATGGGCTTGCCCCAATTGTTCCGCGCTCTGGTATTTACGCCCCGTTGCATGAAAAATGACTCCACGTCGGGATGGCCGTGAATCCCTGCCCACACGGCGGCCAACTCGAGGTTTGCCTGGGGATCGTTGCCAAAGCCCAGCCAGGGGACGTCGAGCAACGGCACGTCGTCGCGCACGGTGCCCTCGTCGGTGACCATCTCCCGTACCAGGTCGAGGCGACCCATTCCGGACGCCGTTGCGACGGTATCCACGCGCGCGCCGCGTTCGACCAGCGCCGCGGCAGCGCTGCCGTACCAGAAGGCGAGCACCGTCACCAGCGGCGAACAATCGTTAGAGATGCCGTTGATGGCGGCGCCGTGATCGAGCAGCGTGTGGACGAGTGGCACCTGGACGCCTGCCTCGCACGGATGGACGCTCGATACCA
>JBPCIO010000319.1:0-24394 GCA_051006215.1 Chloroflexota bacterium
ATGTTGTTCCCTCGCCACTGCGGGGGCTCCGCCCCCAACACCCCTGGCCCATTCGGCGCAAACACGGGTCTCAGGGGCCGAAGCCATGGTCGCCAGGGTGGCCTCAGACGGGCGAAGCCACTGGGGAGGTGTGGAGGGGCTGCGCCCTTCCACGCGCTGAGCAAGAACCGTGGACGTGCGCCAGTCCGGCGGGGGTAGAGGGGCGGAGCCCCTCCGGCGCGCAGCGCCGTGCCAAACCAGCCGGACAGGCAGTCCACGTCCAGGGCACCGGTGCCAGAGCAGCCGAACAGGCAGTCCACGTCCACGGCACCGGTGCCACAGCAACCACGAAGGAAGTCGTTCGGATTATCCCTTGCTGACCGGAGCCAGCCTGGCGTAGCCGATCGGGAAAAAGGCGTAGCCCTGGATGTTCGAGCGGATCGGGATCTGGACTTTGCCCTGCACGAGCATGACGTACGGGCCCTCGTCAACCAGGAGCTGGAGCATCTCCTGGTACACCGGTATGCGCTTCTGAGGATCGCTCTCCGCATCAGCCTTCTTGGCCAGGTCCTGGGCCGCCTTGCTGTCATAGTGCAGGCGCGGCGCCCACGTACCGAGGATCATCTGATCCGCCCAGTCGGAGGGTCCAAGATAGTCCGGGGCGTTGTACGAGATGACCGCGGTGCGGTCCTTGGCCCGATACTTGGTCATCATGGTTAGGAACTCCTCGGGCTGGAGCTGCACGTCGATGTTGATCTTCTTCAGATCGGCCTGGACTTTCTGGGCGATCGACTCGTACGTGATCCCGACCGGCGAAGGACCGGTGCCATACTCGAGCGGGAAGGAAAACCCTCCTGCCAGCCCGGCCTGCGACATCAGGTCCTTGGCCTTGGCCACGTCATACTTCGGATTCAGGCGGTCGGCATCGGCTTGCGTCAGACCCAGCACGCCAACCGAGAATATGGCCGGACCGCGCACCGCCTGATTGTCCGTCAGTGCCAGGATCCCGTCATAGTCGATAGCCGAGCGGATCGCCTGGCGCACCTCTTTCTTGGCCAGGTTGGGGTTGATGGCCGGATCGACGGTCATGCCCATGTACAGATTGTCCAGGGATTGGCCTGCCATGATCTTGAGGCTGGGGTTGTTTTTCATCGTAGCTACCAGGTCCGGCGTGACGTTGAGCGCAACGTCGACATCGCCGGTCTCGACTTGGAGCTTCTGCGTGGCCGGGGAGGTCACGTCGCGCACCTCTACCTTGGCCACTTTGGCAGGTGTTCCCCAGTAGCTCGGATTGCGATCCAGCAGGATGGCGTTGTTCTTCTGCCAGCCGGTCAGGACAAACGGCCCGGAGCCCGCCGAGTTCTGGTCCAACCACTCCTCGCCCTTGTCGGTGGTGTTGGCGTCGGGCCCGTCCGCGCCGCCGTGCTGCATGACGAGCTTGCTGTCCATGATGCCGCTGTTCGGCCCAGCCAACACCGCCAGCCAGTCGCCAAACGAGTCGTTCAGGACGGTCTTAACCGTGTACTGATCGACCACCTGGACCTCTTTGAGCGGGTCCATCATCCAGGCCGGATTGTCTTTCAGGTTCTTCAACCGGTTCAGACTGAACTTGACGTCGTTGGCAGTGAGCGGGTTGCCGCTGGCGAACTTGACGTCGTTGCGGAGGTTGAACGTCCACTCCTTGCCATCCGGCGAGACGTTCCACTCCTTGGCCAGGACCGGCACGTACGTGCTCAGGTCGTCGGCGCTCTTCTGCGTGATCAGCGTGTCGTACGAGTTGAGAATGATGAATGCTGCGGCAAACTCGAATTCACGGTCCGGGTCGAGCGTTTTGACATCCGACTGATCCAGATCGATGATCAGGCTCTGGTTACTGGCTGGGCCGCTGGCCGCGGCTGGCGCGGTAGTCGGCTTGGCGGCCGCGGCAGGCGCAGTTGTGGCCGCGGCAGCCGGCGAGGCTGAGCTCGCCGCGGCGGCCGGCGCGGTGGTCGGATTGGCAGCTGCGACCGGCGCAGTCGCCGCGGCTGGTGCGGCTGCCTGTGGCGCCGGCCCGCTGCAGGCGGCCACCAGCAACACGCTCACCCCGACGCCGATCACCGGTCGCAACGAGGACATCGCTGATTTGCCGACGCCGCGCATCGCGGTCAGCGTCCTCAGCCTCCGTAGATTCACTTCGACAGTCCGTTTCATGTGGTCCTACCTTCGGGTCGCCTAGGCTATAGCTCCGCGCCTCACTCGGATTCAGGCACTCGATCCAGAACAGGGTGCCGCACGTTGTGCACTCGGCGCCTAGCTTACGCGCTCGCGCACACCCGATGGGATCTGCAGTTGTCGTTGTGTAGCCTAGGCAGTATGGCGGGTGCAGGCGAAAACGCGAGCTATGACCTGGTGCTTCGGGGTGGAATCGTGTACGACGGCAGCGGCGCGCCGCCAATCGCTGCCGACCTGGCTATGACTGGCGATGCTATCGCCGCGGTGGGTTCAGTTGGCGACGCGCGCGGGCGAGTAGATATCGACGTGGCTGGGCTGGCCGTGGCGCCAGGCTTCATCAACATGCTGAGTTGGGCAGCCGAACCGTTGCTGGCCGATGGCCGATCGCAGAGTGACATTCGGCAGGGGGTGACGCTGGAGGTATTCGGCGAAGGCGTTTCTTTGGGGCCGCTCTCCGAGACCATGAAATTGGAGCAGCGCGAGCGGCAGGGAGACATCACCTATGACGTCACCTGGACCACCCTAGCCGAAGGGCTCGAGCATCTTGTAGGCAGAGGCGTGTCGTGCAACGTTGGGTCGTTTGTCGGCGCCACGACATTACGCATCCACGAAGTCGGGCATGCCGATCGGCCGCCGAGCGCGGACGAGCTGCATCGGATGCGGGCGCTCGCACATGAGGCGATGAAGGCCGGCGCTTTCGGTGTGGGATCGTCGCTCATTTACGCGCCGGCGTGTTACGCGGGGACGGACGAGCTGATTGCCCTGGCTGAAGTCGCCGCAGAGCACGGCGGAATGTACGTCTCGCACATCCGCAACGAGGGCCAACGCCTGATCGAGGCCCTCGACGAATTCCTGAGCATCTCAGACCGATCGGGCGCACCGGCCGAGATCTGGCACTTCAAAGCCGCCGCTCCCGCGAACTGGCAAAAATTCGATACGGCCATAGCTCGCATAGACGCCGCCCGAGCGAAGGGCATGCGTATCACCGCCGACATGTATACCTACGCTGCGTCCTCGACCGGCCTCGACGCTACCATGCCGGGCTGGGTGCAGGAGGGCGGCCACCGCGCCTGGGTCGATCGACTGAAGGATCCAGGCGTTCGCACCCGACTCAGGCACGAGATGTCCGCGGGCCAGGCTGGCAACGAGTTCTTGAACGCCGAGAGGATCCTGCTTGTCGGCTTCCGCAACCCAACCCTCAGGCACCTCACCGGCAGGTCGCTGGCCGACGTGGCCGCGATGCGAGGCACTTCGCCAGAAGACACCATCATGGACCTCGTGGTCGAGGACGACAGCCGCGTCGGGTCGGTGTTTTTCACCATGTCCGAAGACAACCTGCGCAAGGCAATCGAACGGCCGTGGGTCAGCTTCTGTTCTGATTCCGGCTCACTGGCGCCCGAGGGCGTGTTCTTGAATAGCGGCACACACCCCCGTGCCTATGGCAGTTTCGCAAGACTCTTCGCAAAATACGTGCGCGACGAACGCACGATCCCGCTGACGGAGGCCGTCCGTCGGTTGACTGGGCTGCCTGCGCACACGCTCGGGCTGGATCGGCGCGGGCGCCTCGTTCCGGGCTACTACGCAGACGTGGTGGTCTTTGACCCTGACACGATCCAGGATCATGCTACATACGAACGTCCGCACCAGTACGCCACTGGGGTGGCACACGTCTTCGTCAATGGGACGCACGTCCTGCGGGACGGTGAGCACACTGGCGCGACGCCGGGGCGCGTGGTCAAAGGGCCGGGTGCGCGCCGTTAGCTCACGTGGATTCTTCGGTGTCTTCTTCGGCCGCGAGCACTTCGAGCGGCGTTTCTTCAGCGCCAGTTTCGAGCTCGGCCGGCGCGGCTTCGGCCTCCTCTTCGTCGTCATCGCCGAGGTCGTCGTCGTCGTCCTCTTCCTCCTCGGCCTCGTAGCGCAGCAGGCTCTCGCGGGTATACGCCCGCACACCGCCGCTCTCAGCCGCCGCGGAAGGACGAAAGGATGGGCGGTTGCCCATGGCTGCCGCCCGGCGCGTCTCGCGAATGATGACATGCACCGTCTGGTCGATGGCCGCCGTCACGAACACCGCGTACTGATTGCCAAAACCAAGTAAACGGATCAGGTCCTGCTCGAGCTTGGGCTCGACCCGGCCGATCTCCTGACCGGTCAGATCGAACACGACGACCTGGTTACCGCGACGCTCCAGGCGGAGCTGGTCGCCAGCGCTGAGCTTGGCCGTGGCTTCGGTGCGCTTCACGTCCGAGAGCAGCGTGACGGTGGTCTTGCCGCTCTCCTCGATAAACAGGCGAGGATCAACCGGCGACGACTGTGGCGCGCCTGAGCCCTCACCGGCGAACTTACCCAGTCGCGCGAGATTCTTCGCCGCGATCCCATTCAGCGGGTCCAGTTTGACCGCCTGGGCATACGCGTCACGGGCTTCCCCATACCGCCCCAGCTCGGTGAGTGCCTTGCCGAGGCGGTTGTACGCATCCACCTCGTTGGGAAACATCTCGAGGATTTCGCGATTCAGCTGGGCGGCCTGATCCCAACGATTCTTCATCGCCAGAGCGATCGCCTGTTCTGACTTGGTGCGCTTCTGGCGCAACCGATCTTCAGTGGGAAATGCAGCCATAAGGCGTAGGACCGCTCAGTCTAGCGCCCGCCCTACCAGCGCGCAATGGAACTCCCGCGTTGACAACTCGGGCAGCCCTTGTGTAGGTTGAGTAGGAAGGCCCGCCACGGCAAATTGCTTGCTGCGAAAATTCTGCTGTCCGCGTGGGCTTTGGGGGTGTGCTCGTCCAGTGGGCTCGTTTGCCTGGCGCCACTGGCGATGCGTGTCGCGACCAACGTAGCCCCGCCGCTCCAGAGGAACATTTGTCAAACTTGTATCGTCTCCTAACGTTGGGGCCGCGTGTCTTACGCCGGCCTGCCAGGCAAATTACGCCTCCCAAGGAGGGCCTCAAATCTATGCGTGGAGCCCCGCTCACGCTCGTCCGCCTATCCTCGCTGTCAGCGGCCGCGACGCTGTTCGTAGCGGCCTGCGGCGGCACCCCTGCCGCACCGACCGCTGCGACAACGGCGCCCGCGACCACAGCCCCCGCGCCGACAAAACCGGCTGCCGTGCCGTCACCGCCTGCTGTGGCCAGTCCGTCAACCTCGGCGAGTCCGGCCGCCAGCCCGGCCGTCAAACCGGCGGCTTCACCAGCTGCGTCGCCAGTCGCAATTGCCGCTCCATCGCCGAGCGCCGCGGCAGCCGCCAGCACCTTGACTGGCACGATCAAGATCGTGTCCAGCCTGCCCCGGACGGGCAGCAACAAGGGTCAGACTGACACGCTGGTCAACGCGTTCAAGATGGCGCTCGGCGAGCTCGGCGCGACCGACGGTGTCGGCGCAAAGATTGGCGGCGCCACCATCGTCTACACCGATATGGACGACGCCACCGCCGCCAAAGGCGCGTGGGACGCTGCCAAAGAGGCAGAGAACGCCAACCAGGCCATCAACGACCCAGATGTCATGGTCTACATCGGCACCTTCAACTCTGGGGCTGCCAAGGTGTCCATCCCGATCCTGTGTGCCCAAAATTTGGGGATGATCTCGCCGGCCAATACCTACCCGGGTTTGACCAAGAAGATCGAAGGCGCCGTCGAAGCAAACGAGCCGGACGTCTACTACCCGAACTGCAAGCGCAACTACACCCGGGTGGTCCCGTCGGATGAGATCCAGGGCGCGGCGGCCGCGGCATGGTCGAAGACCATTGGCGCCACCAAGGCCTACGTTCTCGACGACACGCAGTTGTACGGGCACGGCCTTGCCGTCGTGTACGCGAACACAGCGCCAAAAGCCGGCCTCCAGGTCGTCGGCGGTCCCGAGGGCATTGACGACAAGGCCAGCGATTACCGTGCGCTCGCCCAGAAGATTCGTCAAAGCGGGGCTGACATTGTCTACTTCGGCGGCATCACCAACGCCAACGCTGGCAAGTTGTTCATCGACCTGCGGGCGACCCTCGGCAATGACTTCAAGCTGATGGGTCCAGACGGCATCTTCGAAAAGGCGTTCATCGACGCCGCGGGGCCAGCCGCCGAGGGATCGTACATCACGTTTGGTGGCGTGCCGCCGAGCAAGCTGACCGGCCTCGGCGCAACCTGGTATGAGAACTATAAGAAGCAGTTCAACGGAGAGCCAGAAGCCTATGCCGGCTATGGCTACGAATCGATGAAGGTTGCCCTGAACGCCATTCAGCAAGCCGGAAAAAAGGATCGCGCGGCGATTCGCGACGCCATCTTCACCACCAAGAACTACAGTGGCGCCCTGGGGACCTGGAGTTTCACTGAGACGGGTGACACCACTATTACCGCCATGAGCGGTCGCCAGGTAAAAAATGGCGCGTTCGACGACGCCAACTCCGTGACGCTGGCAGCTCCGTAGCCAACGCAAGGAGCAGTGGAAAGAAAGGCTGGCCTTTTTACGAAGGCCAGCCTTTTTCTTCGTGCAGCCTGCCCACTTGCCAGTGGGGGTGCGGAGTCTCCATCATTAGGCGCAGCCCACAATGCAGTGGTACGACGAAATTATCCAGGTCTTGCTGATTGGCATTGCCAACGGCGCCATCATCGCGCTGATTGCCCTGGGTTATACGCTCGTGTACGGGATCATCGAGCTGATCAACTTCGCCCATGGCGACGTGTTCATGATCGGCACCATGGTCTCGCTCACGCTGATTACCTGGGTGCCAGGCCTGCTCGGCGTCAAACAGGCAACCCAGCTCCCTCCGCCACTCCTTATCGCCCTGCTTGTCGGCTCCCTGCTGGCGTCAATCCTCGTCTGCGCCGGGCTGAACGTGGCAATCGAGCGGATCGCCTACCGCCGTTTGCGGAACGCCCCCCGCCTGGCACCGCTGATTACCGCGATCGGGGTGTCGTTCATCCTGGTCAACGTCGGGCTGGTGTGGAAGGGTGCATCCCAGGTCAACTATCCGGACCTCTTGCCGAGGGTCGACATCTTGCGGGACGTCTTCCACATCAACACCTTGATTCTGTTTACCTTGAAGGATCTGCTCGTCATCGTCATTGCCATCCCCTTGATGATCGCTTTGACGCTGTTCGTCCAACGAACGCGCCTGGGCAAGGCGATGCGGGCAACGGCTCAGGATCGCACGGCCGCCGCAATGATGGGCATCGATATCAACATGACCATCGCGCTGACCTTTCTGATTGGCGGCGCCATGGCCGGCGCAGCCGGTACGATCTTCGGCCTCTATAACAACTCCGCCTGGTTTTTCCAGGGCTTTCGGAATGGCCTGTATAGCTTCACCGCGGCGGTCATGGGGGGCATCGGCAACATTCAGGGGGCCTTCCTGGGCGGAATGACCATCGGACTGGTGGCCGCCCTTGCCGACCGGGTGTGGGACCCGCGTTGGACCGAGGCAGTCGTATTCGCACTGCTGGTGGTGATCCTCATCTTCAGGCCGACCGGGCTGCTCGGAGAAGAGACTAGCGAACGTGCCTAGCCGCCTCGGCTTCTTCCACTTGAAGCGCGCTGGTCAATCGCCAGGTACCGTTTTCCGCAACGCATTCCTGGTCACGTTCATCATTTTGCTTGCCCTGTACCCGGTCCTCGACAAGTCGTTTGGGTGGGGCAAGATGGGCGCCTTTCCTACCATCCTGATCTACACGGTGCTGGCGCTCGGCCTGAACATCGTGGTCGGCTTCGCCGGACTGCTCGATCTCGGATACGCTGCGTTTTTCGCGATCGGCGGCTACACCGCGGCCTTTCTCACTTCGCCCCAGAGCCCCCTCTTCGGCATTTTTCAAACCAACTTTTACGTGGCCATGGCGCTGTCATTTCTGGTCGCCGCGACGTTCGGCATCATCCTCGGGGCACCTACACTCCGACTGCGGGGGGATTATCTGGCCATCGTGACGCTGGCCTTCGGCGAAATCGTGCCGCGTGCCTTTCTGAATCTCGAGCAGTGGACCAAGGGCTCCAAGGGCATCAATCCGATTGGCCGGCCCACGATTCCGTGGCTCCAGGACGGCCAGCTGACTACCCTGCAGCTATCTAATTCAGACCAGACCCCGTGGTACTACTTGATCTTCGTGGTTGGCTGCGTATCCGTATTTGCCATCTATCGGCTGGCCAATTCGCGCATCGGCCGCGCCTGGATGGCCATCCGTGAAGACGAGCTCGCCGCATCATCCATGGGCATCAACCTGGTCCAGACGAAACTGCTCGCCTTTGCCATAGGCGCCTCGTTTTCTGGGTTCGCGGGTTCGCTGTGGGCCAGCATGCTCCAGTTGATCGATCCGTTCCAGTTTGATTTCTCGATTTCCATCGTGGTGCTGTCGATGATCATTCTGGGCGGCATTGGCAACATCTGGGGGGTGATCTTCGGCGGCGTGGTGCTCGGTTTTTACGACCGCGTGCTGACCAGCGAGGCCAGCAACTGGCTGCACGGATTGGCCGGCGCAGCCAACATACCAGGGCTCAGCCCGCTCCTGGCCGCCGTCGACCTTACCCAATTCAAGTTCGGAATCTTTGGGCTGGCGCTGGTCGTCCTGATGCTCACCCGACCTGAAGGCATCTTCCCGAACCGCCAGCGAGCCGTCCAGATGCACGCCGGCGACGACGTCGAGCCGATTGACGACCAGTTGGGTGAAGAAGCGCTCATCGACCGCCCCCTCGGCGGCGTGCGCGCATAGACACCCCGCCCCACCATGGCAGATCTGCTTCTGGCGCAAGGAGTGACCAAGCGTTTTGGCGGCCTGGTTGCTGTCAACAGCGTGGATTTCACGATCCAGGAGCGGGCGATCGTGAGCCTGATTGGCCCGAACGGCGCCGGCAAGACCACGTTTTTCAACATGATCGCTGGGCTGTACACCCCCACCAGCGGTGCGATCACGTTCCAGGGTAGGGCCATCACTGGCCGAAAGCCGCACACGATCGCTCAGCTCGGCATCGCCCGCACTTTCCAGAACATCCGACTGTTCGGGACGATGAGTGCGCTCGACAACGTGCTGGTCGGGATGCACGCCCGGCTCAAGGCAAATGCTCTTGACGCCGTCCTGCGCACGCCGCGCTTCAATCGAGAAGAATCGGAGGCCAGAGAGCGCGGCCTTGACCTGCTGCGCTACGTCGGCCTGGGCGGTAAACAGGAGGAGTGGGCGCGTAACCTGCCGTATGGCGATCAGCGGCGGTTGGAGGTCGCTCGCGCTCTCGGCGCCGAACCACGCCTGCTGTTGCTCGACGAGCCGACCGCGGGGATGAACGCTCACGAAACGGCTGCCATGACTCGGTTGATCGCGCGCTTACGGGCCGACCGTGGCCTGACGATCTTGCTGATCGAGCACGACATGAAGGTGGTGATGGGCATCTCCGATCGCGTCACGGTCCTCGACTACGGGCAAAAGATCGCCGAGGGCACGCCGTCGGAAGTCCAGCGCGACCCGCGCGTGATCGAGGCCTACCTGGGTCGCGCGGCGACCACTGAAACAGCCATCGAGCAACCCCAGGAGTCAACTCTGACATGAGCACGCTGCCCGCCAGCGTGGCATTGCCCTCCGACGCTCCGGTGGACGGCATTGCCGCACTCGAGTTGCGCAACATCCACACGTTCTACGGCCACATCCACGCCATCAAGGGCATTTCACTGCGGGTCCAGCCGCGTGAGATCGTCACGCTGATCGGCGCCAACGGCGCGGGCAAGACGACCACGCTGCGCACCATTTCAGGGATCAACCCGCCGCGTTTGGGCGAGGTGCTGCTGAACGGGCAGCGGATCGACCGCGTACCCCCCCATCGCATCGTGGAGATGGGCGTGTGTCAGTCGCCCGAGGGCCGGCGCATCTTCTCGCGCATGTCGGTGCAGGAAAATCTCGAGATGGGCGCCTTTGCTCGTACGGACAACGTCGAGATTCAGCGCGATCTCGAACGTACCCTCGAATTGTTCCCGCGTTTGCGCGAGCGCCTGAAGCAGCGCGGCGGGACACTTTCGGGGGGCGAGCAGCAGATGCTGGCTATGGGCCGAGCGTTGATGAGCCGTCCCAAGATTCTGCTGCTCGACGAGCCGAGCATGGGCCTGGCGCCGATGCTGGTCGAGACGATCTTCAATACGATCGTCGAGATCAATCGCCAGGGTGTGGCGGTGCTACTGGTGGAGCAGAACGCGATGATGGCCCTCAACGTGGCCAACCGCGGCTACGTGCTGGAGACCGGTCAGATCGTGCTCGAGGACGACGCGCGGGCGCTGCAGAGAAACGAGCAAGTCCAGAAGGCGTACCTCGGCATCGAGTAGCGGACTGTCCCCGCCGCCGCGGCTGCGAGCTTGGTGGGCTACGCGGATGTGCGGGCCCGGTACAGGGTGGCCAGGAACAGCGCCAGGCCAAAGATGGCGAAATTGTGCTGGCGCAGGTCAATCGAGAGCAGAGCCGAAATATGCGTTGCCGCGCCCGCGACGTGTAGCCCGGCAGTCAGGCCGTCGACCAGCAACCGATCGTACGCCGCGATGACCAGCGCGCCGAGGACTGACCCGCCCACACCCCACCGCCCGCCGAGCACCACTGCTGCCAGCACCATCAGGGAGACGCTGAAGTCGAACTCTGAAGGCTCGACCGAGCCGAACAGCTGCGCAAAGCCGGCCCCAGCCACGCCGGCGAACCCTGCGCCGATGGCAAACGCCAGCAGTTTGAGCGCCGGCGGATTGATGCCGGCAGCAGTTGCCGCCAGGTCATCCTCGCGGACGGCCGCCCAGGCCCTTCCGATGCGCGAGCCGCTCAGCCGCCACGCAGCTACAACCCCACCGCAAGCGAGCGCCAGCGCGACCACGTATGTACCCAGCACACCGCTTACGGGCAACGGTCCGAAGCCAACCACCGGGATTCCGCTCATGCCACGCGGACCACCCGTCAAGTCAGGCAAATGCCAGATCACGAGCGGGACAATCTCGCCAAACGCGAGGGTCACAATAGCCAGGTATTCTCCGCGCGTGCGGACGCTTGGCAGGCCGAAAAACACCCCGAAGGCAGCCGCGACCAGGCCAGCCAGCGGTAGCGCCAGCCACGGCTCACGCACAATCGCTGGTAGCGCCAGCCCAAGTCGGCTGCCGGAGCTGGTGAGCACCGCCGTTGTGTAGCTGCCAATGGCAAAGAACGCGGCGTAGCCAAGATCCAGTAAACCTGCGAAACCCACCACTACCGTCAACCCGGTGGCCAAGGTCACCATCAGCAGTGCGACGGTGGCGCCCGGCAGTCGGTACCAGCCGGCCGCGTGATCGAGCCACGGATATACCACGCCGGCCACCAGCAAACCAACGACCGCCCAGCGCGAGACGCCCCGTACTCGGGTTGAGGCCAGCGCAAGACTCGACGGCCTGGGTGGGTCGCTCCCATGCGAGGTCGTGCCCAGCAACCCAGTCGGTCGAAATGCGAGTAGTCCCACCAGGAGCAACAGCACTAGCACCGGCGTCCATTGCGCATCCAGGAGGTAGTCGCTGAACGAGCTGAAGATGCCCAGCACAATGCCCGCGAGCAGAGCACCACGGGGATCACCCACTCCGCCCAGCACGGCCGCGGTCATCGCGGCCAGGCCGCTGCGCAAGCCGTACTGCGCATTTGCCCCGCCAGAGTAGGCAGCGAAAATTGCCGCGCCGAAGCCTGCGACTGCCCCGCCAACGCCAAACGCGATCGTCTGGGCTCGATCTGGATTGCCACCCATCAGGGCGGTGGTTTCCGGATCCTGAGCGACCGCGCGCAGCAGACGACCGACCCTCGTGCGAGCGAGCCACGCCGCCCCACCTCCAGCCACCAACGCGGCGATCGCCAGAACGAGCACGTCTTTCAGCGTGAACGAGACGGCGCCAAACCCCAGCTCGAGCCGCGGCACGAGGTCTGGCATGGCCAGCAGCGGGATGTCCACGCCCTGGTGCGCCCCCGGCGGAGCCACAAAGCGGAAGTTATGCCACCACACCGCCGCCTGAAACAGGATGAAGGACAGCGCGACCGAGGCCACCAGCGGCGCCAGTGGATCGCGAACACGCCGGAATGGGCGGAAGGCCAGGCGTTCGATGCCCACATTCAGCACACCCCCGCACGCCGCGCCACACACCGCGAACAGGACCAAAGCTGCGACACGCACCATCAGCGGCTCGGCAGCGGTGACCCCAGCGAAGGCTGCCAGGTTCGCAACCACCACCGTCGTGAGCGCGAAAACGCTGCCGTGGGCAAGATTGATCTGCCTTGCGACGGAGTAGGCAAGCGTAAATCCGGCCGCGCTGAGCGCGACCACCGCGCCATCTGTCAGTCCATAGATCAGAAGCTGCGCGAAGATCTCGACACTCACGGTTGTAAACTGCCGGAAGCGGCGTCCGCGATCTCGCGGCTCCGTCTCGGGATGTCTTCCATTCTCCTCAGACGGCCGCGGGCGCGACCGGCATCATATGGAGTCAAGGCGGGCTGCTACGTTGGAGGCGACTAGCGCCTCCACCTCGTCTTTTCCGTAGCCAAGCTCGGCCAGGATGGCGTCGGTGTGCTCCCCCAGGCGCGGGGGGTGACGGCCCAACTTGCCGGGCGTGCCAGACATTTTGACCGGCAGGCCTGGCAGTCGGACAGCGCCGCTCGACAGGCCGGGATGCGGGATCTGCTGAAGCATCTGGCGGTACAGTACCTGCGGATCGGCGTATACCTCGTCGACCGAATTGACGGGTCCAACCGGAACTCCAGCGTCCCACAGGCGACGGCACAGCTCCGTCGCCGGCCACTTTCGGAACTCGGTTCGCAGGATGTCGAGCAGCTCGCGGCGATGCGCAACCCGGTCTTGGTTGGTGCGAAACCGTGGATCCCGGGCGAGGTCCGGTTGCCCAATAACCGCCGCCAGCCGCCGCATCTGACCATCGTTGCCGCTCGGCAGAAAGACCGGCCGATCGGCAGTTGGAATGAGGTCATACGGCGAAAGCATCGGATGGCTGTTGCCCATCGGCTTGCCGACTTGGCCGGTATTCAAATAGGTGCTGGAGTGGGGGTGCAGGATGGCCAGGAGTGACTCGAGCAAAGACACCTCCACCTGCTGACCAACCCCAGTGGCCTGGCGCGCCTGCAGCGCGAGCAGAATAGCCTGGCTGGCGAACAGACCCGTTGCCAGGTCCGCAATGGCGATACCGGCCTTGAGCGGCGCGCCGTCTGCCTCGCCGTTGATGCTCATGAAGCCACCGAACGCCTGCAGCGCGCCATCGTAGCCTGCAACCCTGGCGTATGGACCGGTGCGGCCGAAGCCCGAGATCGACAGGTAGATCAAACGCGGGTTGAGCACGGAAAGGCTCGAATAATCGAGGCCCCAACGCTCCGTCGCACCAGTACGGAAATTCTCCACCAGGATGTCGCTGCTCGACGTTAGGCGGCGAATGATCTCCTGGCCCGTCGCAGTGGCGAGGTTGAGGGCGATGGAGCGCTTGTTGCGGTTGATCCCCAGGTAATAGGTGCTCTCGCCATCGACGAATGGGGGGCCGTATCGGCGCGTCTCGTCTCCCTCGAGTGGCTCGACCTTGATGACGTCCGCTCCGTGATCGCCGAGCATCATGCAGCAGAACGGGCCCGCCAGAACTCGGCTCATGTCGAGCACGCGCAAACCGTTCAACGCGCCAGGCATGTCGCCTCAGACCTTCCTCGAGCTTGGGGCCATGGGAGAGTACCTCAGGTGCTCCAGGGCCGGCCGACGACGGAGATGACGAGTGCGCCGATCGCTGCGACCACCCCGTACTCGGTGGCGATACGGCGGTCCAGGCTCAGCGAGGCTGCATGCTCTACCAGGCCCGACAACACGTAAAATCCAAGCCACAGCGGGGCGGCCCCGACCAACGACGGTACGTTCCAGTAGCCAAACGCCCACGTCAGCTCAGCCATCACGATGCCCACCCCGGCTGAAAGCAGCAGCCGCCGCCGCCAATCTACCGAGGTGTCGCCCAGAAAGTACCAGGTCCCGGCCGCGGCGAACACGCCAACCGGAGGCGCAATAAACAGACCCCGCTGCCTGGTGCCGTACACGAACGCCGTAAGCGCCAGCGCGATAATGTACACCGCCACGCGCGAACCCAGATACGCCAAGCCAGTGCGTGGCGGATGGGCCTGGAGCCCGAGCCAACGCAGCGGCCCTTGCGCCGCTCTCACCGCGCGTCTACGGCGTCGCCCCCGCTCAGGCGAGACAAAGTCGCGCGGCGACGCTCGAGGGTCTGGAGCCGTGCGTGCTGTGCTTCCAGAGACTCACGCTCGTGACTCACCTTTTCGGGCGGCGCTCGGCGACTGAAGTCAGACGCTAGCAAGGTGGACAGACGCTGGACCTGTTTCTGCGTCTGGGCGTGCTCTTGGCCCGTACGCGCTAGCTCAGCTCCGACGTCGAACAACCCCTCGGCCGGGATGAGCAGCTCAGCTCCGCCCGCCATGGTGGCTATGCAGCGCGCCGCCAAATCAGCCGGCGCACCCTCTGGCGAATGCAGAATCTCAATTGGCTGCAGGCGTGTGCCAGGCAACGCGCCGAGCAAATCAGCGTGCCGACGCCAAAAGGCCGCGCGCTCCGGTGTGCTCGACGCGATCGACGCTGAAACCACCTTCGTCGGCTCGATGTGGTACTCGGCGCGCAGGGTGCGGGTGGCGCGTGTCATCGCCGTCAGTTCCGACCAGTCGGCTTCGGCAGCCGTGTCGCGAGCCTTGTCGCTGCCACCCGGCCACTCGGCAATGATGAGCGCCATGGGCCGATCTGGTACGCCGGTGGTCATCCGCTGCCAGAGCTCTTCAGTCACGAACGGGGCGAACGGGTGCAGTAGGCGTAGTACCTTCTCATACACCTGGGCAAGCAACGCACCGTCGGCCTGGCCACCGCGGGCCTGAACCTTGTACGACTCGACGTACCAGTCGGCTAGCTCGTCCCAGATGAAGTCGTGTATGACGCGCGCAGCTTCGCCAAAATTGAACTCGCCGAGCAAGCGAGTCACGTCCGCGGTGACGCTGGACAGGCGGCTGGCGATCCAGCGTTCGACCACCGACGCGTTGGCGGCCGGCAGCGCCGGCTCAAGGGCGCGCAACCGATCTAGAGGGGTCGTGCTCACCATCACAAACCGGCCAATGTTCCAGAGCTTGTTCACGAAGTCGCGCCGCGCATCCAGAATGTTGGGAGTGAGCGTGAAGTCGGTGCCTGGCGTATTGCCGATGGTCACCGCCAGGCGCAGCGCATCCGTCCCGTACTGTTCGATCAGCTCGAGTGGATCCTGGACATTGCCTTTGGTCTTGCTCATCTTCACGCCACCGTCGGCGCGGATAAGCCCGTGCAGATAGATGGTGTGGAATGGCGCCTGACCCGTGAACTCCAGGCCGAACATGACCATGCGGGCGACCCAGAAGAAAAGGATGTCGTGGCCAGTCTCCATGACCGATGTTGGGTAAAACAGGCGCATGTCGGCGGTGTCGTCAGGCCAGCCCAGCGTGCTGAATGGCCACAGACCGGACGAGAACCACGTATCCAACACGTCAGGATCCTGATGGAAAAGCGCGCTGCCACACCTCGGACACCGCTCCGGTTCGTCGATGCTGGCCCACTGCTCGCCACAGTCCGGCGCATCGCAGTAGTACAGAGGAATGCGGTGCCCCCACCACAACTGGCGCGAGATGCACCAATCCCGGATATTGTCCATCCAATTGAAAAACACCCGCGCATACCGCTCCGGGATGATCCGGATTCGACCCTCTCGGACCGCGTCTATGGCCGGATCAGCCAGCGGCTTGATGCGCAGATACCACTGGTCGAGCAGCAGTGGCTCGAGCAGCGTGCCCGATCGAGAGCAGTGGCCGACGGAGTGGGTATACAACTCGTGTTTCACCAACTGGCCGTTTTCCTCGAGCTCAGCCACTATGCGCTTGCGGGTTTCCTGTGTCGTCAGGCCCGCATACTGTCCACCCTCGGCGTTGATTGTGCCGTCAAGATTCATAATGTTGACGGCCGGCAAGTTGTGGCGCCGGGCTATCTCGAAGTCGGTCGGATCGTGAGCGGGTGTTATTTTAACCGCTCCGGTGCCGAAGTCCTGATCGACAGCTTCGTCTCCAACAATGACGCCCAATCGATTCACGTGCGGAATGCGCACGTGTTTTCCGAGCAGGTGCCTGTAGCGCGCGTCCTGAGGATGGACCGCTACGCCGACGTCCCCAAGGATTGTTTCCGGACGCGTTGTGGCCACCGTAATCCACTCGTTTTCGGCGTCCACCACCGGGTAACGTACGTAGGTTAACTGGCCTTCGAGCTCGCGGTACTCCACTTCGAGGTCCGAGAGCACCGTCTGGCAGTCTTTGCACCAGTTGGCGATGCGGTGTCCCCTGTAGATCAGCCCCTTGTCGAACAGCCGCACAAAGGCAGTGCGAACGGCCCGCACGTGGTGCGGCTGCATCGTGAACATCTCCCGCGACCAGTCGGCCGAGGCGCCTAACCTGCGGAGCTGACGCTGGATCTGGAGTCCGTATGACTCCATCCACTCCCACATTTGCTCCAGGAACGCCTCTCGGCCCAGGTCATGCCGATCGATGCCGCGGGCCTTCAGATCGCGCTCGACCACGACCTGGCCGGCAATGCCGGCGTGGTCGCGGCCGGGCACCCACAGGCTCGGGTCGCCGAGCATGCGGTGCCAGCGGATCATGATATCTTCCAACGTCACAAACAGGGTGTGGCCGTTGTGCAGCCCGCCCGTGACGTTGGGCGGCGGCATGGTTATAACGAAAGGCGGCCGCTTTCCGTAGTTGGGATGCGACTCAGGCCGAAACAGGTCGTGTTCGACCCAGAAGTCGTACCAGTGGGCCTCGGTTTCGGCCGGCTTGTACGGCGCGTAGGTTTCGGGCAGGGTGCTGGGAACAGTGGTCGTAGCTGAAGATAGCAAATCAGAGGATTCGCCCGACGGGCATGTTGACCCAACTGCTCATCTCGTGCGCGTCCACCACCGGCTCAGCCTGGCAGATGTACTTTTCGCTGACCTGGTCAATGCTGGTCAAGCCGGTCAGCCCCATGGCACTGATGAGCTCGTCCTCCAGGATCTCGAGCATGCGCACGACGCCAGTTTGGCCACCTGCCGCCAGGCCCCAGCCCTGGAGTCGACCCAGGGCCACCACGTCTGCGCCCATCGCCACGGCCTTCAGGATGTCGCCCCCGCGCTGAACGCCACCGTCGAGAACAATCTTGGCCCGGCCGTTGACCGCGCGGACAATCTCAGGCAGCGTGTCAAGGCTACCCAGGCCGTGGTCAATCTGGCGGCCGCCGTGGTTGGAGACCCAGATGTAGTCGACACCGTGCTGGACCGCGATTTCTGCATCCTCGGCAGTTTGGACGCCCTTCAGCATGAACGGCAGCCCGGCCAGCTCTTTGATCATGTCCATCGTGTCCCAGGTCAGAGCAGCCTGCCAGCTCCGCTCGGGCACGCTGTTGATGCGCCGGGTGGGCGGCTGATACCGAGTCAACATGGGGCGCTCGCGCCGGCTGTAGTGCGCCACATCCACCGTCAGCGCCAGGGCAGCGTAGCCGGCCTGCTTCACGCGCCCAACGATCTCCTCCGTCCACTTGGTGTCGCCTTGAACGTACAGCTGGAAGATTTTGGGCGTCGGGGTGGCCGCCGCGGTCTCCTCGAGAGCAGGCTGGGTGACCGAGCTTACGCAGTGCATGATGCCGAACTCGGTCGACGCGCGGGTGGACGTCAGGGCGCCCTCAGGGTCGAAGACCTGGAGCGATCCGATCGGCGCGAGGATGGCAGGAATACGCAGTTTCTGGCCCAAGAAGGTGGTCGAGGTGTCAATATTCGTAACGTCGACCAAGATGCGCGGTCTGAAGGCGATCGTGTCAAAGGCGCGTCGGTTGCGGCGCAGCGTGGTTTCCGATTCCGATCCGCCCACCAGATAATCCCACGCGCCTTGATTGATGCGGCGGCGGGCTTCCCGAATAAGTTCTTCGTTGCTGACATAGTCCAGAGCCAAGCGTGAAGCCTCCGTCGGGTGACTTGAGTTCGAGCATCTTACCGGTCCAGACTCATCCATGGCGTCCCGTCCAGTTCCCACACCAGCTCAGGTTGAGGTCCGGCGTATCGTCCTGTGATACAACGGGCGCGTGGTTCAGTCTGCGCGTGCTGTTCCAGCGAGCCAGGCCAGGGACGGTATTCGGTCGGTCCGCGCCGTCGAGCGCGCCCTCGATCTGCTCAGCGTGCTCGAGGCCAGTGGCCGACCCATGCGTCTTACAGAAGTCGCCCAGGTCGCCGAGATGCACAAAGCCACCACCCAGCGCTTGCTGAACGTCCTCGAGCGGCGGGCCTTCGTGCAGAAAGTGCGCGGTGTGTACCAGCTTGGGATTGCCAGTCTCCCGCTGGCACACGGCTTCGTCATGGGCAACAGTCTGACGCGCGCCGCCCAGCCGATCCTGCAGGAGCTGGCGCGCGCATCCGGCGAGACTGTGAGCCTGTTTGTACGGCTGGGGTTCAGCCGTGTAGCGGTTCAGCGGATCGAAGCGCGCTCAGCCCAGCGCTACAGTCTGCCACTCGGGCAGCGTTTGCCGCTGCACCTGGGCGCGGGTCGAGTGCTCGCCGCGGCAATGCAGCCCGACGAGCTCGACCAACTTCTTGCGCACCTGGGCGAGACTCATCTGGCGACGGGCGAGATCCTCGATCGCGCGACGCTGCTGGCGGACCTGGAACGCATTCGGCAACAGGGGTTCTACGTGGCTTCGTCGGAACGCAGCCTGGGATTGGCATCGGTCTCGGCGCCGGTCCTCGGCGACGACGGACGAACCCTCGCGGTCGTGTGCGTGACGGTGCCGACCGAACGCATGGCGGACGACACCACTCGGAAGCTGCTTGTCGAAGTGCGACACGCCGCCGATGCCATCGCCGCCAGCGCTGCGTACAGCTAATTTAGCTGAGATGGACGGTTTTCAGTACGTCCTTATTGACCACTGAGCGCGGCATGCGGCCCTGGAGCACCGCGGCAATTTCCTCGCCAACCCGGCGGCGCGCCGCGGCGTGGCCCTTATCCGAGAACGACGCCGAATGCGGAGTCAGGACGACATTGGCCATGCCATGCAACGGATTGTCGGGTTGGGTCGGCTCCTGCTCCATCACATCCAGCCCAGCACCGGCAAGTTTTTTCTCTTGCAAAGCTCGGATGAGATCGGCTTCGTTGTGCGTGGGTCCACGCCCCGTGTTGATGAAGTACGCCCCCGGCCTCATCGCGCTGAAGCAAGTATAGTTCAGCAGGCCGCGTGTGCTGGAGTTGAGCGGCAGGTGCGCCGAAACGTAGTCGCTGCGGCCGAACAGATCGGTCAAATCCTGCACACGCTCGACGCCCGCTTCGGTGAAGGCCGCCTCGGGTACGAACGGATCCCAGGCCAGCAGGCGCATGTCGAAGGCCTTGGCTTTCTTCGCTACCAGGCGCGGGATATTCCCGAATGCAACCAGCCCCAACGTATCGCCGATCACGCGTGGCATCGGCTGCATGATGCTGCGGGACTCTCCCCAGCGGCCCTCGCGCACGGCTCGGTCCAGAGGCACGGTCTTCTTGGCGCAGCACAGCAGCAGCATCATCGCGTGCACTGCCACCTCCTCCAGGAACACGTCGGGCACGTTCGTGACGATGATGCCCTTGGCTGTGGCCGCATCCAAATCGATGCGGTCGACGCCGACACCTGGATTGGTAATCAGGCGCGTCTTGTCGAGGCGAGTGATGACGGCAGCGGTGAGCGGGCGAGCCCCCACCATGATGACATCGGCGTCCTTGACAGCCTCGATGAACGCCTCGTCGGACTCGGCGACGACCGGCTCGATCGTAATGCCGAGCGGGGTGAGGGCCTCTTGTTCATAACGAAAATCGGCGCCGGTAGGTCGAAACGGATTGCCGACAACTTTGAATGGCATGACGTTATTCTCCTGGGCCAGCAATCGACTCGTATCATTGTGTGGTACGCTGGCTCGCGCACAAGCGGCCCTGTCTCGCATGCTACGACCATGCTGGCGGAGGGTCAAGCACGACCGCCTGAGCAGCCCAGGAGATGACCCGAATCATGCCGGTCCCACTTCCCCCGTCTATCCCGGATCGCTCGCGCGGCATGCGCGTCCAGGGCAAAGTCGCTATCGTGACCGGCGGCAACGCTGGCATCGGTCGCGCCACAGCTGAATTGCTGGCGCGCGAAGGGGCCCGGGTCGTGGTAGCCAGTCGCACTTCGGCCACCGGCCAGGACGCCGTTGCCGTGATCCGCGCCGCAGGCGGCGAGGCTCTGTACGTCCAGACCGACGTCAGCCTGGAGGCCGATTGCGTGCGGCTGGTGGAGGAGACGGTGCGTGCGTATGGCGGACTCCACGTGTTGGTGAACAACGCCGCGATCTATCCCCGCGCCTCCCTGACGGACACGACGCTTGCCTTCTGGCGTGAGATCATGGCCACCAATCTGGAAGCCCCGTTCCTGTTGTGCCGCGAGGCGGTGCCGCATATGTTGCGCTCAGGCGGCGGCTCGATCGTGAACGTCGGTTCGGGCAATGGTTTCGGCGGCGGAGCCAATCTGGTCGCCTATTCGGTGGCGAAAGGTGGACTGCTGACGCTGACCCGCAACATCGCCGGTGCGTTCGGCCGCGAAAACATCCGCGCCAATTACTTGAATCCGGGCTGGAATATCACCGAGACGGAGAAAGTTGTCCAGGCGCGCGAGGGTCACGATGCGGCATGGCTGGCTGAGGTGGAGGGTCATATGCCAGGCGGGCGCTTCTCGGTACCGGCCGACGGCGCGCACGCCATCCTGTGGCTGGCTTCTGATGAGTCGATCTTTGTCAACGGCGAGATCATCAGCACTGATGGCGGGGGTTTGCTGCCGAACGCGCGACGCCGCTAACTGCCGCCAGTCCGGCCGCGGGCCGTCACGTGGTGGCTGACAGACGAGCAGTCCACGCTGCGGTCAAGGTTGCTTTCACGCGAAACGGGCTTCAGCCAAAGGCAAATACTGTCACTTGACACGTCGCTCTCGGGTGCTCAGCGGGCGGGACTGTAAGGACCTCGCACCGCTAGTCTCGGTTCCGCTGCGCTGTGCTGTGTACGCTGCCTGACCGACGCGCCGCGTACCGCAGAAAATCCGGGACGACAGAATGGTTTCATAGTGGCGGGGCTCAGCGTCCACCGCAGCCGAGCCGGTCTTTGACCTTGTCCGCTGTGACCCCAGCGACATGGCCGAATTGCGGGTCTACTTCGGCGAACGTTCCTCTGTCGTGCGATCCAACCCTGAACTGGCAGGCGAGACCATTGCGCTCAAGGACATCATCCGAGCACGCGACCAACAGTGTCGTCAATTGCGCACGATCCTGGCCGACGAGTGGCGAGGGTCGAGGCGCTCCTCAACTGTGACGGGAAACAGAACTCCAGCCGTTTCTGCATGCGTCGGTGACCTGTTGATGCAGCACGTGCCAGCGCTCGCGCGCGGCAACCTCGAGATTGCGGCAATCGCCTGGCGCCCGGCGTGCTCCCGAAGGTCGCTGTCCGCCGGCGTCGCGGGATTGGCTCAGCGGTCGACCGGTCAGCCTGGTGGTCGGGCTCGGCGCCGACTACGTGAATCGCGTAAGCGTGGAACTCGGGGGCGAACGACTGCATGCGCTCCAGTGGCAGGGTGATTCGGCCCGGTACGTCGCTGAAGCACTCGGGATTGGCTACCTGCCGCCATCGAGCTGACGGCGCCCACGCGGCTGGCGAATGTGCTGCTCGGCGACATGGAGGTTCGCGGTGTACGCGGTCGTCAGGGCATCAATTTGTTGCTGGCTTCAGCGGTCACCGAGTGGCGCATCCGTCTCAGGCAGATCGCGCGTTCGCCAGCCTGGAAGGCTCTGGAGGCTGCGCACGCCGAGCACAGGCCGGTTCCGTCCATGGTGCAGAGCCGCGTGCCCAAAGGTTGGCACTTGCGATCTATGGCTTGAATGGGCTCCTGCCGATCGGGCAGGTGAGGGGAATCCGTCGAAGCACTCCCGCCGAAGCGGTCGACCGTGTGCTTCGCGCGTGGCTCGGGCACGAACTGCGAGTTGATGTCCTCCCGCTTAATGCGGACATCGACCAGGTCATCGTCTCGGAGCGTATGCCCGCGGGGCGTCAACTCCCGTTGATGTAGCCTCCTCAGTCCGGCAACCTGCTGCAGTTGTCGCGTTTACGCCCGGAGGCCGGCTTCTTAGCAGTTATCCCAACCGCGCACCATTCTTAGTTGACAGTGCCTGGTGGGGGATCAGCGGCCGTTTCTGGGTGGCAAGAAGCGCTTCTCCATACGCGCGACCATGGTGTAGGCCGGATCGAAGACATTCCCGAGGTCGTAACGGATGCACTGCCCGAACAGCACCGACGATGAGCGGTAGTCGAGGCCATAGTCCGCTTCGAGCCAGCGCATCAGCTCGGTTGTGGCGTGCTGGACGCACTGGTCCAGCGGGCGGGCGTTGCCGACGGCGAAGATCGATTCGGCATTCTCACCGCGTGGCCAGTTGATAGTCTTGCCCTTGAGCAGCTGCACCGTGAACGTGACGTCGAACGAAATCTCGATGCCGTTGCCGACTATTTCGCCGTCGCCCTGAACTGCGTGGCCGTCGCCGAAGTGAAGGAGCGCGCCGTCAACGAACACGGGAAAGTAGGCCGTCACACCCTGGGTGAAGCCGCGGTAGTCCATGTTCCCGCCGTACGTACCCGAAGTAGCGCTGGAAATTGCCTGGCCACGCGACGGTGCGACGCCGAAGCAGCCGAGCATTGGCTCGATCCTGAGCTCCTGGAGCGCTTCGAGGCCCGGGCGCGGTGTCTGGAGCCGGCACACGCCGCGGTCGAGGTCGAGCTCCCAGAGGTCGACGTGCCGCTCGTCGGGCGGGCTTGGGCGAGGCCCGAGACTGGGCTCGTAGGGAAGCTCAGAGACGAACCCGGGGTCGACGACCCACGGGGCCACGAGCTTGCCGGTGAAGCCCACCTTGCGGTTCGGCCACATGCGGTCAAAGTGGACCGCCAGCGTATCGCCCGCCTCAGCCCCCTCGACGTAGAAGGGCCCGGTTTGCGGGTTGCCGCCTGCGGTGATCGGCTTGAACTCGCGGTCGTGGCCACCCGCGTCGACGCACCACGTGCTGACCGTGTCACCATCTCGGACGCGTAGGACCGGCGCGTGAGAACCAAGCGTGGTGTGAAAGTGCGTCGGCTCAAAGGTGTGAACAGTCATCTGGCGCTTCCTTCGGTCGAGGATTGAGCGCCATTATCGCCTGTGCCATCGTGTCAGCAGCGATTCGGGAGTCGGGCGTGTCGTGCCGCACGTCGCCACCGCCGCACCCTCAAGGTCTTACGGATTACCGCGTGGTGCGCGGGTACATCGTTCGCGAAGACCCGCTGACCCGCTGCCCCCATTTCTCAGCGCTTCGCCCTTCCGGTCCGACGTCGTAGCCTCGAGCCAAATTCGTCACCGTGTGTCAAAGGTTCGTGTCACGAGCCGCGAGATACGAGACGGCGAGCGCGTTCCGGTAGGCTGCCCACGCGGTCACGGCGTAGCATGCAACCATGCCTGTGCTCTTCAACAGGTACAGCTGCCGCCGGCGCTTCTCACCTGGGCTCCCACGTCGCCATTTCCGCGTCGGTCAGCTCGGGTACGCGCCCGCTAGGTGAGCAATATTGCGCAGACTGGCGGTGCTTTCGCGGCCTCGTCGGTCCGGGTGGACGTCAGGCGAAACCCGCCCCCATCCTATGCGGCTCCTTTTCCGTGTTCCCTTTGATACCGCATGGAACACCATAACGGCGGTTATATCTGCCAATCGGTGATTGCAACGGGGAAGGCTGGTCTAGACCAGCCTTCCCCCGCACCGCCGGGGTGTCGCACGCCCGCCGACACCGATGTTTTGGCGGGCGGCTACTGCTCGCGCCCGGCGCCGCGGTAAGAGGCGTTCGCTGTCTCGCGTTCGACTGAGGCAACCTCGCGATTGTTGGACCTGGGTGCTGTCTTGCGATTGGCATTTGCCTTAGGCAAATGGCGAGATTCTGCGAGCTCGGATCCGAGCAGCTCGTCGAGCCTGCGCCGGACGAGTACCAGAACGTCGCGCACAGGTCCCTCGTATTCGACGGCATCAATGCGCTTGAGGATCCTCAGCGCATCCATAGCGCGTCCCTCGTTCAGCGAAGCTGTGCGGACAGCACGAAGAGTCGGCTCACGGCGCAGTGCTGTCACCCGAGCGACGATCTCGGGTTGGGTC
>JBPCIO010000320.1:0-9526 GCA_051006215.1 Chloroflexota bacterium
GAAGCCGCGTTCGCGACGAATGAAGTTGCGCTCAACTATGCCGAGGGACCGCCAAATGGGTCCGCGTTGGTGGTGCTGCACGGCGGCTCCGGGCGGTGGCAATACAGTCAGCGACTGCTGGACATTCTGGCCGAGTCGTGGCACCTGTTCGCGCCCGATTTCCGCGGCCACGGGTTATCGGGTCACGTACCGGGGGCCTACTTGCTGCGCGACTATGTTCGCGATACCGCGACGTTCCTGGCGAGCGTCGTTCGCGAGCCGGCCGTGGTGTACGGGCATTCGCTGGGCGGGGAAGTCGGCGTCATGCTGGCGGCCCAGCACCCCGAGCTCGTGTGCGCGCTGATCGTCGGCGACGCGCCGCTATCGATCAACGACCACGCCACAGAGCACCCGACGCACCGTGCCCAGAACACGCTGTGGCACAGCCTGGCCGGCCGACCGGTCGGTCGACGAGATCGAGCCCGCGCTGCGGGCCATGCCGGTGCCGGTGGCCGGCGAAGACGAGCTCCGCCCCGCCAGCGAGGTGCTAGGCGCGGATAGCCCGTACTTCGCCCATCAGTCGGTTAGTCTGCATCAGCTCGATCCGGACATGCTGGCGGCGGTACTCGTCGGACCGAGCGTCATGCTCGAGGGCTATGAGCCGGAGGAGTTGCTGCCGGCGATCGCATGCCCGGTGCTCCTGGTGCAAGCCGATCCGCGCTTCGGCAACGCGCTGAGCGACCACGACCTGGCGCTGGGCCTCCGTCTGTTACGCAACGTGACGCACGTGCGGGTCGATGAACTGGGCCACCCGCTGCACGCCATCCAATCCGCGCGGATGGCCGAGCTGTTCGAGGCATTCTTGACAGGTGATAGGCGGTCTATCGGATTGGAGCAGGTCGCTTCAACGGGTGGCGTCCGGAACCGCTTGCGACCCGAATCCGGTTGCAAGCGAGGCGATTAGTCGCGGGTAAGTTCGGCAACGGCTTTCTTCGCGCAGTCATCGTCCACCAGAGCCTTGCCCGCGGAGGCGGCGGCGATGAGTGCGGCGATGGCCGCGTTGTTCAACGTACGCGGTAGGCCAAGGCTGGCCTTGTGCAGCCGAGCGATGGCGTCGTCGGCAACGAGCGGATCGGTTCGACCGACGAGCGCCAGGTGGTGGCGCAAGTACTGGGCTGATTCAGCCAGGTCCATCGGAGCCAGTTGATATCGGGTAGGGATGCGCTGATCGAGGGCGGCAAACACGCCCAGCTGGAGTTGACGCGCGAGCGTCGGCTGGCCAATTAGCAGCAAGGCGAACGGGCTCTGCGAATCCATCTCGGCGTTGGTTAGCAGCCGCAGCTCCTCGAGTTGGAGCAATGCGTGATTGTGGACGTCGAGCGAGAGCTGCAACTCCTGGACCGGGTGCGCTTAGTGGAACTTGTGCGGCAGGTCCTGGGCGATGACGCGGCGGACATCACAGTCTGGGACCACTGCCCTATCTACACCGGACTGGGAGCCGCTATCGCCAGTAGCGGGGTGTTCCGGCTCAGCGGCATGGCCAAGGTCGCTTCGGGAACGATCCAGTGGTCGTTGGTGCTCAAAGTCCTGTACCGGCCAATGACGCCCACGGATACCATCGCGCGGCCCGTGTCCGGGTGGGATCGGGAGGTGCTGACCTTTCGCTCAGAGCTTCTGGATGACCTGCCGCCCGGCCTTGCCGCCCCCCGTTGCTTCGGGATCGAGGAACGGCCGGATAGTACCTGGCTCTGGCTGGAGGATGTCGCGGATGAGGTGGGCCCGAGGTGGCCGCTCGCGCGGTTCGCCCTGGCAGCGCGCCACCTCGGCCGGTTCAATGGCCGATACCTGGACCGGCGGCCGCTCCCAGACTACCCGTGGTTGAGCCGCACGATGCTGCGCCAACGAGCTGAGCGGAATACCCCCTTCTGGACGGGCGCCGAGCCAGTCCGCGACCCGACGTTGCTGGAACGGTTCTTCCCGGACGACCTCCCCGGACGCGCCCGGCAGGTATGGGAGGCCCGCTACCGCCTGCTGGATGTGCTCGATCGCCTGCCGCAGACCCTGGTCCACGCCAACGCCGACCGCCGCAACCTGTTCGCTCGGCGCGACTCGAGCGGCCGGGAGGAGACGGTCGCAATCGACTGGGCCTGGACAGGGGTGGCGGCGATCGGCGAGGAGTTGGTCAATCTTGTCGTCGCCAGCACGATCTGGCACCAGGTAGGGGCGACCGACCTGGTCACGCTCAGCCAGCAGTGCTCCGACGGCTGCGTGGCTGGCCTGGCCGACGCGGGCTGGCGGGGCGATCCACGGCTGGTTCGCGTGGCCTTCGCAGTGGGAACTGCCCTGCGCTACGGACCGCTCGGCCCGTTCGCCAGCATGTTGCGCCATCCAGAGATGAACCAGGCACTAGCTCGGGCGACTGGTCACACGCCCGAAGACTCGGCCGACGTGACAGCGGCCGTGCAGCGCTTTGCCTTTGACCAGCTCGACGCGGTGCGTGACGAGATCGCGCCGCTCTGAACATATCTGCCGGCTAGCAGCGAACCCACGAGGGGCGCCAGCTGGTGGTCATCGACGAAGCCGATCGACTCAAGATGGCCGACCTCAAGCAGGGGCGCGCTCTGTACGATCAGGCGCAGCTATAGTAGTCGCCAGCCATGCACGAGCTCCTCCACGAAGCGCGCCATCTCTTTGGCGACGTCGTTCGGCTGCGGCGGTCAATCCACCGTGAGCCGGAGCTCGGTCTGGAGTTGCCGCGCACTCAGGCAAAGGTCCTGGAAGAACTGCGTGACTTACCGTTGGAGGTCCGCACCGGCCAGCGCACGACGTCGGTGATCGCCGACCTGCGCGGAGCACTGCCAGGGCGGGCGATTCTGCTACGGGCAGACATGGATGCGCTGCCACTTCACGAGGACACCGGGCTGGAATTCGCGTCTGCTACCGCGGGACAGATGCACGCCTGTGGACACGACGCCCACACGGCAATGTTGGTTGGCGCGGCCCGCCTCCTGAGCCGCCGTCAGGCTGAGCTCCGCGGCACGGTCCGGTTCATGTTCCAGCCGGGCGAGGAGGGCTACGCTGGTGCGGCGGTCATGCTCGAGGAAGGGCTGCTGGACATCCAGCCGACGGCGGCGTTTGCTCTGCACGCCGATCCGAGCTGGCCAGCCGGAGTGGTCAGCACTCGGCCAGGTCCAGTGCTGGCGTCAGCTGACACGTTCACCATCGTCATCCACGGCCGCGGAGGACATGCCTCGGCTCCGCATCTTGCGGCCGATCCGGTGCCGGTGGCGTGCGAGATTGTCACGGCCCTGCAAACCTTCGTCACCCGTTCGGTGAATGTGTTCGAGCCCGGCGTGGTGACGGTCGGCAAGATCGAGGCAGGCACCACCAACAACATCATTCCTGAAACGGCGACGCTGACCGGGACCGTGCGGACCGTTGCGGCGGGAACGCGCGCCGTCATCCTGGAGGGTCTGCGCCGGGTTGCCCGCGGCGTAGCAGACGCGCACGGCGTTGCAGCCACCGTCACGATCGAAGCGGGCTATCCGGTGACCGTTAACCATGCGGACTTTGCGCGCTTTGTGCTGAACGTTGGCCGGCTGCTGCTCGGAGCCGAGAATGCGCCGGAGCAGGCAACGCCGCTGATGGCGGCCGAGGACTTCTCCTACGTTCTGGAGCAGGTACCGGGCGCGATGATGTCACTCGGCTCGCGCCCGAACGGCGTGCTCAGAGGCGCAGTCGCCAGCCCGCACTCCAACCGCTACCTGCTGGAGGAGGAGGCGATGATCACGGGTCAGGCGATGTACGCCGTAGCGCTCGAGTTCCTCACCCGCGGCTGAGGTCCATGTCTGCTCAGGCGCAATTTGGCCACCTCCTGGCGCATGCCGGCAAGCGCCGTGTCCGCTGCCTGAGCGTGTTCCGGACTGTCCCATTGGGCGGAACGGGGTGGCATTGGTGCAGCAGTCCGTCGAAACTCCTCGACGCGTCGCGACACGCTTGGTTCTTGCCGCAGGGTCGCGATGCCGAACGCATCGAATCGCGCGGCTGACCGTATGGCTTGACGCGCCTCAGTGCGCCACTGAGGCGTCTTCGTCGAACCAGCCTCTGACCGTGTACGGTCGGTAGGGAAACATGGACAGCTTGTCTTCGCGCAGTTCGACGCCAATTCCTGGCCGTTCCGGCACGATGACGTACCCGCCCTCGCGCCGCAGCGGCGCATCGAGTATCTCGTTGAGAAAGTCGGCCCCCGTGTGGCTCTCCTGCAGCACGTAGTTCGGAATCGCGGCGTCAAGTTGCACGTACGCCGCCAGGTTCACAGGACTGCCCATCAGGTGAGGAAAAATCCCGACAACAGACGCCTCGGCGACCGCCGCGATTTTCTTGACCTGCGTGAACCCACCTGCCAGCGACAGATCGGGCCGAATCAACGCCACCGCGCCAGTGTCCATGATCTCTTTGAACTGGTACAGGTTGTAGGCACGCTCGCCAGCAGCGATCGGTACGTTCACGTGGGCCGCCACGTAGCGCAGGCTGTCGGTACTCTCAGGCGCTAGCGGGTCCTCCAGGTACAGCAATCGGTACGGGGCGACCGCATTCCCGAACTGGACTACCTCGACCTTCGAAAAGCTTCGATGGATCTCTACGCCGAGGTCTATGTCAAAGCCAATCGCTTCGCGGATCGCATGCACGACGTCCAGCGCCTGACCGACCTTCTTCGAAGAGGGCAAGCGCTCGAACCCCTTGAAGAACGGGATCACCCGAAGAGACGTGTAGCCCTGGTCTACGCTGTTGCGGGCACTCGCGGCCATCTCGTCTGGGGTCGAGCCCGCAATTACAGCGAAGCCTTTAACCCTGTCTCGCACTTTTCCGCCCAGGAGCTGGTAAACGGGCTTGTCAAGCGATTTTCCCAGGACGTCCCACAGGGCGATGTCGATGGCGCTCATGGCCGCACTCAAAACGGCTCCCTGGAAGTGTGTGTCGCGCGAGAGGACCTGGAAGTGGTGCTCGATCTGGCTAGCGTCTTTGCCGACGTAGTACTCGCCCAATTCCGTGATCGCCTCGTAGACGAGCTTGTGGTGTGCCCACAGGCCTGCCTCACCCGTCCCGACGATCCCCGAGTCGGTATACACGCGTACCAGGAGGCAGCGGTCGACGAGAATTGGCGTGATCTTGTCTATCTTCATCACTCCTCACAGTACGACGGCAGTGCCTGCCAGTGCGGCGTAGCCCCCGGCGGGCTGCCAGGCGTACGCTAGGCAGAGCGTGCACCGCCATTATCTGGGTCGGCGCCTGGTCCAGTTCGCGTTCGCTGCGCTTCGGCTACCCGTCGCTACAGCACTCCCCAACGGGCAAGTCCTGGTGGTGTTCTGGTGCGTGGAGAACTGCCAGAGCCTCATTCGCCTGACGCGCCTCCGAGTAGCCCGTTCCGGTTAGCATCATTCGCGCGACGCCCGCACCAACTCAGCTCACTGCGGCGTGAGTACCTTCGGCATTCATCGAAGCTTTTCACGGGCGACGTCGAGGTCGATCTGAAGATCGTCGACCGTTTGCAGTGCGCGGAAGACGTTGCCGTGCCAGAGGAACCACTTCAACCTGGTCAACTCCTCGAGCACCTCGATCGCCAGCTCGGGATTGTCTCGTGCGGGGAGACCTTTGGTGTCCTTGTGAGCTCGTGGTCGCCGGCAGGTGTCGGTCGGGGTCCCACTGCCCGAGATCGTTGAGCCCAAGCGCGGGCAGGAGCTCGCCGAAGACCGTGTGCAGCACGCGCAACCGGGTGGTGACGGTCTGGACGTCCCGCCGGCGGGCGGCCAGCACGGCCGCCGCGAGCGTGAGGTGGTCCGCCCAGCACGTGCCGACGACGTGCCGCGAGGATCGTGCCGATTGGCTGAGAGGAGTCCGCACCGCCTGCCTCCCGGGTGGGCCGCAGCTTGATCGATGCGCAGTCGTAGCCCGCAGGCACACGAGTGGTATGGCTAGGGCCACCTGAACGCAGGACGAGCGGCTGCGGGCGCAGAAGCTGACGGAGTGAGCCGCGGAGGGCCGTGCGCCGCTTGGCTACGCATCGCCTTCACCGAGGCCGATTACCGGGAACAGCTTCAGTGTGTTCCCGCCGAACATCGCCTGCCGCTCGGCCAGGGGCTTTGAGGCGAAGTGCTGCATCGGGAGTTGCAGCGCCATCGCGTAGCCCTCGCGCCCAGCGACTGGCGGGAAGTCGCTGCCCCAAAGCATCCGACTGGGGCCGAACGCGTCGTACGCCCAGTCCATCAACGGCGGCAGCGGCTCGTCGAACGGGAACGGTCCTTTGGCCGGGTCCGAGCGCCGCGCCAGGCCGTCGCCGAATCCGCCGAAGTGGACGTAAGCATTAGGGTAGCGCGCCAGGTCGAGTGCCTTGCGTGACAGCGGGTATGGCGGCCCCTCCGAGATGTTCGCGCCGGCCAGGTGCTCGAGCATGATCGGCACGTCAGGGACTGCTTCGAACACCTCTGCGAAACTGTCATCCGCAAAGTCAACGAAGCTGCTGCCGTTGACCGAAATCGACACGCCGCCCCTGGCGGCCGCCTTCCAGATCGCAAACGGGTCGTCACCAGGCGAGCGCCAGTCGGGGTGCAAGCGCAGCCCGCTCACCACTCCCTTGCCAACCAGCCTGTTGAACTGGTCGACCGCGTCCGGACGGGTGTAGTCCACCAGCACGATGTTTGCGAAGCGGTTTGCGTATTGACGCAGCTGAACCTCCTGGTAGGCGTCATCGTAGTAGGTGTTGATCTGGCAGAGGGCGGCGTGGGCGACCTCGTTGCGGTCCATCTCGAAGAGGAGTGTCTCGATCGGCTCATACCAGACTGGCGTCGCGTGGGCATGGCTATCGACCACCACGATCCCGTCAGCGCCGCCCTGTCCCAGACGCCCACCGGGGCTGTCGGCTGGCTGTGCCGCCGCTTCGAAAAATTGCGCCCCCGCCAGCGCCGCGCCGACCCCGGCCGCGGCCCGGATCATCACCCTGCGGCCCACCCTGGCGCCGCCGCGCAAAGCTTCATGTGATCGCCAACCTTGCCTCCACATGCTGACACCCTCCTGCGAAGGTTGTGCCGCCCAGCCGGAAGGCTCCGGCACCGCCCGCCGCCAGGATACCTTGCCTGGTGTGAGCGTCGATTTAACAATGGGACACTTTGTCGCGATAGAACTGGTACAGGGGGTCGGCCGTCGTGACGCTACCGTGGGCCAACCGAGGAGCTGGGAGAAAGGGTGTTACGAGTGCGGCCTAATAGGCCCAATCCCAACATTGGTCTTGACCCCGTTTGGTGGACATTCCTGAAGAGTCGGGCTGAGACCCGGGAGAATGTCCATGATGACAGCGCGTTTGAGACGCTCCTTTACGCCAGAGTTCAAAGCGCACACGGTTGAGCTGGTCCAGACCAGCGGCAAGTCCGTCAGCGAAGTGTGCCGCGATCTGGACCTGACGGAGACGGCGGTTCGTCGTTGGATTGCGCAAACAGACATTGATGCAGGCCGGCGGGATGGCTTGACGACTGGCGAGCGCGAAGAGCTCTCTCGGCTGCGCCGTGAAAACCGTGTTCTGCGCGAGGAGCGGGAGATCCTTCGAAAAGCCGCGGCCTTCTTTGCCAAGGAGACGGCAGCCTAATCCTTTTTGTCAATCGGAGCCGATTTGAAATGCGGCTCGTACGGGTGACGGCTCCGGAGGATTGCCCAGAGGACGTCGACACGGCGTCGTGCCAGGGCGATGACTGCCTGGTGATGGCCCTTACCCTCCTGGCGTTTACGTTGTAGAATGCCCGGCTGTCGGCCGCTTGGAGCGAGCAGAATGCCGCCTGGTAGAAGACTCGCTTGAGTGCTCGATTGCCACCGGTGGGTCGGCGTTGGAACTTCACCTTGCCAGATTGGCGGAGTACAGGCGCCAGCCCGGCAGCCGCGGCCAAGGCGTCAGCCGAAGGAAACTTGGTCAGGTTGCCAGTTTCGGCGAGGAACTCGCAGGTGAGAGTAGTCCCCATACCGGGCAGCGTGCGGATCAACGCGGCATCGGGATGGCGGTCCAACAGTGCCTTGAGATCGCGCTCGAGCTGTGCTACGCGCACCTTTGTGGCCAATGCCTCAACCGCAAGCTCTCGAACCAGTTCGGCGATCAGCAGTTCGCCAGGAATAGCCACGCTTTGGGCGCGCGCGGAGCTGAGACTGGCGTCCGCTAAGCGCTCGACGTCGCGTGTGCGGACGCCTTTGGCTGCGCGGAAGTGTTTGATCAGTACGGCACGGCCCGCTGCCCGGATCTCAGATGCTGTTACGTAGCGTGTGATGAGCCACAAGCTGGCTTTGTTGGTCGGATCCAGCACGCGCTCCAGGCCGGGATGTATGCCTACGATAAGATCGCGGAGGCGAGAGAGACGACGAGTTTGATCCTGGACTAGGTCGTTGCGGCGGCCAACGACGAGACGTATTGCGATCTCAAGTTCGGTGATCTCGTCGACCGGACGCAGGTCACGCCGAGTGCGCACCTGGTTGGCGATGACACGTGCGTCTCGAGGATCGCTCTTGCTCTCACCACCCGTCGTGCCCTGCCGAGCCCGGTTAACAGCAAGACCTGGAACGTGGACTAACTGCAGGTTGGCGGCCGTTAGCATTGCCTGAAGCAAACCTGCTATTCCACCCAGGACATCCAGACCGATAGTCGGTTCACCATCGAGCGCCTTCAGATCGGCAACTAGGCTCTGGATGGACGCGGGGTCATTCGTGACTCGCTGATCAAGCAGCACCTCGCCCAGGTCGTCGACTGCTGTCGCCCAGTGGATCTCCTTCGCGACGTCAATTCCAACCCATACTCGCATAGCTGCTCCTCAACCCAAAGTTGCGCCCCTCCCTCACCGTCCTCGCCCTACATAGCGATGGATCGCAGAGCCTAATCAGCGGTCGAGGAAAGTTGGCGAGGCAGGGGGATCTGCCGTCTGAGCCATAGTCGGCTACCACGATGAAAACCATCCCCGCCTCGCCCGCACGTCTGATCGTGCCGGACACGATCCAGGCGCAGAATCGAGGGTAGGACCCGGTGAGCCGCTATCGGTTCGCGGTAGAGAAGGCCCAACACTCGGTCGCTCAGTTGTGTCGAGTGCTCCAGGTAGCGCCCAGCGGCTACTACGCATGGCGACATCGTCAGCCCTCGCGGCGTGCCGTGGCCAAGCCGCTTTGACTGAGCAGATCCGAGCCATTCATGAACAGAGCCGCTCCACCTATGGCGCACCGCGTGTCCACGCCGACCTGCGCGCTCGGAAGCAGCGCGTATCGCGCAAACGCGTGGCTCGACTGATGCGTGTCGCCGGTTTGGTCGGCCGTCCACCACGGCGCTTCCGACGGACAACGGTGGCCGACCCAAAGGTCCAAGTCGAAGATCTGGTGCAACGCCAGTTCACCGCCACGGCTCCCAACCAGCTGTGGTGCGCGGACATTACCTACGTCCGCACGTGGGAGACCAGCTATGTGAAGTCAAGCGGTGGTGCTGGCACATCGGGAGCATGGACGTGATATGCCCGCTTCTCTTTGAGCACTA
>JBPCIO010000321.1:0-5459 GCA_051006215.1 Chloroflexota bacterium
GTTGCAGCCACACTCAACAGCCGTCCTCGCAAAACGCTCGGATGGCAAACCCCAGCGGAAACCCTCGACGCTTTCCTACACTCCAGTCAAATCAGATCAGGCGGTGTTGCGACCACCGGTTGAATCCACCATGGACACCGCAATGCATCGAGCGGCGGAACCAGGCGTCGACCTTTCTCACCTGCAGACTCCGGATCTTGTCGCACCTGCGTTCGTCCAACTGCTGGACCTGACCGCAGCATCCGGTCGATTTGAGGCGCAACGGATGCTTTCCCCATCCACGAATTGAGCTGGGAAAGAGATTTGAAAATGTTCCGTATGGAGCTGGCACCGCTGGACTTCGACCTTCCGCCGGAGCTCGAGGCGCATGAACCTCCGGAGGCGCGGGGAGTCGCGCGGGACCACGTTCGGCTTCTGGTCAGTCACCTGGAAGACGATCGCATCGAGCACCGCCGCTTCACCGACTTACCTGACGTGCTGCGACGCGGCGACCTGGTGGTCGGCAATAATTCGGCGACGTTGCCCGCGGCGCTCGAGTCGCGACGCCGCGACGGCAGCCCAGTGCGTCTGCATGTCTCGACGCGTCTGCCAGCTGATTTGTGGGTTGTCGAACCACGACGGATTGACGTGGTCGAGGGCGAGACACTCCGTCTGTCTGGCGGCGCCACTGCGCGGCTATTGGTGCCGTATACGGGTTCGAAACGCCTGTGGGTTGCTCGGTTCGACGTCGACGTGCCTGAGCTGCTGGCGAGAGACGGGCAGCCAATCACGTATGCATACGTTCGCGGATCGTGGCCAATCGACATGTACCAGACGGTCTACGCCGGGGCGCCTGGCTCGGCCGAAATGCCATCCGCGGGTCGGGCCTTCAGCGCGAACGTGCTGGAGCGTTTGGCGCATCAAGGCATCCAGTTCGTCACGCTGACGCTGCACACTGGCGTGGCCAGCCTGGAAGGCCACGAACAACCCTACCCGGAGGAATACCGCGTGCCGGAGCTCACCGCCAGGGCGGTTCGCACCGCCAGAGCCGAAGGCCGAAGAGTGGTGGCGGTCGGCACAACGGTCGTGCGCGCGCTGGAGAGCGCAGCCGACGAGGGTGACGGCGAGGTTATCGCCACGCATGCCTGGACCGACCTGGTGGTCACTCCAGAACGCGGGGTGCGCGCGGTCGACAGTCTGCTGACCGGCTTTCACGAACCAAAGGCGAGCCACCTGGCCATGCTCGAGGCTGTCGCCGGGCGCCGTCACCTCGCGGCCGCGTATCGGGCGGCACTCGACCACAGATACCTGTGGCATGAGTTCGGCGACCTGCACTTGATCCTCGGAAGCTAGCCGAGTCAGCGAACGGTCAGGGCAGCCTGGGGTTGTACGGCGCGATGGATCAAGGCCCGCAATAGCGGGGGGTACTCTGCAGGTTCGAGCCCACCCGAGGAGCGACGCTCGGCCAGGCGGCGGACACCTTCCAGCAGGGCGCCTCCGTCGACGGTGTAGTCCGGCTCGACCCGCCATACCGCGGCACGCTCAGTAGCGAGTAGATGCTCGTCGGACGCGTGCAACTCCTCGCGCAGCTTTTCGCCCGGCCGAAGGCCGATGTATTCGATCCTCACGTCACGGCCGGGCCGCAGGCCCTTCAGGCGGACCAGGCGTTCCGCGAGTTGCCCGATCCGAACTTCCTTGCCCATATCCAGCACGAACAGCCTGCCTGAGGTGCCGGACGCAGCCGACAGCAGTACCAGACTGGCCGCCTCCGACACGGTCATGAAGAAGCGCTGAGCATCAGGGTCGGTGATCGTGATCGGCCCTCCAGAGTCGATCTGCCGCAACAGCGTCGGCACGACGCTCCCCCGACTGCCGAGCACGTTACCGAATCGAACTGCAGACAGGATCGTCCCGGGGGACCCTGTTTGGCCTACGGCAAACACCATGAGCTCAGCCACACGCTTGGTCAGTCCCATGAAACTTGACGGGTTGACGGCTTTATCAGTCGAGATCACGACCACCCGCTCCGCCTCAACCGCTACGGCCGCCTCGCAGACTGACAGCGTTCCAAGAACATTCGTTACAAAACCCTGGTCGGGGTTGGCTTCCACGAGCGGCACGTGCTTATACGCGGCTGCGTGGAACACGACCTCTGGTCGCTCGCGCACGAAGAGCTCGCGCAGTCGCCGCTGGTCGGCGACATCGGCGATACACGTGCGCACCGGGACATCAGCGCGCACGGCGGCCAGGTCAGCTTCAAGCTCGTACAAGCCCGTCTCGTTCATGTCGACGGCAGTCAAGGCTGCCGGCCCAACCGCCAGCACCTGGCGACCCAGCTCCGATCCGATCGATCCAGCCGCGCCGGTGATCAGCACCCGCTTGCCGGTGAGCACGGCGCCACAGGCTGCCACATCCAGGTGGATGATCGGCCGCATGAGCAGCTCTTCCACGTCGATCGACCGCGCGGCTGCCATTCGGACCGCGGCGCTGCCGGCCGCCGCGAGCAGCGGGCCCACCACGGCGACGAGGTGCGGCAGGCGCCACGGCTCGCGCAGCACGACGTCGTTGATCGTCAGCACCGCGACCAGTGAGACCACGGTAGCGACGACAAACGGCGCCACCGGGCGGCGCGCCAGCGCCGATCCGGGCTTGCGCAGGCGGTTCATCACGTCGCCAATACCGATCTGGACGCCGGCTGCCAGTACCAGCCACGGCAGCAGGCGCAGCACGTATGTCTCGGGAATGCTGCCCTCGTCGATAAAGCGCAGCAACATCGATACTGTCAACCCGCCTGCACCAGCGGTTGCGTCGAGCGCAATGAGCTGCCACGGCGATGGACTGAAGCGCATGGGCCTGAGCGAATGCCTGCTACGCACTCGAGCGCTCCGCGTGAGCCCGGTCCGCTACCTGGGTGCCGGCGCCGAGGACACTCACTTCGAAACCACGTGCCTGCCAGACGGGCCGATCTAGCGCGCCGCGTGCGTCCAGTACCCGCTTGCTGCCAACCAGCGCGGCGGCGAGGTCCACATCCAGTTCCTTGAAAGCTCGATGGTCAACCAGCAGCACGATCGCCTCGGCATCGCGGAGCGCTTGCTCGAAGGGCAGGATGGGTCCTGGTAAGCCGGTTGTGTGGGCCTTCACATGCGGGTCGCACAACCGCACGCTGTACCCGCGCTCAGCCGCGAGCTCCGCGACGCGTAGCGCAGGACTCTCGCGCACGTCGTCTACTTCGGCCTTGTACGTGACTCCGAGCAGCGCAATCGTCGCAGGCGGTGACACCAAAGCCTCCAGCCGGGCCACCACGTGCTCTGGCATGGCGTCGTTGACGGATCGGGCCGTGCGAATCAGGCGAGCCTCTTCAGGTGCCGCATCGACCAGGAACCATGGGTCGACGGCTATGCAGTGGCCGCCCACCCCTGGCCCAGGTCGCAACACGCTGACGCGCGGGTGGTGATTGGCAAGCCGAATAGCCTCCCATACGTCGACTCCAATCCGCTCGGCGATCAGAGCGAATTCGTTCGCCAGTGCAACATTGACATCGCGGAAGGTGTTTTCCATCACCTTGACCATCTCGGCGGTGGTCGCGTCAGTCCGCATGATCGCGCCCTTGACAAATGCGCTGTAGAGTTCGGCCGCGACGTGGGCGCAGCGTGGCGTGAGGCCACCCGCGAGGCGATCGTTCTGCTCGAGCTCGATCAGGATGCGGCCAGGCAAGACGCGTTCGGGACAGTGCGCTACGCATATGTCGCGGCCAGGCGCCAACCCCGACTCGGCCAGGATGGGCGCCAGGACGTCACGCGTGGTGCCGGGCGGCACGGTCGACTCCAGCACGACCAGGTTGCCGCGCCGCAACACTGGAACAATATCCCGAGCAGCCTGCTCGACGAAGCGCAGGTCGGCGCGATTGGTGGCCGGATCCAGGGGCGTCGGCACGGCGATGATGAACGCGTCGGCCACTTCTGCGTGGGTCTGAACCCGCAGACGGCCCGAGTTGATAGCCGCGGTCACCAGCGTTTGTAGTTCCGGCTCGTCGAACGACGCTAGTCCTGATCTGAGTGCGGCCTGCACGCCTGGGTTGGGATCGACACCGATGACGCTCTTGCCTGCCAGCGCGAACATGCTGCCTGTCGGCAAGCCGATGTAGCCCAGCCCGAGCAGACAAATCGTGTTCATGCTCAGGTCAGGAACGTCCGTGGCTGACAACGGATGGCGACTCATTCAGTTGCTCAATTGGAGCCGTGCGTCCCAAACCGTGTCGGAGTCGAGTCGAAGAATCAGTAGACTCGAGGCGCCACACCAGCCCGACCACGACAAGCATGGGCACGTAAGCGAGCACGGCCATGGCTTCGCGAAATGGCGTCTGTACGCTCAGCCCGGCCAGACCGGCCGCCGCGGCCATCACGGCAAGGCAAGCGTACAGGCTTGTCACTTGGGCATGCGAGAGACCGACCTGCACGAGACGCTGGTAATAGTGCGAACGGTGGGCCGCATACCAGCGTTCGCCGCGCAGGATGCGGCGGGCCAGAGTCACAAGGCTGTCGAACAAGAATGGCGCGAGCACGACCAGGCCGAACTCGACCGGCAGTTTGCCACCCCCGACCCCAAGGTTGCCCCGCAAGCTCAGGCCAGCAAAGCTGAAACCCAAAAATGTGCTGCCGACGTCGCCCATGAACAGGCGTGCGGGCGGCAGGTTGTACAGCAGAAATCCAGCCGAGGCCGACGCCAGCAGGCCCGCCCCGATTGCCACCAGCGGATTCCGGACCGCGATCCCAGCGATTGCCATTGCCACGCCGGCGACGATGGCCTGTGAGGCTGCGAGGCCGTCTATGCCATCCATAAAGTTGTAGACGTTGGTCACCAGAGCTATCCACAGGAAAGCCAGGGGCAGAGCGACCAGCAGCGGCAACTCGCGGTCCTGTACGCCAACCACGGTGAGCGCGACCGCCCCAACAGCGTGCGTCAACAGGCGGGGGACCGCAGGCAACGGATGCAGGTCGTCGACAAACGACACGCCGGCCACCAGCAGCGCACCTGCAATCCAGCCCAGCGCGCGGGGCGAAAGACCGCCGCCAGTCTGAAGCCAGAGCGCAAGGCCAAGCAGAAAACCCCCCACGATGACCAGACCGCCACCAGTCGGAGTTGGGCGAGAGTGCGAGCTGCGCTCGTTGGGCACATCCACTGCTCCTAGCGGCACCGCACGCAAGTACAGCCCAGCGGCCCCCACCGCAGTCACAAACGCTACGACCAGCGGGGCCAGCATCTTCGGAAGCGTACACCGCAAATCGATTTTTTCATCGACCCGAACGCGGCAGTCTCATCTACGCTCGCCTGATCTTCGGTGCGCAGCCGGTGACAGCGGGGTCGCGATACGTCACAATGGGAGATCGGCAACCAGCCAACAGGAGACATTAGGATGATCGCGTCCACACGAGCAAAGCAGCCCTTTCGCGTGTTCCGGATCGCGGTGGTTGGAGCTGCCA
>JBPCIO010000322.1:0-12938 GCA_051006215.1 Chloroflexota bacterium
CTCATGCGACCGCCACGAGCCAGTGCTGGCCGCCGTGGGCGAACGGCACGAGGTGAGCTGCTTCCTGTACGAACCCGTGGACGCGGGCGTCCAAGCCGAACCTGTGGTCGAGCGTTGATGGCTGAGCGGTCGAACATCCTGGAGGTACAGCACCTTCAGAAATTCTTTCCCATCAAGCGTGGATTGCTGCAGAAGACCGTCGGCCACGTCCGAGCGGTCGATGACGTGAGCTTCGACCTGCATCAGGGTGAGACCCTGGCCCTGGTTGGGGAGAGCGGCTGTGGCAAAACCACGACCTCACGCTGCATCTTGCGAGCGGTCGACCCGACGGGGGGCCAGATCCTGTTCCGCATGGACGACGGTTCGACCGTTGACGTCGCCCGACTGCCACGCGCCCGGCTGCGTCCATTGCGACGCGAGATGCAGATGATCTTCCAGGATCCGTTTTCGTCGCTGAACCCGCGTATGACACTGCTGGACATCGTGGGCGAGCCGCTGCTGGTGAATGGTGTACGCAACCGCTCCGAGCGTATCGACCGGGTGTCCGAGCTGCTCGGGCTGGTCGGCCTACGGCCGGAGTACATGCGGCGGTTTCCGCATGCCTTCTCGGGCGGCCAGCGTCAGCGCATCGGCATCGCGCGTGCGCTGGCACTCCGACCGCGCCTGGTGGTAGCCAACGAGCCAGTCTCGGCCCTGGACGTGTCGGTCCAGGCGCAGGTGTTGAACCTCTTGCTGGAGCTCCAGGACCGTTTCAACCTGACCTATCTGTTTGTAGCCCACGACCTGAGCGTGGTCAAGCACATCAGCGATCGCGTGGCGGTCATGTACGTCGGTCAGATCGTCGAGCTGGCGCCGGCCGCTTCGCTGTTTTCGCATCCCAAGCATCCGTACACGTCTGCCCTGATGTCAGCCATTCCGGCCCCGGACCCACGCCTGCGCACAGAGCGCACGCCGCCGCTGGGCGAGGTGGCCAACCCGGCCGCGCCGCCGAGCGGCTGCTACTTTCACCCGCGGTGTCCATTTGCAGTGGACATCTGCAAGACAACCCCGCCGGCGTGGGAGGAGCTGGAGCCGAACCGAATGGTCCGCTGCCACCGCGCCCGCGAGCTGGACCTCACCGGCGTTCCCGCCTGACGGATGTGCTCAGGGGTTTACCAGCGCCCTTCGGCCTGCCACCTGGTGTGCAACTGTTTGATTTGGCTGAGCTCCTCGGGGGACAGGTCGCCGTCCGCGGCAGGGACATTCGACTCGAGCTGGTCGACCGTGCGCGCGCCCGGCACCACGCAGTGCACCGCCGGGTGAGCCAGGCAAAAGCGGAGCGCGGCTTGTCCGAGGGTGCAGCCGGGGCGCTCCAGAAATGTGAGCTGCTCGATGCGTTGGAGCCGCAGCTGCAGCTGGTCGCCCCTGGGCCGGCGCCAGTGTTGTTCGGGCGGGATCGCCTCACCCGCCCTGAACTTCCCAGTAAGCAGCCCGCGCGCGAGGGGTGTCCGCACCATGATCCCGACGTCATGCTGGTGCGCGAGAGGAAGCAGTTCATCCTGGGCCGTCGGGTTCAGCAGGTCATACTCGACCTGCAGCACATCCGCGCCATGTTCAATGGCCCACATCCCGGACGCGTGGTCGCTGGTGGAAATACCGAACCAGCGGATCTTGCCCAGCGCTTTCAACGTGTAGATGGCGGTTGCCCAGTCCTGCGTCTCGAGGTCGTTGATGGTGGGACTGTGCAGCAGGTACACGTCGATAGTCTCACGCCGGAGGCGTTGGAGTTGGCCATCGATGTCGCGCAGGATGGCCCTGGCGCTGTAGTCCCGTTTGGCGTGGTCGCCACCGAGGTCGAAGTCGATGCTGAAGCCAACCTTGGTGCTGATGGCGGTCGGCTGAGTATGGCGACTCGTCACCTCGCCCAGGATGGCCTCGCTGCGCGCTTCGTTGTAGCTAATCGAGGTGTCGAAGAACGTGACCCCGAGTTGCAGCGCCCGCTCCACCAGCGGCGGCCATGCGCCAGGCTCGACGCCCGGATCGCCCAGTCGATTGGAGCCCATCGAAACGGTCGGCACCTTCATTCCCGTGCGACCGAAGTTGCGATACCGCATGCATTCAAGGGTAGCGGCATTGTAGAAACGAGGACATCATGAAGATCACCCGCATACGGCCCTGGCACGTGAGCGGCCCATCCGCGGAAACCGACGCATCCGCACCCCGACTGAGCTACGTCTTCGTTCAGGTCGAGACGGACGAGGGCCTGACTGGCTGGGGTGAGATCACCACCTACCCTGGCACGGTGGCCAACCGAACCATCGTGGCCGCGCTGCGTGAGGTGGACTCGTTCCTGCAGGGCGAGGACGCTAGCCAGATTGAGGCTCTCTGGCACAAGCTGCTGCGGGCGTTTACGTACGTTGGGACGCGAGGCGCGACTACGGCGATGGTCAGCGGCATCGACATCGCGCTGTGGGACATCAAGGGACAGGCGCTCGGCGTACCCATCTACGAGCTGCTCGGAGGCGCCGTGCGCGAGACCATCCCGCTATATACGCACTTCCCGTACTCGAATGTTGTCGAGAAGATGGTCGAGAATGCGGTTGCCGAGGTCGGCCACGGATCGCTCGCGATCAAGACCGACCCGTTTATGGCGGCAGGCGGCTTGAGCAATGTCCGCTACGTCGACGGGCAGATCGAGCGAAGCGTTGAAAATGCGGGTGTGGCGATGATCGCCGGCATACGCGACGCGGTCGGGCCAGACATTCAGGTCTTGATCGACGCGCACGCACTGTACAACGTGCCAACCGCCATCCGCCTGGCCAACCGCCTGGCCCCGTACGACATTACCTGGTTCGAGGAACCCTGCCCGCCTGAGAGCTATGACGCGCTCCAGACGGTACGCTCGCAGGTCCAAACGCGCATCTCGGTGGGTGAGCGGCTGTACACCCGCTTCGAGTTTCTGCCGGTGCTCACCCGCCATTTGACGGACTACGTGATGCCAGACGTGACCTGGACGGGCGGCATCTCCGAGCTCAAGAAGATCGCCACCCTGGCCGAAACCTTCTACATCCCAATCTCGCCGCACGATGCAAGCGGCCCGGTCAACGTGATGGCAGGCGCCCAGGTGATGATGAGCGTGCCCAACTTCTACCGCCTGGAAGCCAGGTGCGTGAATCTCGACTTCTATAACGCGTTCCTGGAGGAGCCGCTCCAGGTGCGTGACGGGAATTTGCTCATGCCGAATCAACCCGGCCTCGGCGCCCGGCTCGACGTCGAGTACCTCTCGGCACACCAAATAGACGCCTAACGGTAGCCGCCAAACACGTTACGACGGACCCCGCGGCCGCCGGGGCTGCGGGTCCGTGCCAACTCAGCCAGCGCGGCAGTCCACACTCGATCAGCTTTTGAAGTAGTACGTTGAGGGATGCGTTGCTCCGGGCGTTCTGCATCTCGACCGCCAGGAGATGCGTTCGGGGACGTTGCCCATTTTGTTGCTGATCACGCGTACGTTGGGCACGAAACCGACGGTGCCGATCACCCACTGGTTGTCGACGATGAGCTGGCGGATCTGTTTGCCGATCTCCATGCGCGGACCCTCCTCGACGCCTGCACCTGAGCGCAGCAAGTCCATGGCTTTGAGAAGGTCCGGATCGGTCGGCTTGGTGCCCTGTTCGCCATTAGACGCAAACCATTTGGCGTACAGAGGCCCGGTAAACGGCTCGATTGGTTCGACCGGCAACTCGTGGCGCGGGAATAGGAACAGGTCTTCGGTGCCGGCGCCCCAGATGTAAATCTGGGTTTCGTTGTTGATGTTCTTCGTGATTGCCAGGTTCCGCTCGGTGTCTTTGATGTCGACCTGGATGCCGATCTTCTTCCACTGCTGGGCGACCATCTCCATTTGCTGGGCCCATGGCAAGAACGCGGCTGCGACGGTCGTGATCTCGATCCGCAGACGGTCGCTGCCATCGGTTCGTAAGCGGTAGCCCTCGGAATCCTTTTTGTCCAGCCCGATCTTGTCGAGCAGGCTATTTGCCTGCGCCACGTCGAGGGTGGACCACTTGTTCCGCCACTCGGGACCAGGGCTGTCTGGCGCATCCTCCGCCGGCGCTACGGAGCCAGGCGTGCCAGTCCCGAGGAAAAAGGCTTCGTTGATCTGGCCTCGGTCGATACCCATCGACAGGGCGCGTCGGAAGTCCTTGTTGGTGAGCCACTTCGCAATTTCGGGATCGGCCACGTAGGACAGGTTGAATTGCAGACTCGTCTGGGCGGCCTCAGCTTGAGGATCCAGCCGAACCGCATAGTTGCCCTTGTCGCGGTTCTCGAGGAAGACTGGCAGTTTCTGGAGGTCCATATGGCGAGTCTGGAGATCGAGCTCGCCGGCCATAGCCCGCAGGTTGGCGATTTCTAGACTCTCAGCCACGGTCAGCGACATTTTGTCGATGTACGGCAGCTGATTGCCGTCTGTGTCGACCGCCCAGAAGTACGGGTTCCGTTCCAGAACCCAGTTCGGGGTATTGTTCGGCGAGGTGGTGCGCCACGGCGTGAGCACCGGGCAGTCTATGTTGATCTGATAGTCGTTCCGGTTCTTGATCAGGGTCACCCAGTTATCAACCCCGACGCTCTTGAGGGCCTGGTCCAGTTCAGTGGCAGACGCGTACTTCTGGTGGAACTGCTTCAGGTAGTGCGCTGGCGCGTAGGGTCCCTGGACGTTGCCCCCGCCGCCCCCGCCGCCGCCGCCACCCAGGGCCAGGCCGCTGCCGACCGTGGTGAAGCCGGCCAGCACGTCGACAAACATGGGGTACGGCTCAGGGAACTGGGCCTGGACGGTGAAATCGTCGACCTTCACGAACTTGCCTGGCTTGCCGTTGATGGCCATCTCAGGCGCGGGGGTGGGCGTAAGCTCCTTGTTGGAGTACAGGTCTTCGAACCAGAACATGATGTCGTCGGCGGTAAACGGCTGTCCGTCCGACCACTTCATGCCTTTTCGCAGGAACAGCGTGGTCGTTTTGCCGCCATCCTCGAGCTTCCAGTCTCGGGCGACAGACGGCACGATCTTGATACCCGTGAAATCGACGAACAGCAGCTTATCGGTAGCCATGATGCGGTTGACGTTTTCTCCGTCAGCCGGTCCCGTGAACGCTCGGCGCCAGGTGCCGCCATATTTGCCGACTTCGTGCGCCGGCTGGAGGACCATCGGCTCCTGCGGCAGGCGCTGCTCAACCGGCGGGAGCTGGCCGGCCTGAACCAACGTTGCCAGCATCGGCGCCTCCTTGAAGGCCTTGGGCACTTTGGCCGGATCCGTCACAATGGTTGCGCCTTCGAGCTTGCCGACCAGTTGGCCGAGGTCTGGCTTGGCTGCCGCGGCGCCTGGTTTGGCTGCCGCGGCGGGTTGTGTAGCAGCCGCAGCCGGCGCTGTCGTGGCGCCGGCTGGGGCGGGCGACGTGGCGCCGGCGGCCGGCTTGACTGCGCTGGCGGGCGTTGGGCCGGCGGCAGGCGGCGATGTCGCCGCCGACGGAGCAGCTGGGCTGCATGCTGCCAGAACCGACACGACGCCAGCGCCGAGTCCGGCCGTCAGCAGCGTTCGACGAGAGATCGCATTGCCCAGAGCTCGTGGTTGCTTCGAAGCCATCGCCATCCTCCTACTGTAGTGCCCCACTATGGTCCAGACGCGCCCGAGGCGCCCGGTAACTGAAGGTCGCGACTGCGATGACAGCGCACGAAGTGGCCTGGTTCGATTTCCTCCCACACCGGCTTGACGGTGGTGCACACCTCGATTGCGTACTGGCACCGCGGATGGAAGTAACACCCGCTCGGCGGCGCGGCCGGATTGGCGACTTCCCCCTGCAGGATCACTCGCTGGCGGACCTCCTTGCGAGGCGCCGAGACGGCCCCGTTGACGACGGGAATGGCGCCCGACCGCAGCGGGCGTTTCGGCCTGCGTCGAGCTTGCGGATCCGGCTCGGGTATGGCGGACATCAGGGCAGCCGTGTACGGGTGCTTGGGCGACGAGAACAGCGTTTCCGTCTCAGCCATCTCGACCATCTGGCCCACGTACATCACCGCTACTCGATCGCTGATGTGTTTGACCACGCTGAGGTCGTGCGCGACGAAGAGATACGTCAGACCCAGGCGCCCCTGCAGCTCGAGCATCAGGTTCAGGATCTGGGCCTGGACAGACACGTCGAGCGCCGAAACCGGCTCGTCGGCCACGACCAGTCGCGGATTCAGCGCCAGCGCGCGGGCAATCCCGATACGCTGGCGCTGCCCACCGCTGAACGCATGCGGATATCGCCGCATGTACTCCGGCCGCAGCCCGACGAGCCGCAGCAGCTCAGCAACCCGGTCGGTACGCTCGCTGCGATTGCCGACCCCGTTGACTTCCAGCGGTTCACCGACGATGTCGAGCAGCGTCATTCGCGAATTGAGCGACGAAAACGGGTCCTGGAAGATCATCTGCATCTCTCGTCGCAAAGGCCGCAGGCTGGCACGCGGGACCGACGCGACGTCGACGATTGAGCCATCCCCGGCCCTGAACAACACCTCACCCGCGGTCGGGTCAACAGCTCTCAGTACGCATCGCGCCGTGGTCGTCTTGCCACAGCCACTTTCGCCCACAAGCGACAGCGTCTCGCCAGGCCGGACGAAGAAACTGACGTCGTCGACAGCCCGAATCTGCCCGACCACTTTGCGCAGCAGTCCACGCTGGATCGGGAAGTACTTTTTGAGGTGCTTGACCTCGAGCAAGGCGTCGTCGCGTATGGTTCCGGTGGGGCCGTCCGGGACTGAGCTAGTAGCTGGCATGTGCACCGGCAGCTGCGATCCCGTCGGCAGCTTCTGGTCTCTGGTACAGAAAGCAACTCGCCTGTTGCAGCCCTTCGACGGGCAGCAGACGCGGCTCATACACATTGCAGGTGCCCGCCATGAAGCTTGGGCAGCGCGGGTGAAATGGGCACCCCTTCGGCCGACTGTACGGATGCGGGACGGAGCCGGCGATGGTCGGTAGTTTCGTCCGCCGCTCGGAATGCACGCTAGGGATCGACTTCAGCAGAAGTTGCGTATAGGGGTGCTTAGGGGCAGAGAACAGCTCCTCGACTGGTCCTTGTTCGACGACGCGGCCGAGGTACATGACGACCACGTCGTCGGCCATCTCGGCGACCACCCCGAGGTTGTGCGTGATCAGGATAATGGCCATGCCGGTCTGTTCCTGGAGCTCGGCGAGCAGCTCGAGAATCTGGGCCTGCGTGGTCACGTCCAGGGCCGTGGTTGGCTCGTCTGCGATCAGTAGTTTGGGGTCGCAGGACAGCGCCATGGCTATGAGCGCGCGTTGGCGGAGTCCGCCGCTCAATTGGAAGGCGTACTCGTCCATGCGGTGCTCGGCGCGGGGGATGCCGACCCGACGTAACAGCTCGATGCCGCGATCGCGCGCCTCGCGCTGACTGACGCGGCGGTGATACTGAATGGCCTCACAGATCTGGTTCCCGATGGTGTGGACAGGGCTGAAAGCGCTCATCGGCTCCTGAAACACGTAGCCGATCACACCCGTCCGAATCGACCGCATCGTGCGTCCGTTGGCGCTCAACCCAACCAGGTCCAGCTCGCCCTGGTCGCGCCTCAGCATGATGTGGCCGCCCACGACTCTGCCCGGCTCCTCGACGATGCGTAGAATCGAGTGGGCCGTCACGCTTTTGCCGCAGCCGGACTCGCCGACGATACCCAGCGTTTGGCCGGGATAGACGTCGAAGCTCACCCCGTCGACCGCCTTGACCGTGCCTTCGTCGGCCAGGAAGCGGGTCTGGAGATCACGTACTGACAGTAGCGGGGCGCCCAGTCCCAGGCTGTCCTGCATGCCTACACCCCGTACGGGTCGGCGGCGTCGCGCAGACCGTCGCCCAGGAAGTTGAACGCCAGGATCGCGACGGTCACCGGCACCGCGGGCAGCAGCAGCCATGGCGACACAGCCGCCGCTTGCACATTGGAAGCTGCCTGCAGCATGACGCCCCACGACAGTCCGGGTGGACGCATGCCCAGCCCGAGGAAGCTCAGCGACGTTTCGAAGATGATGATCGCGGGTAATGCGAGCGTGGTCGCGGCAATAATGTGACTCAGAAATGATGGCACGAGGTGACGGAAAATGATGCGCATCCGCGAACACCCGACCAGCTCGGCGGCGGTCACGAAGTCCTCGTAACGAAGCGACAAAAACCGTCCGCGGACGACGCGCGCCAGCTCCGTCCAGGAGAAGAGAGAGAAGATCAGTGTCATCACGAAGAAGACGCGCACAATGTCCCAGTCTCTTGGAACTGAAGCCGCTAGTCCCATCCACAGCGGAATCGTCGGAATCGAGCGCAGGATCTCAATGATCCGTTGAATGACGGTATCGGTCGTTCCACCGAGGTAGCCCGACAATCCGCCGAGTAATACCCCCAGAAATAGGCTAATGGCCACGCTCACCAGACCGATGAGCAGCGATACTTGCGTCGCGTACATCAAGCGTGACCACTGATCGCGTCCCTGGTCGTCAGTGCCGAGTAGAAACAGCGAGTTCTCAGGCGTATTGTCCTGGCCGCCTACGCCGAGCAGATGGCGATCGGTTGGAATCAGCCCAAACAGCTTGTACGGAAAGCCCTGGGCAAAGAACGTGAGCGGGACTTTGATGTCCGGGTCCGGGACATACACGCGCTTGAAAGTCAACGGATCGCGTGCGCCCGCCAGCCCCTCGACGTAGGGACTGAGCCGGCCCTCGTCGAACAAGTGCATATTCTGGGGCGCGATGAGCGACCGCTGCGCTTCTGAGGCGTGCGGGTCCGAATAGGCCATGAAGTCGGCGAAGACAACCACCAGATAAAAGACCGCTACCAGAGCTGTCGAGACGAGCGCCAGCTTGTGCTTGCGGAATCGCCACCACATCAGCTGCCACTGCGGCGCAACGGATATGCGTTCCTCGGCTTCAGTAATGCTGGCGGCGTCGGGGTCCAGGATGCCCGGAGTCAGCGTTTCTTGAACCCGCATCAGCCTTCCAATCGGATACGCGGATCGAGCCACATCAAGAGCAGATCCGACAGCAGCGTGCCGACCACGGTCATGACCCCAAGCAGCAGGATGATGGTGCCAGCCAAGAACATATCCAGGGCGATCAGCGCTTTGTACAGCAGCGGTCCGACGGTCGGCAGGCTCAGGACGATGGACACGATCACGCTACCTGAGACGATGTAAGGCAGCGTGTAGCCGATCGTGCTAGCGAACGGGTTGAGCGCCACGCGGACTGGATACTTCAGGATGACGCGATACTCAGGCAAGCCCCTGACCCGTGCCGAGACCACATACGGCTTGCGCTTTTCATCCAGCAGATTGGCGCGCATGATGCGTATCTGCGCAGCCGTGGCTGCCATCCCGAGCACGATGGCGGGTATCGGCATATGACCCAGCAGATCCCCGAACTTGGCCCAGCTCCAGGGTGCGTCTGCGAATTCGGGTTTGAAGAGGCCGCCGATGTTGGCGTTGAAGTACTTGAAGCCGAAATACAGAACCAGCAGCGCCAGCAGAAAATTCGGAATCGCCAGGCCAATGAAGCCAACGAACGTGAACATGTAATCCAGGATTGAGTGCTGCCGTACTGCCGAGTAAATCCCGATCGGGAGCGCGACCAGCCAGGTGAAGATCAGCGCTGCAATCGACACCGCGACTGTCAGCCACAGGCGATCGCCGATCACCTGCGCCACGGGTAGCTGGTACTCCATGGCCATGCCGAAGTTGCCACGCGCAATCAAGCCAACCCAGCGCAAATACTGGATATAGACCGGCTGATCCAAGCCGTACAGAGCGCGTAGGTTGGCCGCTTCTTCCGCCGAGACGGTACCGCCAGATGAGGCAATCTGGGCGATGTACGTCGTGACATAGTCACCTGGCGGCAGATGGATAATGAGAAACGACAGGATCGAAATCGCGATGGTGGTAAACACGGCCAGCATGAGCCGCCGCGCCATAAAGCTCACCACGGCTGTCGCCTAGGCCTTGAAGTAGTAGGTGGGTGTTCGCGAGATACCCGGCGTCTTGCCATCTGGGCTGTTGTACATGCGCGCTGGAATGTTGCCCATCGTATTTTTGACAATGCGCGTGCCCTGAGCGGCCGGGCTGAGACCAACCGTCGCGATCACGTGTGTTTCTTCGATGACCGTTTTCCAGATCTCTTTGCCCAACTTGACGCGCTCGTCTTCCTGGGCGCTGAAACCCTGCCTGAACTTGTCCATGACCTCCTTGATTTTGGGAGGTGGCTCCTTGCCCTGAGTGCCGCCCGACTGGAACCACTTGGCGAAGAGCACGCCGGCCGCCTCGGTCGCGGCGTTGTACGGAAACACGTGATCGGGGAAGGTAAACGGGTGCTCGGAACCATCCGCGAGCCAGGCGTACAGCTGGGTCTGGTTGGCACCCGCCATCTTCTCGGCCAGGGAGCGCTCTCTCTCCTGAACGGTCAGGTCGACCCCGATCTTCGTCCACTGCTGCCGAACCATCTCCATGATGTTGGTAAACTGAACGAACTGGCCGCCGACGGTGGTGATCTCCAGTCGCAGGCGGCCAGTGCCGTCCTTGCGCTGTCGGAAGCCTTCGCCATCCTTGGCGGTCAGGCCCACCCCGTCCAGCAGGCTGTTGGCCTTGGCTGGGTCGTAGGTCGCCCACATGCCGCGGTATTCAGGGCCCGGGTTGTACTTGTTGTTGTCGGCTGGGGCCATGGACGTAGGTGTACCCAACCCGAGCCAGAATGCTTCGTTCAACTGATCGCGATCGATACCCATCGATAGCGCGCGCCGAAAATCAGCGGTGTTGAACCAGGTGTTCAACTCAGCATCGTCTTCATAGCTCATGTTGAACTTAATGATGCAGTCCCCGGCGTAGTCACCAGGATCGAGATACACCTTGTAGTTGCCGCGGGCCTGGTTTTCGAGATAGACCGGCAGCTTGCTCAGATCGACGTGACGCTCCTGATGGTCGAACTCACCCGCGATTGCGCGTAAGTTCAGGACCTCGAGGTTTTCTGCCAGCGTGAGCTGGACTTTGTCGATATACGGCAGCTGATTCCCGTTGCTATCGACGGCGAAGTAGTACGGATTACGCTCGAATGTCCATTGCTGGGTGGTGCTCGGCGAAGTTACCACCCACGGCGTGACAGTTGGCACCTTGACGTTCTTGGCATAGTCATTGAGGAACTTGAAGTACAGCGGCCAGTTGTCGTATTGCGCATCCTTCGCCAGCTGGTCGACGGCCGGCCTGCCGCCGCTCACGTACTTGGGATGGAACTGCTTCAGGTAGTGGGCCGGGGCGAAGGACCCCATCAAGACGTCTCCCTGGAACGCATGCCCACTCAACGGCGTTGATCCGGCCATCAAGTCGGAGATCAAGAAGTAAGGCTCGGGGAAGACGTAGCGGACCGTGTAATCATCTGCTTTTTCGAGCTTGCCCTGCTTGCCATTGATCGAAAACAAGATGTTGGCCGTGGGCATGAGCTCTTCGTTCTTGTAGATGTCCTCGTACCAGAATACGAAGTCGTCTGCCGTAAATGGCTCGCCGTCCGACCAGCGCATGCCTTTACGCAAATGCAGCACGAACACACGCCCACCGTCCTGGAACTCGTACCCCTTGGCCACGTTTGGGCCGGCGGTTTCGCCGGTAAAGTCCCAGAACAGGAGGCTGTCAGGACCCGTGACGGTGCGGTTGCCGTTCCAGCGGTCGCCCGGCCCGGTGAAGCCGCGCCGCCAGGTACCCCCGTACCTGCCAATCTCGTGAACGGGCTTAATGACCAGGGGCTCCTCGGGTAGCCGTTGCTGCACCGGGGGCAGCTTGCCTTGCTTGACCAGGTCCGCCAGCATCGGCGCTTCGCTGAACGTTTTTGGGAATTGGGCCGCATCGACCACGACGCTGGGCCCTTCGATCTGGCCAATGAGCTGCTTGCCCGGTTTGGCAGCAGGCTGAGCGGCCGCAGGCTTTGGGGCCGCGGCAACGGCCTGGGTCGGGGTGGCAGCCGCAGCACTGTCTGCGGTTTTGGCCGCCGGCGGGGCTGACGCGGTGGTTGGCGCTGCTGCGGCTGGCGGCGCGGCGGGAGCAGATGGGGCGGGCGCGCTGCAGGCAGCCAAGAGGCCGCCGACCAGGCCAATGCTGCCCATGCCCGCCACCCGAAGCATCTGGCGGCGACTCAGCATCACCGATTGTGTGTCCTGCGTCATGCTTTACCCCTCCCCAGCTCGAACCGCCGAACGCCCAGCCGGCCCCTTGTCGCGTCGGTGGCAGCCATCTTATTCCTTTGCGCCGAGTGCGGATACTGCTCTTTCACGGCACCCGGCGCCGGCCAGTACCCTAAGGTGCGTGGTCCGACCAGACATCCCGGCGCGGTTGGAGCAGAGTCGTATAGTGGCGATCCTGCGCCGGACCGACCCTGGCGCAGCAGTCGCCACCGCCGAGGCCCTGGCCGGCGGCGGCATCCCGACGCTGGAAGTAACCTGCGACAGTCCCGGCGCCGTCGACATGATCCGCACCCTCAGCCAGGTACTGGGCGAGCGCGCATTGGTCGGCGCAGGAACGGTCCTGGACGCGACGACGGCTCAGGCAGCGCTTGATGCAGGCGCCCAGTTTCTGGTCAGCCCGAACATCGATGCGGATCTGGTCAGCTCCTTCACCAGCCGCGGCGTAGCCTGGATTCCCGGCGCTTTCACTGCCACCGAGGTCCTCCTGGCGTGGCGGGCCGGCGCCGTAGTCGTGAAGCTGTTCCCAGCCGGTTCGGTCGGGCCCGGCTACCTCAAGGACGTGCTTGGCCCCCTCCGGGAGGTCCCACTTCTGCCGACCGGCGGCGTGAGCCTCGAAAATGCCGCGAGCTTTCTGGAGGCCGGTGCGTGGGGTCTGGGCCTGGGTTCGGCACTCGTTCCGCCGAAGCTTGTGGCCGCAGGCCGTTTCGAGGAGCTTCAGGAGCGGGC
>JBPCIO010000323.1:0-17376 GCA_051006215.1 Chloroflexota bacterium
GTCCTCGCGCGCGAGGACCTCCGCAACCTGATCCGGAAGGCGCTGGAGCGCGGCACGGAAATCGCTCGCGGCCCGCACGGCGCGAGTTTCTCCGAGAACCGTGGCAATCTGGGCGAGCACGGTCATCGCCGCCAGGTGAGACGCGGTAAACGCCGCCGAGCGCTCGCGTTCTACGGTCCGCAGCACCTGCTGCGAGCCTCCGTGGACTGCGGTCAAGCTCCCGATCGAGATGCGGGTTGCGCCCGCGGCAGCTGCTCGACCAAGCGACGCGTTGGAGTACGTTTTGACCCCGCTATGCGCCATCACGATCACAGCGTCGTCGGATGTGAGGTCAGCCGCCTCCGCGTACAAGGCGAAATCGAACGACGGAACAGCCCGAGCGTCAGAGCCGGCCGCCCGCAGCAGCCAGGCGCCCACCTGCGCAGCGTGAAAGCTGGTGCCGATGCCCACGCTATATACCCGCCTCGCGTCGGCTACGCGCTCGGCAGCTTCTTGCGCGGGCCCCCACCCAGACTCGAGTAAACCTCGGAGATCGCTTGGCTGGCGATGCATCGTCTGGTACATCGCGGAATCGGTCGTCGGCGCAGTCACTCTGATTTACCTCCGTGTTCGATGGAGGAGGTTAGCGTAGGATGTGGGCGTCTATGGCACCCCTCATTTATTTGCTCGAAGACGACTCCAGCCTGAGGGAGCTGATGTGCGAAGTCCTGCGCGAGGAGCTCGATGCCCGACTCGAGGCGTGCGCGACAATGGCCCAGTTGCTGGCTCACTGCACCACCAGCACGCCAGATCTGATCGTGGCTGATTTCTGGGGCGCGAGCCATCTGACCCTGAATGACGTGGAGCGTTCCGAGATCTGTGCTTTGGCAGCTATCGCGCCCCTAGTTCTCGTTTCGGCCCGCAACTGGGCCCTCGACATGAATGCGACCGAGCTGGGGCTGGCTGCGCTGCTCCCCAAGCCGCTGGACCTCGAAGGGTTCGTCAGCGCGCTGCAGACGGCGCTCACCACCGCGCCCATGCTCGGCTGCTCGTAAACGATGGAGGTGGCCGCCTCGAGCCTGCCACCAGGTGTCGAAGTGCAGGTACTCCAGGTCGCCACGAACAGCCATCTGCTCCTGTTCGGCGAGCTGCACGGCACGCGCGAGGTGCCGCGCCTCGTCGGCGCGCTGTTGCCAAAACTGGTCGAACATGGGTACCGCGGACTTGGGCTGGAAGTGCCCCTCGACCAGCAGGCGCCGCTGATAGCGTGGGCGGATGGATTGATCGACCACCCACCCCACTTCTTCGCCCGCCCCTCGCGAGATGGACGCGGCAACATCCAGGTGCTCGAGCTCGTCAGAACAGCGCGTGCGCTCGACCTTAAGCTGGTGTGCTTCGATCAGGCGGCGGACGAGCTGGCGCAGCGCTGGACGGACCGCGAGGGCCGGATGGCGCACAACCTCCTCGAGGGCTGGTCTCGACTGCCGGCAGGTGCCAAGATGGTCGGAATCTGCGGCAGCCTGCACGCGCGACTCGCGCCGGATAAGAGCGTTGCACGCTTGTTGCGCAAGGCAGCCAGCGGTGGTCAGCAGCTGTGGCCGTCGCTAGCCGCTTGCGTTCGCCAACAGCAGCCGTCACTCGTGGCGGGATCGGTCGAGGTCCGTTTTGCGACGGGTGGGTTTTTCAATATGGGACAAAAGACCATCTACGCCCGCCCAGGCGCCAGGGCAGCCGCATGGACAGCTCCTGCCAGCCCGGCCTACACGCTCGCACTCTGGCTCCCGCGCGCCACACCGGCGACGTTTCTTTCACCGCCTGCGTAGCTCAGCTAGCGGCCGCCCGCCAGGCCCAGACTGGGCGGCTGGGCTGCGCTCACCCCTGGCAGCCGAGCCGGCTCGGCTGCCAGGGCGGTGTAGTCAACCGCTGCGGTCTCGTCGGCGCCCCTCGCTACTGACAGTGCGTTCAGGATCCACGTCGCCACAATGCTGACCGCAAAATTCAGGACCACCGCGTACAGCGCAGCATAGCCGGGCACGGTCGCGCCGCCCAACTGGAGCGGGAACACCGACACGAAGTTCTGCGACAACGCCATGGCCGTGCCCGACAGCATCCCGACCGCCCACCCGAGCAGCAGGCCCCAGCGGTGCAGCCAGCGCGTATACAGCCCCACCACCACCGCGGGCAGGATCTGGATGATCCACACTCCGCCGAGTAGCTGGAGGTTGATCGCGTATTGGGTAGGCAGGAACACGATGAACAACAGCGCCCCAGCTTTCACGACCAGCGACGTCAACTTGGCAATCTGCGACTCGTCGCGGTCGCTGAGGTTCGGTCGCACGTATTCGCGCCAGATGTTGCGGGTGAACAAATTGGCGGCGGCGATGGACATGATCGAGGCGGGCACGAGCGCGCCGATGGCGATGGCCGCGAAGGCGAACCCGACAAACCAGGATGGGAACATCTGCAGGAAGAGCCCAGGCACGACCCACTGGGCGCCAAAAGGGGCTCTGGGTTGGACACCCGCCGCCAGCCCCATAAAGCCTAGCAGCGCAATCAACCCGAGCAGAAAGCTGTAGGTGGGCAGCAGTGCGGCGTTGCGTTTGATGGCCACGCGGCTATTCGAGCTCAGGACGCCGGTAATGGAATGCGGATACATGAACAGCGCCAGCGCTGAGCCGAGGGCAAGCGTAGCGTACGCGGTGAACTGACCCGGCGACAGGAGCAGCTTGTTTGCCGGCACCGCCGCGAAGACCTGGCCGAAGCCGCCTAGACGAACTGGGATGACGAGCACCGCCACGATCACGGTGATATAGATCAGCACGTCTTTGACCAGGGCGATCATGGCGGGTGCGCGCAGGCCGCTGAAGTACGTGTAGCCGGCCAGGATGACGAACGCGATAACCAGCGGCAGATCACCTTCGATACCCATGGCCGCCAGGACGACCTGCATGCCGACCAACTGGAGGGCGATGTACGGCATAGTTGCCAGGATGCCGGTGAGAGCGACGGCCAGAGCCAGCAAGGGACTGTCGTACCGACCACGGATGAAGTCGGCCCCGGTGATGTAGTGGTGGCGGCGAGACACCGACCACAGGCGTGGCATGACCACAAACACGGCCGGGTAGACGATGATCGTGTAGGGCAGCGCGAACAGACCGGTTGCGCCAGCGCCGAACACGAGCGCAGGCACGGCGATGAAGGTGTAGGCCGTGTAGAGATCCCCGCCCAGCAAGAACCAGGTCACGATGGTGCCGAAGCGTCGGCCGGCCAGACCCCACTCGTGCAACTGGTCGAGGTCACCTGCCCGCCAGCGCGCGGCGAAGAAGCCCAGCACCGTCACGAACAGGAACAGAACGATAAAGACGCTCAGAGCAACCCAGTCGATCATGGCCGGTCCGTGCGATCGATGGGGGGCTGGGTCGGCTGTCGATCGGAGATCACCTCTGGTTCACGGGTGGCGAAGTAGACCACGGCCGTCAAAATTGCGGAAATAGGTACCCACAGGAACTGGTACCAGTAGAAGTACGGAATGCCAGCGATGGCTGGGTCGGCCGAAGCGTAGAAAGGCACCCACAGGGTGGCCACACACGGGATCAGCAGGAGCAGATACCAACCCCTGCCCGAAGGTTCGGAGCCGCTCTTCACAAGCGCTGGATGGTACACCCGACTCCACCGGCCGCACACATCCGCGCGCCCCGGCCTCGTGGCCGACGGCCTCGCGGCGGGTCAGGCTCGCCGCAGCTTGCGGTCCTGGCGCGCGGTGTGCAGGGCCCGCCGTGCCAGCAGGCGACGCATGAGCACGCGACGCTCCGCCATTGGGGCGCGGTTGACCACAGCGGCGATCGCGTCGGTCGACTCGCTGGAAGACACGTCGACGCCACGCGCGCAGCGCGTGCACACCGTCAGCAGGCCGTCGTGGCTGCGTAGGACGCGGGCTCCGCGCTCGTGGCACGCATCACACCGCGCACCTTGGGGCCGTGGCCGTCGCGATTTGGGCGGCCGAGGCTCTGCATCCGGGTCAGCCTCGGCGCACATATCGGGCTCGACCTGGGTGCCGGCGTGCGAGTCTTGGCCGGTTAACTCTCCGCTCACTCGGGACACGGTACAACGTGTGTGCTGACTGCGTAACGCGCGCCGCCCATGATGGGCTGCCCAAAAACTAAAAGGAGGTACGCCGTGCAACTGGGAATGATCGGCCTGGGACGGATGGGCGCCAACATGGTCCGCCGTTTGATGCGAGACCAGCACACGTGCGTGGTATACGACCACAGCCCGGCGGCCGTGCAGCCCCTGACCCAGGAAGGCGCAACTGGCGCGGATTCTCTGGACAGACTGGTGGGGCAACTGACGCCGCCGCGGACGATCTGGTTGATGGTGCCGGCGGCGGTGGTCGACAGCACGCTGAACGATCTCGCTGGCCGGTTGCAGCCTGGGGATGCGATTGTCGATGGTGGGAATTCGTATTATGTCGACGACATCCGTCGCAGCGCTGGACTCGCGAGCTCCGGTATCGCCTACGTCGACGTCGGCACCAGTGGCGGTGTGTTTGGTCTAGACCGTGGCTACTGCCTGATGATTGGTGGTCCGGGCCCGGCGGTGCAGCGGCTGGAGCCGATCTTTCGGACGCTGGCGCCCGGGTTTCAACAGTCCGAATGCGTCCCGCGCACGCCCGGCCGAAGTGGTGATCCGACGAGCGCAGAGCTCGGCTACTTGCACTGCGGACCCAGCGGGGCGGGCCACTTTGTCAAGATGGTCCACAATGCCATCGAGTACGGCCTCATGGAGGCCTACGCCGAGGGCATCAACGTGCTGCATCACGCCGACATCGGCACGCGCGATCAAACCGCGGATGCCGAGACCACTCCGCTACAGCATCCCGAGCACTATCAATACAAGCTTGACCTGCCGGCGATCACCGAGCTCTGGCGGCGCGGCAGTGTCGTATCGTCCTGGCTACTGGACCTGATTGCGACTTCCCTGCAGGCAGACCCGCAGCTCTCGAAGTTTACCGGACATGTTTCAGACTCGGGTGAGGGCCGCTGGACGGTGACGGCCGCGATCGACGAGGGCGCTCCGTCACCGGTGCTCAGCGCGGCCTTGTTCCAGCGGTTCAGCTCCCGAGGCGAAGCCCTGTTCGCGGAAAAGTTGCTGTCCGCAATGCGATTCGAGTTCGGCGGCCACGTCGAACGGCCGGCCGGCAGTTAGGCGTTCAGGTATCCACATGCCCGCTCCAAAGCCATCCACCCCAGCCAAACCAGAACCCGCGACAGCCCAGCGATCGGATGCGCTGGTATTCTTCGGCGCCACCGGGGACCTAGCCTACAAGAAGATCTTTCCAGCCTTGCAGCACATGCTGCGGCGGGGTTCGCTCGACGTGCCCGTCATTGGAGTGGCGAAGGCAGGCTGGTCGCGCGACCAGTTGCTGGGGAGCGCGCGCGCCAGCCTGACGGAACACGGGGGTGGCGTCGATCCTGCAGCGTTCGCGAAGCTGGATCGCCTGCTGCGGTATGTCGATGGCGACTACACCGATGCGGCGACATTTGCCGATGTTCGGCGGATGCTCGGCAGCGCCCAGCGGCCGACGCATTATCTGGCCATTCCTCCGAGCCTGTTTGGGACGGTGGTTCAGTCCCTCTGACAGTCCGGGTGCGCACACAATGCCCGGGTGGTGATCGAAAAACCATTCGGGCACAATCGCGCGTCCGCGCTCGCTCTGAATGACACCGTGCACTCCATCTTCCCCGAAACCTCGATTTATCGCATCGATCATTATCTTGGCAAAGAGGCGGTCGAGAACCTGCTCTATTTCCGATTTGCCAACACGTTGTTCGAACCGCTCTGGAACCGCCACTACGTCGCGAGTGTGCAGATCACCATGGCCGAAAACTTCGGCATTCAAGGTCGTGGACAGTTCTACGACGCAAACGGCGCGATTCGCGACGTGGTCCAGAACCACCTCCTGCAAGTGGTGGGCATGTTGGCTATGGAGCCGCCCAGCACGATGTACCACGAAGCTGTTCGAGACGAGCATGTCAAGGTGCTGCGCTCCATTCCACCCATTCAGCCAGCGCATCTTGTGCGCGGCCAATTTCGGGGGTACCAGCACGAACCCGGAGTGGCGGCTGGGTCGACCGTCGAGACGTACGCGGCTTTGCGGCTGGAGGTCGACTCGTGGCGCTGGGCTGGAGTACCGTGGCTGCTTCGGGCCGGCAAGAACCTGCCGGTCACCGCGACCGAAGTCATCGTACGCTTCAAGCGACCTCCGCTCACCCACATTTCTCAGAACGACGCCAACTACTTGCGTCTCCGACTTACGCCTGACATTGCGATCGGAATCGGCGCACGCGTGAAACGCCCGGGTTTTTCCAATCAGACTGAGCCGGTCGAGCTAACCCTGCTCGAACATTCGGACGGCGACGAAGTGGACGCGTACGAGCGGTTGCTCACCGAAGCCATGGCAGGCGATAGCTTGCTGTTTGTCAGAGAGGACGCTGTTGACGCGGCATGGGCGGTGGTGGACCCAGTCCTCGATAACGCAACTCCGGAGTACCCCTACGCACCCGGCACCTGGGGCCCGGCCGAAGCCGACAAGCTCACCGCCAGCCTTGGCGGCTGGCACGAGCCAGAGTGAGCCGCTCGGGCGAGATCCTCCTTCGAGGTTCGGGTTCATCATAGCGGCGTGTGAGAATCTCGCCCGACGCTACGCGGCTCCGCAGTGAGCTGTTGTATCCCGTCGCAGGTGGTGTAGCTCCGCATGCATGACGCCATACAGGGTCCGATCTGGCGAGTCGGCGCTCTCGAGGCAGGCACGGGTCCATGGAGCGAGCTGAGGCACGCGGGACCCCTGGCCCATCGTAGTCGGGTGGTCACGCGAGAACAGCGACTGCAGCTCCGCATGCGACGCCGCCCAGGTCTCCTGTGGTAAGCGCCGAGCTGAACGCGCATCAGCCGAGACCGGGACACGACATGGCTCGACGAGAATTGAAGCGCCGCAATCACTGCTTGTGACTGCGTCGTAGGCGGTTGCTCCGAGTGTTGATCTCGAATTTCGATGCTCAGGCGGTTTCAAGGATGCGCGCGAAGGCGTTGAGGTAGGTTGGGTCGCCCGAGTGGGATCGCAGTATCCAGTACTCGGCGCCCCAGAAGAGATAGGCGTCCAGGACAACGGAGGCTTCCCGAGCCCGGGTCATGCACTGGCTGTACGTGCCGATCATCTGCTCTGGGGGGCAGCTGAAGGCGTACTTGCCGTGCGGATTGGGAGGCGTCGTCACCGCCTCCCATGGCTCCGCCTGTCCTTCCGAAATCATCAGCCGTCGGCCATGGCTGCGGGCCCAGGCAAACACTTGCTTGCGTCTCGACTGGCTCCAGGGACGGCGGCCGTCGTCAAGGTACAGCGTCTTGCTGCCCAGGTTGACCACTGCGTGGCGCGGGTAGAAGTCCAGCCCGACGATGTCCGCCAGCCGCTGGGCGGCGCTCAGCGAGTCGCCCTGATCGCGCGTTTGCCACCATTGCACCAGACGCACCGGCAACGAGGCGGGCAGGAACCCGTTCATCAAGATTGGTCGAGACGGATCGCACCGTCGGACTGTCTCGACCTCCTTGGCGACGAAGTCAACGGCCAAACGCCAAGAGTGCTCCAGCCCAAGCGGGTCGACGGCCTCATGTTCGACCTGCCAGGCGATGATGCTTGAATGGCCCTTGTACCGATCTACCACACGAGCCAGAACTTCGGTGGCCGCGCCGAGAAGAGCCGCATACCCGGCAGGTCGGATAAGCGAGTGCTCCGGCAACGGGCCGGCCAATCGGTGGCGCGGGACGAAGAACTCCGGGTAGCCAAAGTTCTTCAACGCCCCGACACACACAATGATCTGCTTGCCCGCTCGCTCCGCTGCGTCGAGTTGCCAATCCAGCTCGTGCGTATCAAAGCTGCCTGACGCCGGCTCGATTCGGTTCCAGTACGCTCCTAAGCGGATCATCTGAAACGGATACGCAAGCAGCGCCAGCAGCGTGGGGCGAGGGTCAAGTCCAAGCGGTGCCAGCTGTGGACTGCGAAAACTGATGCCAAGCGCGGTTGTGCGGCGCGGTTCGACCAGCGCGTACTGCCAGGCATCGTCGGACGGCAGCATTGGTCGGCTGAGCCTAAGCACTCGAGAGCACCTCTTCGCGCCGCCATGTTGCCGCACCCACCACCGTCATCGCGAGGTCGATCAGGCCCAGGCCCAGAACAGCGGCCACCAGCCCCGCCGGTCCCCAGTTCGTCAGATTGGCTGCCAGGCTGATGACGATGCCCCAAACCGGCATCAGAAACAACCCGCCAAGCTGTTGGGCGGCATTGAATGTACGGACGCGCGACGAAATCAAACTGGACACAATTGCGGCGAAGCACGTGACCAGCGGCACGAGCGCGACCAGGGTCAGGCTCAGCGGCACCGGCAGCCGGCTGACCGCGGCAGGCCCGAGAGCCGCGCCCAGGCCAACCACGTACACGACCTCGGCAACCGTGGAATACGCCACTGCTGGCAGGATGGCGCCGAGCACCTTGCCACCGAAGATGGCGAGATTGCTGGCCGGCGAGGCCAGCAACGGTGTCAAGATCCCGCGCTCCTTCTCGCCTGCGAATTGACCGGAGGCGATACCCACCGCCGAGACAGTAGGCAGGAGTCCCACGATGAGCAGGTTGAATGCGAGCGAGGTCTCGAACACGGGGTCTGCTCGGCTTGCAGCGCTCAGCTCGAGGGATCGCACCACCACGACCACCAGGAGGATCGGTACGAGCACCGCGAACCCAAAGCCCATCGCTAGACTCAGACGATCGCAGAGCGCCTCCACGGCCGCCCGGCGTGCGATCAGCCACGTCATCTGCGCGTCGCCGGGCAAGGAACACACCACCTCTGGGTCTGGCGCGGCCGGAGGCGGGCGGACTGGCCTAGGCGCCACCCGAAGCCCTCCCGTTGCCGAAGCAGCACGGATACTTTCCGCCGCCAGGGCGGTGGCGTAGACATCTTCAAGGGTAGCGGTAGTGCAGGTCGCCGACACGATTGAAGCGCCTGCCCCGACCAGGGCTGCAATGACACGCGGGTTGGTGCACTCAGGCTGCTCGGTTCGATACGTCAGCCGGGTTCCTTCGCAGCTCGGCTCGACCACCCCGACGACTCGGGCTGCTATGGATTCGGCTTCGGTGCATGGAACGGGTTCGGCCAAGGTCACCTGGACCAGCGTCTCACGCGAGGCGGCAGCCCGCAGTCGCGCGGACGTATCCGAGGCAACCAGTCGCCCATGGCTGAGAATCGCTACGTGGTCGGCCAAACGTTCTGCCTCGTCCAGGTCATGGGTGCACAGGACAATGCTGCGGCTGGCCTGCTTGAGGCCGACAATCAACTCCCGGACAAGCCGCGCCGCCAGAGGATCAAGTCCCGCGGTCGGCTCGTCCAGAAACACGACAGACGGCTCGTGCAGCAACGCCCGAGCAAGGGCGACCTTCTGCTGCATACCGCGCGAGAAGCCCGCCATACGCGTGCCGGCGAAGCCGTGTAATCCGAATACGCCCAGCAGCTCAGCGATGCGCTTGCGGCGGGTGTCTCGATCCAAGCCGTAGATACGCCCGAAGAAGTCCAGGTACGCCACCGGAGTCATCTGGTCATGCAGGCCCGGAGAATCGGTCACCAGGCCAATCCGCGCGCGTACCGCGGCTGGGTCAGAGCGTATGCTCCAGCCTGCGACCGTGGCTTCCCCCGCGGTCGGCGCTAGCAGCCCAGCGAGCAGCCGCACGGTCGTCGTCTTGCCCGCCCCATTCGGCCCCAGCAGCGCCAGAATGGTGCCGTCCGGCACGCTCAGCGAGACGTCGTCCACCGCCACGAGTCGGCGGAAAACGCGGCGCAGCCCGTGGGCGCGAATCACAGCGCGCGCATCACCTTCGACGACGGCGTGCAGAACGGCGCGCTAGCCAGGCAAGCGGGGCCAGGACGACCCTGACCACCACCGCTGGCACGTTTGGGACACCGAGCTCACGTTGAAATTCAAGCAGGACGAGCGCCAGGTCCGAAAGTCGCGGGATGTGGGTGCCCGGAAGATGTCCCACCTCGCCGAGCGAACCCGTGCGCTGCAGTAACTCCTCCATGCGCAGGGCTGGCCGAACCGTCACCCGCGTCAGCGCTACGTCGAGGCCGGCATTTCCAAACCAGTGGGGCGTGCCCGGCGGCACACGCACCGTTTGGCCAGGGCTCGCCAGGATCGTGCGGCGACCAACGCGGAAACGCATTCGGCCCGCGACGACCGTAAACCGCTCCTCCTGCACAGGATGAACGTGACCGGCTGGCACGTGCCCTCCAGGCGGCAGGAAAAGGTCAAACGCCAGCATTCGGCCGCCGGTCTGGGCACCGCTCTTGCGAATGACGATTCTCTCCCCGCTGATTGCGTTATCGATGACCCGGCCCTCGCGCATTGACCACGTTGGGCTCGCCAGCGCTACTCGTCTGGCGGGTCTGCCAGACTGGCGTTCAGATGTTGCCGGATGGTCCTCCGTCTCGCTCAAGGTCATCGTCGGTGTGTTCCTCCTCGTCGTCCTCGCCGTCCAGCGGCTCCTCGTCAATGTGGTGGGCGCTCAAGCAGGCCATACCAAGCGTGATGACCGACTGGCTTACGGCCTCAGTCGTCAGCTCGCACTCCGTCGTGAGCGCATGGAGCAGCGGCGGCGGCACACTCACGGCAAGCGCCGCAGGCCGATCCTCGCCGGCCTGAGGTGCGTCTATGAGGTTCACCAACAGCGAAGGCGCGATAGACACGATGGCCGGCTGCAGCGGGGTTTGCCAGAGGAACAACGACACGACCACTGTGCCAGCGTTCGGCTGGCTCTCGTCGTCCTCGCCTTCTGCATCCAGAGCAGCATCGAGGCTAAAGCCGAAGAGCATGTTGGCTCCCAGCAGGTAGCGCGCATCAGCGCCGGGCTTGATGAGTGACTCCAGCGTTTCGCGATGCTCTACCAGGTGCCCCGCGGCCCCGCCGGCCGCGATGACCTGCTCCATATCCACGTCGAGTGCGCGCGCTCGTCGTTGACTATCCTGCAGGCGCTCCGTCGTCGAGCGATGCAAGCGCTCGGCTGCCGTCGACAGTTCGCGACTCAGCGCCCGCCACATGCCAGACGTCAAGGAGCCCAGGCGCAGCGTGGATGCAGCGGCTTGCTCGAGGTCGTCGCGGGCGTTCAAGGCCGCCACGATCGTGATGCCCTCTTCGACCAGCGCGCGCAGTCCGGCGGACGGATCGGCACCGATTGCCAGCTGCGGCGAGCGGGCTGAGGGCGGGGCGTGGCGGCCGCGGTGCTTCAATCGGCGTGGGGTAGGGCTCACGGATCAGGCCTCTTCAGACAATGTTCGGAGTCTCGACGTGCGCCGCGACTCCGTTATGGGTTGGGCCGAGCGAGGGTCGAAGAATTTCGAGTTCCGCGGGGTGAAGTTGGCGCGGCTTCGCAACTCGTCCGACCAGGCCAAGCACCAGCTCCTGGAAATCATCCAGGATCGTGTACATGGCCGGAACGAACACCAGCGTAAGCAGCGTCGAGGTCAACAGTCCACCAATCAGGACCACCGCGGCCGATCTGAGCAACTCCGAGCCTTCCTCGAGCCCGAGTCCGACCGGGGTCAGCGAGGCGATGATAGAAAACGTGGTCATCAAGATGGGTCGCAGCCGGGTGGGCGCCGCCTGGAGCAACGCTTCGGTACGACCAATCCCACGCTTGCGCAAGGTATCGGTGTAGTCGACCAGCAGGATGGCGTTCTTGCCTACTAGCCCAACGAGCACGGCGATGCCGAGCAACGAAAACAGCGTGAACGGCGATCCTGACAACGCCATGGACCCAAGCGCGCCTACGATGGCCAGCGGCAGTGACATGAGCACGGCCAGGGGCAGGGTGACGGACCTGAACAGCATCAACATCAGCAGATACATCAGGATCACCGCCACGCCGAGGGCCTTGAAGATATCGCTGAACGCGGACCCTCCCTGGGCTGCCTGTCCAGAATAGGTAATCGTGTATCCAGCCGGCAGCGCCATCTGGCCCAGCCGCGTTTGGATTTCGCCGAGTACGTCGCCGACGAGCCTTCCATTCGTCGAGGCACTGATATTCACGCTGCGCACCCGACCAACATGCGTGATCACCGTTGCAGCGCTGCCAGGGACAATCGTTCCGATTTGCCCAAGCCGCACCAGCGTGCCTGTGCTCGTCAGGATCGGCAGATCCGGCAGGTTTCCTGGCGACGCCCGAAATGCGTCGTCGCCGATCAAGCGTATGTCGACGTCATCCTGACCCAGCTGGCGGTACTTACTGACCACCAGGCCGTCGACGGCGATGTGCATGGACGTGGAGGCTTGCTGCGCCGATACGCCGAGGTCGGCTGCATGCGCGTGGTCCAGCTCGAACACATACTCAGGTTGGACTTTCTGGTTTGCGTTGTTGACATCGGCTGCGCCCGGGACATCGGCCATCAGCGCAGTGGCCTGATCGACAAGTCGGTTGAGGGTGACTGGATCAGGGCCCTTGATCGCGACCTGAATTGGCTGGCCGCCGAACCCGCCAAAGCCAAAAGCGTTCGGCAAGCTAACGCTCAGCCGCGACTTGGGGATGCCGGGCGGCAATGTCTTGCCGAACTCGTCTGCTATCTGCGTCGAGCTGCGTGCCCGCTCGGCCTTGGGAACCAGCAAAATCCTGATTTGAGAGGTGTCGCCGCTGGCGACGCCGAAACTCGACGCGCCGCCGCCAGTAATGGAGAAGACCTCGCGCACTTCGGGTACCGTCTTCAGCTTCTGTTCGATCCCCTGAACGACGGTGTATGTGTCTGCAATCGACGTCGCGGATGGCATGATCAGCTGGAGATCGATCTCGCTCTGGTCACCACTGGGGAAAATGTCCAGGCCGATAGAGCCGGACCCGAGAATGGCCACCCCCGCTGCAGCGGCGAGCAGGCCAGCCAGAATCGCACCCCAACGCATGCCGATTCGACGCGGCGCCCGGTGTCCGAAGCGACCGCCTGTCATGTGCAGCAAGGCCGTACGAATGAAGCCCAGCGGAACCAGGGTGCCGGTCAGTGTGGCCCCCAGCAGCCACTCGTACCGGCGTTCCAGCCAGGCGAAGCCACGATTCCAGCCCCGACCGAAGGCTGCCAAAACCCCTTTGCCCTGATCGCGGGTGTGCTCCATGGTCAGGAATCGACTGGCCAGCAGCGGCGTCAACGTAAACGACACGGCCAACGAGGTCAACGTCGCTGCGGCGATCACCAGCGCAAACGGTCGAATGAAGTCGCCCGCGATGCCGGAAATGAGCGCGATCGGAACGTATACGACGACGTCCACCATGGTGATCGTGAGCGCCGCCAGCCCGATCTCACGGCGTCCGTTCAGCGTGGCCACGAAGGGCGGTTCGCCCATGCCCAGATGGCGATAGATGTTCTCCAGGACGACAATGCTGTCGTCGACCAAGATGCCCACCGACAGCGTTAACGCCAGCATCGAAAACAGGTTCAAGTTCATGCCCATGACATTCATCAGGGCGAACGTGGTGAGGACAGACGTCGGAATGGAAATCAACACGATCAGCGTGCCGCGCGGCGTGTGCAAAAACAGCAACAAGATCAGACCGGTGAGGATGATCGCTTCAATCAGGGTCTTGCGAATCGTGTCGAACGACTGCTGGGTATAGGTGGCTGCATCGCTGACGATGTCCAGATGCATCCCCTGAGGCAGCGTGGGCCCGATGCGAGTCATCGCCTCGCGGATGCCCTGACTGATCGCGAGCGTGTTGGCAGTGGCGGTCTTGGTGACGATCAGAGCGACCGCGGGTACGCCGTTGAGACGGTCAATGGCCTGAGTTCGCTTGACGCCATCGGCGATCGCCGCCACGTCACCCAGGTGAATCACGCCGTTGGGCGTGGAGCCGATCGCAATCTGCGCGAGCTCGGCGGGATTTGTGACCAGCGCGTTCAGGCGCACGTTGACGTCCTTGCCCGACGCACTGAGCAGCCCAGCCGGAGTCTGGAGCTGGTCGGCCTGGAGCGCTTGCTGAACCGAGTTCAGGCCCAGCCCGTAACTGCGTAGCCGGTCAAGATCGACTTTGACCTGGACTTCGCGAACATCTCCGCCGGTGGTCTGCACTGATTGGACGCCCGGGACCGACGCGAACTCACGCTCGACCCTGTCCTTGGCGATACGGCGCAGATCCACCAGTGGCTGCGGGCCCGAGGCGGTCACGACGAGCACTGGAAAAGCGCTGGTCTCGAACTTGGTGATGGACGGTGGATCGGCCGCGGCTGGCAGGGTGGCGCGCGCTGAATTGACAATTCGCTCCACGTCGACTGGCGCGAGCTCGGAATTAGCGGCAGTGGTGAACTGAATGGCCACGCTCGAGACGCCGTCGCTCGAGGTCGAGGTGATGGTGTCGACGTTTGGGAGTGCGGCCACCGCGTCCTCGATTGGCTTGGTGATCTGGCTCTCGATCGTCGCCGGATCGGCCCCAGCGTCGGTGGTGGTGATCAGGACCAGTGGAAAGCTGACGTTGGGGGTGATGCCTACCCCCATCGAGCTATACGCGTACAGGCCCAAGAAGGCGAGCGCCAACGTCACCGCCGCGACGACGAGCGTGTTTCGAATAGAGAACTCCGTGAATCGCACCAGGAACCCAGCCTCAGCGTAGCCGTTCGGCGTTCTCAGTCGTACCTTTTTGCATCCCCAACGCGCGCGTCCTGAGACTGCCGCCTATAGAATGGAGCCTCGCGGAGGAGCGGACAACACGTGAAGGTCGTCAAAACCAGCGATCTGCCTAAGGAGCCAGTCAGCAGCCCGCTGTTCACCGGCACGCAGGTCTTTCGTCAACTGATTGTCGACCCGGCGGAGTCGGAGAGCTTCAACTTCAGCATTGTCAATTTCAGCGCCGGGTCGCGTAACAAGTTCCACCAGCACAGCAGCGATCAGATCCTGATTGTCACCGATGGCACCGGCGTGGTAGCTACCGACCAGGAGGAGCGCACCGTACGTGCCGGGGACGTCGTCCTGATTCCGGCAGGTGAGAACCACTGGCATGGCGCGCCAGGGGAGACTCCGATGAGCCACATCACCGTTCAGGTCAAAGGCGGCACGACCCAGCAGAACGAGGCCTAGTGATCCGACCGCGCCCGTTTCGATTCGGCGTACGCACCGCCACCACGTCTCTGTGGGAGTGGCAGGAGATCGCCCGCAAGGCTGAACACCTGGGCTTCGCCACCCTGATCGCGCAGGATCACTTCGGAAAACAGTTCGCACCGCTGCCCGCATTGGTCGCAGCCGGGGCGGTGACCGTTCGCCTGCGGCTCGGAACAGTGGTGCTGGACAACGACTTTCGGCATCCGGCAGCGCTGGCCAAGGAGGCGGCCACGGTCGACGTGATGACCAGCGGACGACTGGAGCTCGGGCTCGGGGCCGGCTGGCTGCAGTCCGACTACGACAAGACTGGCCTACCCTTCGATCCCCCGGCCGAGCGCCTGGAGCGGCTGTCCGAGGCGGTCCAGATTGTCAAGAAGTTCTTCACCGAAGCAGAAACTGTCACCTTCTCTGGAAAGCACTACCGGCTCGAGCGGCTGGATGCCTCACCACGACCGACGCAGAAACCCCGGCCGCCGATCATGATTGGAGGCGGTCAGCGCAGGCTGTTGGCGCTGGCCGCGCGAGAGGCAGACATCGTCGGCATTTCCCTGCTCGATCGGCACCTCGCCGGCCAGTCGGAGCCGCCGACCTTTGCCCAGAAGGTGGAGTGGGTGCGTCAGGCGGCCGGTGGTCGCTTCGGCGACCTCGAGATCCAGGTCAATGCTTCCGAGGTCGCGGTGACCGATGACCCCGAGTCGGCAATTGACGAAATCGCCGCACGCACGGGCCAGTCTCCAACCCAGATTCAGGAGTCGCCCGGCACCCTGGTCGGCAGCGCGGCAGCCATTCTCGAGCAGCTACACGCTCGTCGCGAGCAGTTCGGGATTTCGTACTACGTCGTCCACGCTCGCTTCATCGACGCCATCGCGCCGATACTCGCCCGGTTGACTGCTTCGTAGACGCCGCGAGGGGTAGCATCAGCCGTATGTGGAACTCGTTCAGCACGGATGCCCCGCAGAGCCTGAGCGCTGGCGTCACGACCATCGCCGGCGCCAACGCCGACCAGATTCACGCCTATGTTGCCCGCCCCGAGGGGCAGGGTCCGTATCCAGGCATCGTCGCCGTGCATCACATGCCCGGCTGGGATGAGTTCTACCAGGAGTTCGCCCGCCGCCTGGCCAACCACGGCTACACCGTCGTCGCTCCCGACCTCTACTGCCGAGTGGGACACGGCACACCCGAGGACATCGCGGCCAAGGTCCGCGCCGAGGGCGGCGTCGCCGATGATCAGGTGATCGGCGACCTTGAGGCCGCGCGCACGTGGCTCAAGCAGCAGCCGACGAGCAACGGCAAGGTGGGCATCGTCGGCACCTGCTCAGGCGGCCGCCAGGCGCTTCTGGCCGCGTCCCGAGCACCGGGTTTTGACGCAGTTATCGACCTGTGGGGTGGTCGAGTCGTGGCGGCGAAGGAGGCACTCACGCCCAAGCAGCCGGTGGCGCCGATTGACTACACCAAGGACCTACAAACGCCGTTGCTGGGTCTGTTCGGCAACGACGACCAGTCACCGTCGCCAGCCGAAGTGGACACACACGAGGCGGAGCTGAAAAAGCATGCCAAGTCGTACGAGTTCCATCGCTATGATGGCGCCGGCCACGGCTTCTTCTATTACGACCGGCCGCCGTACCGGCAGCAGCAAGCCATGGACGGCTGGAGCAAAGTCTTCGCCTTTTTCGATAAGCACCTGAAGCACTGAGGACCGGACGCGTTATGTGCACAATGATCTCGCTACAAACCGCCGTCACGGGCAGCGGCAAAGGTGTGACGGGATGGTTCCCGATCAGCCAGGCCAATGTCGGCTACGACCACGCCACGCATACTCAGGCCGAGCACGCGCTCCTGCTCGACTTCGTCAACCCCGACCTGGGCGCCAGCGCACGCGTGGCCGTAGAACTAGACATCCCCTCCGGCAAGGCGCTCATAGCCCAGCTACAAGCGGCCATCACCCAGGCCGAACACAGCGGGTTCTCAGAATAGAAGGAAAAACAGAAGTCGAGGGCTACGGCACATTAACAATTCGTAACGAATTTGATTTTAAAGTCGTGGGCTGCGGCACGGTAGGAGTTCGTCACGAGTTTGGTTCTTAAGTCGTGGGCTGCGGCCCCCTCCACAAGCAACTGTCTTGGAAGTCAAGGGTGTGCTGGGCTCCAGGGGGTTTGGGATCGGAGGATGGCGTTGCACAGCAGCAGGAGCTTGCGCATGCACGCCACCAGGGCCAGCTTCTTGGGTTTCCCGGCG
>JBPCIO010000324.1:0-4111 GCA_051006215.1 Chloroflexota bacterium
CCGTAGATCTGAGCGAGGTGGTTCGCGAGACGGCGCAGTTGACTGCGCCGCGCTGGCGCGATGCGGCCCAGGCAGAGGGCCGGCAGATCAGTCTGCACGTAGAATCGGACGGCCGCCCGACGATTGCCGGCTCGCCGGGACAAATTCGGGAGCTGCTGACCGATCTGATCCTGAATGCGGTGGATGCGCTGCCGACCGGCGGGACGATCCAGTTGCGGGTCGCCGCCGAGGACGGGCAGGGCGTTGTAGAAGTGACCGATTCGGGCGTAGGCATGAGCGACGAGGTCCAGGCGCACGTGTTTGAGCCCTTCTTCACCACCAAGGGCGACAATGGCACTGGACTGGGTCTGGCCATGGTGTTCGGCATTGTGAAGCGGCACGGTGGACACGTCGAGGTGCGCTCCGGGCACGGCGCGGGGACGACGGTACGCATCAGGCTGCCCCTGGCTCTGCCAGGAGCATCAGCAGAGCTCGAGTCGCCGCCAGAGGTCCTCAGGCAATTGGAACCACAACATCTGCTGCGAGTTCTGGTGGTCGACGACGAACCGATGATGACCCGGGCTGTGGCGCGTATGCTCAAGCCTTCAGGCCATCTCGTCAGCCTGGCTGCTTCAGCCGAAGAGGCGCTGGAAAAATTGAGCGCCGATGCCTTCGACGTGGTGGTCTCGGACGTCGGCATGGGCGGGGGCATGAACGGCTGGGAGTTGTCGGAGATCGTCAGGCGCCGCTGGCCGAGCGTGCGCTTCTTACTGGCCACCGGTTGGGGCGCCGGCATCGACCCGGCCAGAGCGCGTAGCAGCGGCATCGAGCAGGTTCTGGCCAAGCCATACCGACTCGGGGACCTCGTCGACGCACTGGCAGGCGCCGACAAGGCGGCTTGACTCGAACAAGTCGGACTGACAAGTCGGTCAGCTCAGCGCACCGCTCCGCCGCGCGTCTCGCACGCGCGTATATGCAGGTCGGGGGGTGCCATCGGGGTCGGTGATTGCCCACCAGTACTCTTCGCGGTTGGGGTCCCAGGTCGGGTCGGAGAACGTCCACAGGACCATGACGCCCATCCAGGGCGTCCAGTGATCGCGAGCGTATTGCCAGCCGGCCACGATGTTTTCAGCCTTCTGATCTTCGGACACGGCAAACCAGCTGTAGGCAGGATGGACCTTGTCGGCGGTCCAGCCCCACTCCACCAACCACATCTGCCTGGCGGCGTCGGCGTTATCGGTCATGACTTGCCGCAGTTGCTCGACCCGCCGGAAGTAAAAGCTCGGATGTGGGAAATCCTTCAGTGAGGCAAGCGGTGTGGCGACCTCCGGCGCCTGAGTGTTGGCATGGGCGCCAAGCGCGTCGAATTTGCCTCTCACACCCGCCTTGTACATCCAGCCCAGGTACTCGACGTCGTCAGCGGAATGATTGTCGGTCACACCCGTGGGCGATAGTCCTGCTGACAGCACTACGATGTTTGGGTCTGCGGCGTGGGCAGCCTGGTACGCACCACCCAGCAGCCGCACGTAGTCGGCTGCCGAAGCCGGATTGATCGCTTGGTTACCCCATTCACGGTCGAGGTTCGGCTCGTTCCACACTTCGATCGCATGCACACGGCCAATTGCAGAAGTGCTGCTGTAGCGTGAGACAAACTGCGACACGAAGTCCGAGTAGTCCTGATAGTTATCGGGCGGCCCATTGTGTGCGTGGTCGTGACGGGCCCACATCGGCTCGAAGTCCAGCCGGGCAATGATGCGGACCGACGCCGCGGCGCTCGCGCGTACCACCCGGTCGGATTCGGTCCAGTCGAATTGGCCCTTGCCACTCCCTTCGATCTCGCGCCACTGAAAAAGTGTCTTTTGCCAACGTAGACCGGCATCGGTGGCGAGCTGCAGGTCGCGTTGAGTGGTGGCCGGTTGGCCCCAGATGAACAGGTGGATGCCATAGTCGATACTCGTAGCAGGGACGGAGTCAACCAGGCGCAGCGGAGTTGGACTCGGAGGTGGAGTGGGAATTGGAACTGGGGTCGGGGCGATTGGCGCGGTCATACAACCGGCCGCGACGACGCCGCACAGGATGATGGCGGCCAACACACGCTGACCAGTGGCTGGGTATCGCACGGCGCTGCCTCAGGTCACCACGATCGGCAGGTTGAGGATCTCCTGTGTGCCGAGCTGAGACGACTGCGCGTGCACATACAGCGTGTGCTGGCCAACGGGGACGCTGATCAGGACCCGAAACTGGGCGTTCGAGGAGGACTCAGCGAAGGCCGAGCCGACCAGTCGGCCGCCGCGGTCGCGTCCTGGTTCGAGGAATACGTCTACGCGGTCCGCCCGCGGGGCCAACATCTGCAGCACGAATGTTCGGGGCACGACGCCGCCTGGCTGGGGTGATTGAATCTCGGCCGCGCGAAGGGGCGCCAGCGCCTGGGGCGGGGTCAGCGCAACAGCCGACACGGAGCGAAGCGCGGGGTCGGGGCCCAGCACGGGCGCCTCCAAGCGGAAGGTGTTCAGCCACGTGCCCCAGATTGGCGAATGAGCGGACAGCACCAGGGTTGTCGAGCCCGTGGGCAGCTCGGCCAGGGGCACGTTCAGCTGAAACACGGCCGTGGCCCCCGCGCCCGAATCGGTGGCCGGCGGCAGACTGACTGAAGCCGAGGCCAGGGGTGCTTTGTCTGAGCCGTCACGGTCGAGACGCGCCTCGACCGTCTCGACCCCAGCCGACTGGTCTGGCGAAGGGTCCGAGATCCGGCCGCTGAAGGTCAGCATCGTGTCCGCGCGGGCTTCAAGTGTGCCGTCAACCTGCACGATCGGGGGGGTTGGCGCGTCCATGTCCGGCGCGAGCGTCCACTGGCCCGCGCCGTCGGCCCGCACCGACCTCAGTCCGCGCAGCGTCTGCTCGAGCAGGCAGCGCACTCCGGGCGCGGGGTCCGGGGCGGGGTCGTAGCACGACCCGCCGCCGCCAGCATTCGAGCCGTACGAGGTCAGCCCCCGGCGCGTGTCAAAAAAAGCGCGGTCGGCCAGCCGTGGACTCTCTGCATTCCAGACGCCGAAACCGGCGACCTGGGGGTAGCTCCGGATAAAATCGATCTGGTGTAGCTCCTGCTGTAAGCGGCCGCGCTCGTCCTCGGCTGAATAGACACCCGGGAGGGCCCTCGACGTACCTAGCTCTTCGACGATGATGGGCAAGCTGCGACCATTCGAGCAGGGCTGCGCGGCAATGGCATCCAGGTCCCAATTGATGGGCATGTCGCCGGGGCGTTGTGGGCTGACCCAATCGTAGGCATGCAGGGTGTAGGCATCGACCGGGGCCTCACAGTACAGCCAGCGTGCAATTGGCGAGTCCGGGTTGCCTGGCTCGATGTGATTTGCGCCCATCGTGCCAGGCAAGATCGGCGTGAGTGGGTCGAGAGAGCGCACCAGCGCAGCTCCGGCGGTGATGAACGGCATCAGCGCCTCGGGCTGTGTGGGTGTGTGCAATTCGTTGCCGAGCTCCCAGGCATACATGACGTCTCGCGCACCACGGGAGTCGACTGTCGAGATCAGCCCGTTCACGAACGACTGGTATGCGCCGCGCCAGGTGCTGGTATAGAAGGGCAGCAGCAGCTGCCAGTAGTTGTCCAACCAGCCGGCGCTCGAGGCCGACTCCTCGGGCACCGCGCGATGATTGTTGACCAGCGCGACGATCAGGCGCACGTTCGCTGCCCGCAGCATCGGCGCGATGTCGGCGATGCGCGTGCCGACGCGCTGACCATCCCAGTCCAGCAGGCCATGGCTGTCTGTGGCGAACACACGGATCACCCCGCCCCCGAGCCAACGCGCGTAGCTGACGTCATCCTGAATGTCACCGACGTCGGGGTGGAACAGCATGCCGTGCATGTTGACGATCACCGTGCCCCCGTTCAGCGGGTCCGCGGATGACAGCCGTGAGCCGCTGGCGAGCGCGTCGGTGGTCTGCGCGCCGACACTGTCGGCTGAGGCGAGCGGCAGCCCTAAGGCGCACGCAAGCAGCAGCGTGCCGAGCAGCACCGCTGCTCGCCGGGCGACGACCGCTGGCACGCAGACACACACACGCATGGAAGGGAGTCTTCGAACGACTCGGGCAGCCTATCAAACATCGCCCCCGGCGCGGG
>JBPCIO010000325.1:0-12802 GCA_051006215.1 Chloroflexota bacterium
TTGGCTTCGTGATGCTGTTCATGCTAGCCGCACTCCAGGGGATCGACGGGGCCATGTACGAAGCCGCGAACGTGGACGGAGCGTCCCGGTTTCAGCGCTTCCGCTTCATCACGCTGCCACTGCTCACACTTCGACCATTCTCGTCGCAACCATTCTGCTGAGCATCGGCAACTTCAACCTTCTGACGATCATACTGTCGCTGACCGGAGGCGGTCCTGTGCGTCACACCGAGACGGCGGCGCTGTTCATGTGGCGCGAGGCGTTCACGTACTTCGAGCCCGGGTATGGATCCGCGGTGGCAATTGTCATGACCGTGGTCAACGCGCTGGCCGCCTGGGCTTACATCCGTGTCCTCGGGCGTCGAGGGGCGACGGACTAGAGCCATGGCAGCCCTCGAGGTCGCGCATCCCACCGATGCACCGGCGATGCGCAAGCCGATCGCCAGCCCGGGCATCAGCCGCGATCGAGTCCACCTGTTGGTCCTGTACGTGTTTCTGGCGGTCATGGTGGTCTTTTTCGTGGCCCCACTCGTATGGCTGGCGATCCTTTCGCTGCGGCCGCAGGGCCAAGTCCTGACAAACACGCTGTTACCGTCGAGCTTCGACTGGGGCAACTATCCGCGCGTGTTTCAGAAGGTCAAGCTGGCGGAATATCTGAAGAACTCTCTCATTTTGGCGGCTGGCACGATTGCCGTGACCCTACCACTGGGGTCCCTGGCCGCCTATGGGTTTGCGCGATGGGTGTTTCGTGGCAAGGAACTCCTGTTGTTTCTGTTCATCTTCGCGCTAACCGTTCCAGGCTTGGTGAATCTGATCGCGGTGTACCGATTGTTCAGCAATGTCGGCTTGCTCAATACCTACTATGGTCTGATACTCGTGTATTCCGCCGGCGCCATACCCGTGACCACCTGGCTCATGCGCGCCTATCTCCAGACCGTGCCGGTCGAGCTCGAAGAAGCGGCCATGATCGACGGCTGTACGCGGGTGGGTGCCCTCGTGCGTGTGACGCTGCCCGTCTCAGCACCCGGCCTGGCGGCCGCGGCACTCCTGGTGTTCGTGAATGTCTGGCACGAGTTCATTGTTGCCCAAACCTTGATCAGTCGAGACGCGCTGAAGGTGGTAAGCCAGGGCCTGTTCGCCATGCGTGAGCAGTTCAGCACCGACTACACCGGGCTCGCCGCGGTCGCGATAGTGATCAGTGTGCCGGTTGTGGCACTCTTTATTCTGCTCCAGGAGCGGTTCGTAGCGGGCTTGACCGCGGGCGCCGTGAAGTGAGCGGGCCAGGAGGCGCCGTTGCATGAGCACCAGTGGTGACCTGTATCGTTCTGTAGACGGTGTGGGGGCCAGGGAGTCGGTAGTGCGGCGCATCGAGGACCTGATCCTCGAGAACAAACTCGCGCCGGGGAATCCTCTCCCGCCCGAACGCGAGCTCGCGGCGCGCTTATCAGTCAGCCGCAACGTGTTGCGCGAGGGACTCCGCATACTCAGTCAAAAGGGCCTGGTACGTGTGGTCGCCGGACGTGGCGCGTACGTGGAGGCTCCGTCGGGGCGAGTCGTATCGGAGTCGCTAGCGCTACTCCTGCAGTTGCGGCAGGTGACTCTGCTTGAGCTATGCGACGCTCGTTTGCTCATCGAGCCTGAGTTGGCAAGTCTGGCGGCCCAGCGGGCGAGCATGGACGACGTGGCCGCGATCGATGCGTGCCTGGCTGAGCTCGCCAGAACCAGCAGCGAGCCGCACTTGCACGTGTCAGCCGATCTCACGTTTCACAACGTCATTGCGTCCGTCGCGCGGCATTCGGTCTATGGGGCGATCGTCGAAGCCGTCCGGGCGCCGATGGCGCAGAGCATGTTGCTCGGCACCCAGATACCGCGGGCGATCGACATTTCGGACGGTCATCACCGCGCCATCACCGCTGCAATCAGGGCTCATGATCCCGACGCAGCACACGCTGCCATGTGGGGGCACATCGCGTATGTGCAGAATTATGTTCGTCGAAGGAGCGGGTCGGCGCCCCTGGCAGCGGGTGAATCACCAGTCGCTTGTTACGCGGATATCGACACGGACGGTGCGCAGCCGTCACCGCCCCAGGTACCCTGAGCGGTGACGTCAATGGCGGGACCTGTGTGCGCAATCGACTTCGGAGTATCGATACGGCCGACTCCCCAAGGTGGCACGTTGGCCGAGATGACGAGCGCTAATGAGCGCCTGCTGCGCGCTGCCGCCGATCACGATCTTTCCTGCTGGGTGGTCGACCATTTCCAGTCCGATCAGCAGCCGATCTTCGAATGCTTCGCCTTTCTTGCGTATGAAGCCGGACAACACCCTGGATTGCGGTGGGGCACCCTCGTGCTGGGCCAGGGGTATCGTAACCCGGCCTTGACGGCAAAGATCGCGGCGACCCTGCAGTCACTGACAGGCGGGCGATTCATTCTCGGTCTCGGCGCGGGCGACGCGGAGGCCGAGCACCACGCATACGGCTATCCCTTTCCGTCGGGTCGACAGCGGGTGGAGCAACTGGAGGAGGCTGCGGCGGTCATCCGTGCGCTCTGGCGGGGCGGGCCGGCCACGTTCACCGGGTCGCACTATCGCATCCAGCGTGCGTACTGCTTGCCGGTACCCGAGCCACCGCTGGTGCTGATGATTGGCGGTGGGGGTGAGCGGCGGACGCTGCCTGTCGTCGCCAAACATGCGGACTGGTGGAACTGCGACTACTACTCCCCTGCCGAGTACGCTCGCAAACTGGCCATCCTCCGAGACCACTGTCGCGCCGTCGGGCGGCCGCCCGACGAAATAGTTCCCACGCTGTACATGGGCATTACCGTCTCGCACGATCCAGCTCGATTGGTGCGCGAGCGCCACATGGGGCACCGGGGTGACGTCCATGTGATCAGCGGCACTCCCGACCAGGTGACGACACAGATCGAAGCGTTCGCGGCCGTCGGCGTGCGACACCTGCAGCTAAACTTCCTCGATTTTCCGCGCACCGATAGCCTGGATCTGTTCTTGTCCGACGTGCTCCCCCGATTCATTCGCGGGGGAACCTGATTCCGAGTAGCGCAGCTGAATTGACTCAGCGCCGAAGCCGCAACTATGATCCGTTCGGGCAGCGGGGCGAGCCATGATGGGCAAAGACCGAGGAGGGGGCCATATGCACACGACGATCGGGCGGCTGAGTCGACGCAGACTCCTGTACGTTTGGTCCGGGAGCCTCCTTGCGGCAATCACCGCGGCAGCGTGCAGCGCCGCGCCTCCGGCTGGTGGCGGGACTCCATCCGGTGGCGCCGCACCAGCGGCCGGTGCGACACCTATCCAGGCAGCACCGACCCCGGCCCAGATTGTGGTCGCCCAGTCCACAGGCTCGGCTGCGCCCACGGCGGCCCCAACCGCCGCTCCGGCGGTGCCCACGCCGGCTGCAACGGCAGCGGCTGCCAGCGCCGCAACTGCCCGCCAGAAGCAGCTCGTGGTTGCCGTCCCGAATTCGGCACCGACGCCCTGGCCGTATCCGCGGGGTGCCGCCGTCGGAGGCGTCCTGCTCTACTGGAGCGTCTGGGAGGGCCTGTACGGCCTGGACAACAGCGACAACCCTCAATGGGTGCCACAGTTGGCCACCGCCTTCAGCTTCTCTGATGCAGGGAAGACCTTCGACTTCACCATGCGTCCCAACGTCAAGTGGCACAACGGCGATCCCGTCACCGCCGACGACGCGGTGTGGTCGCTGAACACGTTCATGCCAAAGCCGTACCCTGCCTACGCCGAAACGTTCGACGCAGCGGAGAAGATCGGCGAAAACCAGGTCCGTATCCACCTCAAGAAGCCAGACGGCTCGCTGGTCGGCATGCTGGCATGGCAGGGATGGATTCTGCCCCAGAAGTACTTCGAGAAGGTCGGCGAAGATGGCTTTGCAAAGGCGCCCATAGGTAGCGGCCCGTACCGTCTCACGAACTACGTCCAGGACGACTACTACGAAATGGAGCCGTTCGAGGGCCACTGGCGCGGGCGACCGTACTTCGATCGCGTCACAGTGCGGATCGTGCCTGAGGACGCGACGCGGATCGCGATGGCTCAATCCGGGGAAGCCGACGTCATCTGGGGGGCTAACCCGCGGCTCTTCGAACAGAACCGTGACTCTGCCGGGCTCAAGGGGATTGCCGTCGCTGGCGGGCGTATCTCGCACTATCAGATCACGGCATCGGCGGCCGAGATGTGGAAAATCGATGACCCGGCGCTCAAACCTTGGACAGATGAGCGGGTTCGCCAGGCCGCGAACTACGCCATCAACCGGCCCGAGATGGTCAAGCAGCTCTGGCTAGGGCAAGTCACTCCAGTACCGGCGGCTATCGCGCCGACCGTCATGCAGCCAGCCGCCGACATCGCACCGTACGAATTCGACCCGCAGAAGGCCAAAGATCTGCTGACCCAGGCGGGCTATCCGAACGGTTTTCAGACATTCATCGTGGAACCGGCCACACCGTCGTATGTCCTGCAGCGCGAGATGGCGCAGGCGGTTGCCAACTATCTGACCCAGGTCGGCATTACCACCCAGGTCAAGTTCATCGAAAACGGCAAGCTGACCGACATGCAGAATCACCGCGATCAGCCGGAAAACGTGATGCCGTTGCTCTACCGCGCCCTCGGCGCCGCCACGCGCCACCCCAGCAATAAGGGCCTCGAGCTGCGCTGCCCGGCTGACCCCACAGACGAGGGCACGACGTGCGATCCCCGCATCAATGGGAAGTTCGTGGAAGGCAAGGCCATCCTGGACCCACAACAAAGTACGGCGTTCTACCAGACCCTCGACAAGACGGTGCACGAGGCGGCGAGTGAGATCTTCCTGTGGGAAGATCCGGACTACTTTATCATGCGCCGCGACGTGGACTGGAAGATCGTCGGCGGTACAACGTACCGCTACAACTTATGGACGGCGCGTCGCAGCTGATGGGACCGCGATGCACTATTTCTTACAACGCGTTGCCTACGGCATTCTGACGCTGTTCGTCGTCAGCCTGCTTGTCTTCGGACTGGCCCGAATGGCTGGTGATCCGGCGGCACTCCTGTTTCCCATCAGTTCAGGCGCAACCCTCGAGCAACAGCAGGCGTTTCGGCACGAGTATGGATTGGACCAGCCACTGGTCGTGCAGTACTGGCTCTTCATCAGCCACGCCGTGCGCGGTGACTTCGGGCGCTCACTCCAGTACAACAGCCCGGCCATGGGTGAGGTGCTGGGGCGGGCGCCAGAGACGCTTTTGCTTGCCGTGACGGCGTCCCTGGCGGCGATCGCCATCGGCGTCCCACTTGGCATCCTGGCCGCCATTCGACCCAACTCACCGTTTGACAGCGCCGTCAAGGCCCTCGCCCTGTTCGGGAACGCCGCGCCGGTGTACTGGATCGGTCTGACTTTTATCTGGCTCTTCGCAGCCACCTGGCGGATTTTGCCATCCAGCGGCAGCGGCACGCCGGCCCACCTGATCCTGCCGGTTCTGGTGCAGTCTTGGGCGTCGTTGGCCGTGTTCTTGCGCCTCACCCGCTCGAGCATGCTCGATGCATTTGGCGGCGACTTCGTCCGGCTGGCGCGCGCCAAGGGCGTTCCCGAGTGGAAGGTGATCCTCATTCACGCCTTGAAGAACGCTTCGCTGCCGATCGTGACGATCAGCGGTCTCGACTTCGCTGCCCGCTTGGGCGGCGTCGCGATCACCGAAACGATTTTTGCCTGGCCGGGCATCGGACGCCTGGCAGTGACGGCTACTGCCAACCGCGACTATCCGGTGGTGCAGGCCACCGTCCTGTTCGCGGCTGCAATGTTCATCGGCATCAATCTGGCCGTCGATCTGCTGTACACGGTGCTCGACCCACGCGTAAGGCTCCACTAGAACCACCGTGACTTCCGCACCAACCAGCACGCTCGGTCAGTTCGTAGCGCCGCCGCGGCAGCGTCCTTTTCGGTGGCAAGTGGTTACGCAGGCGGTATCTACCTGGCCGGTGATCCCGTCCGCCATCATCTTGCTGGCCGTTGTCCTGGGGGTGCTCGCTCCAGTGCTGCCGCTGCTGCCGCAGGGCCAGGCGAACCTCGGCGACGCGTTCGTCCCACCATTCGGGAGTGGAAGCAGCACCTATCTGCTGGGCACTGATCAGCTTGGACGAGATCTGCTCGGGCGAATCATTTTTGGCGTACGCACCTCGATGGTGGCCGCCTTCGCTGGCGTTGCCATCACCGCGGCGATTGGAACGTCACTGGGGCTGCTGGCCGGCTATTTCCGCGGCTGGATCGACACGCTGGTGATGCGTGCAGTGGACGTCGTGCTTTCGCTACCCGGCATCCTGGCGGCAATGCCGATCATCGCAGCGCTTGGGCCCGGCATGCGCAATCTTCTGCTCGTGCTGGCAATCCTGGGATGGGGAGCCTATGCGCGCATCGTGCGAAGCGAGGTGTTGAGCCTGCGCGAGCGTGATTACGTCCGCCTGGCTGTCGTCGCGGGCTGCTCAACACGACGGATTCTCTTCGTACATATCCTGCCCAACGTCGTCGGCTCGCTGATCGTGCTCGCAAGCCTCAATTTCGGATCGGTCATCATTTTCGAATCAGGGATGAGCTTTCTCGGGTTGGGCGTACAACCCCCGGACGTGTCGCTCGGCATGATTCTGGCCGAAAGCCGCTCGTACTTCTCGACCGCCTGGTGGCTGATGTTCCCCGGTGCCACCCTCACCGTGATCGTGCTGGCCTTCAACTTTCTGGGTGACTGGCTGCGCGACCGTCTGAATCCCAGACGATCCTGACATGCAGAGCTTGCTCCAGGTTCGCGACCTTCAGACGTACTACTTCACGCCAGGCGGGGTTGTGCGCAGCGTGGACGGGGTCAATCTGGAGATCCAAGCCGGCGAGACGCTCGGACTCGTGGGTGAGTCTGGCTGCGGTAAGACCACTCTCGGTCTTTCGTTGATCGGCCTTGTGCCACCACCGGGGCGTGTCGTGGGCGGTCAGATCCTGTTTCGTGGCCAGGACCTTGTCCAGCACGACGAGCGGGCATGGCAGCAGCTACGGGGTCGTCACGTCGCGATGGTGCTTCAGGACCCGACCGCGTCTGTGAATCCGGTGCTCAGCATTGGTTACCAGGTGGGTGAACCGCTTCACCAGCATCTTCACCTTTCGGGTGGCCGTTTGCGCTCGGGGGTCATCGACCTGCTGGGCCGTGTGCGCATCTCGTCGCCCGAGCGTCGCCTGCGCGAGTATGCCCACCGCTTCAGCGGGGGCATGCGCCAGCGGGCCGTGACAGCTATGGCGCTCGCCGCGCATCCAGAGTTGTTGATTGCAGACGAACCAACAACCGCGCTGGACGTCACCATTCAGGCGCAAATGCTGCGGCTGTTCCGCGAGTTGCAGCGCGAGCAGGCGTTCGCGATGCTGCTCATTACCCACGATCTGGGGATCGTGGCCGAGCTGTGCGAGCGTGTCGCCATCATGTACGCGGGTCAAATTGTGGAGACTGGCCAAACGCGTCGCTTGCTCGAGCGGCCATCGCATCCGTATACCGCCAGTCTGCTGCGGGCGGTGCCGCGGCTGGGCAGGCGGACCGAGCGTCTGGAGTCCATCGAGGGGCAGCCACCCGACCTGCGCCATCCAATCACTGGCTGTCGGTTCGCGCCACGGTGTCCTTCGGTGCTCTCTGTCTGCCGCACCCAAGCTCCGCCGGTGACCCAACCGGAACAGGATGGCAGCGTCGCCTGCTGGCTGCATGTTCCGCAGTCCGCATGGCCGCTCTCGCCGGAAGTGGCGTGACCGAAACGCCGCTGCTTGAAGTACGCGACCTGGTGAAGCGCTTTCCTGCCGGTCGTCGAGGCCTCTTCGGTCCGGCCAGATGGCTCACCGCGGTGGCGGGCATATCGTTGGCCATCCGCCGTGGCGAGACGCTGGGTCTGGTTGGCGAGTCCGGGTGCGGCAAATCGACGTTAGCTCGACTGATCTTGCTCCTCGAACTACCAAGCAGCGGACAGGTGCTGTACCAGGGTCAGGACACGGCGCGTTTCAGCGCGAGCGCTCTCAAGGCGTATCGACACGGCGTGCAGGCAGTCTTCCAGGATCCATACAGCTCACTCAACCCGCGCCAGTCCGTCGGTGCCATCATTGGCGAGCCTCTCGTCGTGCACGAGCAGCCCAGTCGGGCGGTTCTCGGCCGGCGTGTAGAGGAGCTTCTGGATCTCGTCGGCTTGCCGGCTGCGCTCAGCGCTGCCAATCCTCATGAGCTGTCCGGGGGCCAGCGCCAACGCGTCGCGATCGCGCGGGCCCTATCACTGCATCCCAGCGTCATCGTGCTCGACGAGCCGGTGTCATCACTCGACGTTTCGATCCGCGCCCAGATTCTCAACCTGCTGCGAGATCTGCAGCAGCGCTTCGACCTGGCCTACCTGTTCATTTCACACGACCTGGCAGTGGTCGAGTATCTGTGCGATCGCGTTGGCGTCATGTACCTCGGGAAACTGGTGGAGTCGGCGCCGGCGGCGTTGCTGTTCAGCGCACCCCAGCATCCCTACACGCGCCTCCTGATGGCCTCCGTGCCGGGGGCAGCTCGCGGGGCCGACGTCCCCGTCGCGGATGGGGAAGTCGCCTCCGCCCTGGACCCGCCAGAGGGCTGCCGCTTCCATCCCCGTTGCCCAATCGCAGAATCCATCTGCTATACCGTCGAACCAGCCCTCGAACCAGTGCGACCCCATCGGGCAGCGGCGTGCCATGTCGCCGCCCGGAACCGAGGCGCGTAGCCTACACCTCGGCGCCAGTGCGGCGTACTGCTCAACTTCAGTCCGTACTTGAGAGATCGTTGAGCAAATCGCGAAGAACGCGCTCCTCCTCGATCTTGATGCCCAGCGCAAGCATCGCCCGGGTGAGCTCCGGATCCCACACGGACTGAGCCCTTCGACCGCGAAGCTTCGGTCCTCCAGAGGCTGCCGCCAGCCGGTACGATTGAACGTTTACCGCCAGGGACCAGCATTGAATGGGGTAATGATGCTGTTGGCGATGGTGAGGCCCGGCCAGTCGAAATCGCCGTGATAAAGTAGGGTGGCACCGGCCTGATCGAGCAGTCGAAGCAGTACCGTGGCGGCACCGGCTGGATTGCCACTGCAACAGACCCGCGGAGCGGAGCGCGGTCCGAGTGCGTTGGCTGCCTCCGCGACGACCGTCGGGTTCTCGCACACATAGGCAACCCGGTCGCGCAGACACGGGAACGACGGCGGGTGGCGCAGCAAGAGCAGCTCAACTCAGGCCGTAGATCGTGCTTGCCAGGTCATCGAGAGCAGACGGGTTGCCCTGAACCATGGTGCGCAGCACCCAATTCATCTGGCGATAGGGGTGCAGGAGGGTATACGCAAGCAAGCGCCTGCTCAACGCGCTGTTCAACTCGGCGCCTGAGTAGCCGTAGGCGAGCAGGAACGTCCGCAGCAGGACCGGTTGACCGGACATGAGGAAAAGCCCGGTCGCGGCCAGGTCGAATTCGCGAAAACCCAGTCGGGCGTCGTCGAAGTCGAAGAGTCCGCACAACTGCCAGCCGATGCCCGCCGTGGACTGCTCGACCATCAGGTGGTAGTCATGAATGTCGCCGGTAACGATCACCGGGGCGTAGTCCGGCGGATAGAGCGGGTTGGCAGCGCAAAGAAACGCCGGGATCTGATCCAGCCAGCCGGAGGCGAGGCCTTGTTCGCGGTGACGATCGACGCACGCTTGCAGCCGCGAGCCGATGTATGTGGGCCAATCAGCGTCCAGAGCCGGCAGGTCGGCGCTCGGTACATTGTGGACGGCGGCGACGAGTTCGCCCAGGTCGCCCACCAGCCGAGTCTTCTCGTCCTGTCCGAGGGCCGGCCACACCCCATGCAACTCCTTGCCGCGCAGGCGATTCATAATCAGGTACGACCAGCGCTCCAGCGACCCGTAAGCTTGCACGTTCGGCGTCTGTACCGGCAGTCGGTCGCCCCCGTGCGAGGACGGCACGCTCGGCCGCAGCCAGGTGCGCCCAGTGGGGTGGGAACAGCTTGAGTACGAGATCGTCAGAAGCGAACACGACATGGGAGCCTTCGCTTACCCGCACGAAGTGCTCGCTGCCCAATCCGTGGCGATCAGCGAGCATGCCCAATGCGGGCAACCAGGTGGCGCTGTCCGGCCGAAGTGCGCGGTAGGCGCCAGGAGTGTCAGCATGCGGTAACAGGCTCATCGCCCTGCCGGCTGCATCAACCTCCATCGGCTCTTGGGGACCTGTTACGGCTGCCCATCATGGCAGCCGCATCATACGGCTCGCGGCATCGGGTCGCGGAATTCTCTACGGTCAAGGCGGTGTGCCGTCCTGGGTCTATCAACACGCGTGGACCGCGCAGCAGAACGACTTTCATACCGGCGCCTCAATCCTTGTTGGCACTGGCGAGGGAGAGTACGAAGTTTCTCAGGGCACAACCAGCCATCCGGACTCGTGGGATATCCGCCTGTTCGACGGGCTGAGCAGAGTGGCCCCATCGGTAAAGGCCGTTGCATACCGCGGCCCGGTAGGACGGCGAGCCGCGCCAATTCGTTGGCCGAGAACACATGAAGTGGCGACGGGAGTTCGACCGCGGCCAGCAATGGTGCGTCGTAGGTCGGCCATTGAAGGTGACAGTTGCAGCAGAACGAGGTGCGGTGCGTCGGTCGTGGCCTCCGCCGAATTGCGCATTGCGGACACGCCTGGTTCATGAATCATGATGCCGCCTCTCAGACTTTGTTCCGACCGCTTCTTCCCCTCTGACTTTAGGCTTGCGCCAATGGGCGCCCGCCGGTCGACCATGCACAGGTACCTCCGTCGGCCAGCGTAGCGACTTCACGAGGCGCAACCGCTGGCAGGTCTGAGCCGTCCCCCGTGTATCAAGCCTCCATCCGTGTCGACGCTCGCTGACCGCGTGTGACCCACCCGCCGAGGCGCATTGTCTTTGGTGCCGCCGCCAATTGGCTTCGTACGGCCACTTCAGCCTGCGGTTCCAGGCCCTGTCACTGCGAGGAAGACGGCCGCGCCGTCATGACGGAGGCGGCGAACCAGAGCACGCACTCCGCTGGCGGCCGGACGGTGTCCACCGCCACCTCGACCCGCTCGCAGCGAGCGACTGGACTGTGGGCACGGTCTGCACTGGGAGAGCGGTCTGCGGTGCTGGACGGGCAGCCGTGTACGCCGATGTTGAAGAGGCATGCATCGGTCAAGTGCTGTAGCCAAGACGGATGTGGCTGGTCAAGAGTGTGCTCGCCCGCCCACCCCGCACTCTGAGGACGCAGGCGACCACTCCAGCGGTGCCCCAAGTCCTTCGGGGACCGGGCCTCCAGAAATTCATCCACGGCCTTCAACTGAGCCTTGCCCCTAGCTGCGCTCGCTGAGTGGAGTGGCAGAAGCAGGACCGCCAGGGCAAGCGAGAGTCCTAGCAGGCGGCCAGGCGCAGCGCGGCACCGCCGGCCCTACTGCTAACACCACGGGATCTGAGCATCCGGCTGAACGACAATGCGTGCCAGTAGGAGGGTCATTCACACGCCGTGCCCTCCAATACCACAAGTTGAGCTGGGGAAGACCAGGCGCGAGACACCCAACAGCGTCGACGCCAGCCAGCAGTTCGCCGCCGCGAGGGTCCCCCGAACTCCGCCATGGCCAGATCTGGCCGGGCATCGGGTGGAACGGGTGAGTAACCACCAGCGGCTCCGAAGACCGCCGCTGTCGGCGGAGCCCGGACGTTCTCGCCAACTACCGTCTCTCAGCCGGAGCAGCTGAATGACGTTCACGTCTGCTACGCTCAGCGGAGCTGTGTGCCACTAAGCGAAGAACAGATCCACGCAGCCCGAATCGGTGGGGCGCAGCCCCTGCCGGGCGGTCGCATCGTGCTGGTCGACTACGATCTGCTCTGGCCCGATATGTTCGTACGTGAAGCAGCGCGCGTGCGGTCGGTGCTCGCAGAACGCGTTCTGCGTCTGGAACACTGCGGTTCGACGTCTGTGCCCGGTCTTATGGCCAAGCCCATCGTCGATATGTTGCTCGAGGTAACTGATTCGGGGGACGAGTCAGCATATGTACCGCCCCTTGAGCGGGCCGGCTACGTACTGCGCATCCGCGAGCCCGATTGGTACCAGCACCGCGTATTGAAGGGACCCGATACTGAGATCAACCTACACGTGTTCTCCGCTGGCTGCCCGGAGATCGAACGGATGCTGCTCTTTCGCGACTGCTTGCGCACCAACGAGGCTGAGCGGGACCTGTATTTGCGGACAAAACGCGAGCTTGCTCAACGGCAGTGGAAGTACACACAGAACTACGCCGACGCGAAGTCCAAGGTCGTCGAGGAGATCATTGTGCGAGCCCGGCAAGCAAGTTAGGGCTGCTATCGCGCCCTGGCAGATCCGGCTGGGCTCGAGCACCTCGAGCAGGTTCGTCATATACCCGCTGCTCGCCTGACAAAGACGGAGTCACGCGCAATATCGGGCTGTCAGAGGGGTGGGCATCGTCATGCGGTCGTTGGCGTCGACCTGATTACCACAACGCTTCGCATCAGACTGGCAGATACCGCGCCGAGCTGTCGGTCGAGCGTGGAGATAGCGCCCAGTCGTGGCCACGGAGGCGTGATCGAGGGCGGCCTGGACCGGGTGGATGGCCGCGGCCGCGCTCAAGGGCGTGAGTGGCGTGCGCATGCCGCAACGGCATAGACCAGGCGGTGCACCTGGGTAGTGGGTGAGAAAGCCGCTTATAGTCCGCGAGGCAAAGACTGGCGCATCCGGCAGTGCGCCGTCGCGGATCGAGACAGCTCGCGCTAAACAGTCGCGGGG
>JBPCIO010000326.1:0-3705 GCA_051006215.1 Chloroflexota bacterium
CGTCGTACAGGTGGAGTGGATCAGTTGTCAGCGCGTGAATATCCCAGGCGAGTATCCAGCTGTGGAGCAGCGTGTCAGGCGCAGGAGACATTCCATCGGCGACATGGCGTACTAGCGGAAACGTACATACGACAGTGGCCACGGCATACAAGCCGACCACCAGCGGGATCCGCATTGATCGGGATCTCAGCAGACGGATTGCAGTTCGCGCGTGGGATGCTGACCGCTTGACCACGTGGGCGCTCGAAGCCGCCACTGGTACGCGGCTGAGTTGACTCTCCCCCGAGCGCATACCCGCTTTGACGCGCCAGCGTAGCACACTCAGTGCGGGGAGCCCGTGACACCTTGGTGCAGATGACGTAGGGTCGGTGACCGACGGTGCACTGGTCAGCACCGCAATCTGATCAACCACGTTCACAGCGAGTCGGGTTTCCGCGATTGGGCGGTAGGTACGGAGTTGCACGCCGCGGGTCGGTGCGACTTTGCTAGTTCGAACCGTGTGGGGGGCTATGGTGGCTGGATGGGACTCAGCACCGCCACGCTTTCGAGGTTCTTCCCGGCCGTCCAGATAGCCTGATACGTCTGCCCGTTCAATTCGACGGTTGTCCTGACGGCGTCTCCGAGCGCAAGCACCCCACACGGTCGAAACTCCCGATCGCCGGCGGACGTCAGGCCGGCAGAGACATTCGGGACACTGATCTGCTCGATCTCCTGAACACCGGGCAACAGCGCCCACAGCGGGTACTCCCAGCCGTCTGCGCTGGACATAAACCCCACCCGTGTACAACCGCGGCTGGTCAGAATGCCGAGCGCATCGAGATACTGCGTGCGCACGTTCGGCCAATTGGTGAAATACTGATCGGTCCGACTGAAATTCAGAATGCTGCGCGGCCCGATCAGGGAGCGGGTGTCATTGGCAATCACCCACGGCACCATGCACACCAAAAGGCACACAGCCACCACGTACGTGAGTCGGATGGACGCGCGTTCGAGGACGACCGCGACCAGTGGCGCGCCGAGCACGAAGAACGGCAACTCCAGACGCGTGTGCCAGGGTTGCCAGCGCACCACGGCCGCAAAGAGCAACAGGCCGCCGGTCACCACAGCCGCGTACTGCACCGTCCTGGATGACAGCGCACCCCGCATAGGCCACAGCGCGGCCATCGAAACGAGAATCGCGACCAGATGGACCGGGTTGCTCGCGAAGCTTTCATTGAAGGCTAGCCCGGGGTCCTGCGCTCGGAATCGCTCCCCGCTCCACGTGGTGCGTGGATCCGTGAGGTCGACTCCAAGCCACTTGTGGATTGCCACGACCGCGGCCTCGCCCTGTGCGTTGACCGCCGGGAACGGTGTAGCGACCAGATTGATCCCCAGGTCGCGCACAAGGTTCGAGGCAACCAGCCCTGGCTCGACGCTATCGTTCAGGTATCGCAGCGAAGGGATCCCCTCGTCGGTTTGACCGAGCGGCGAGCCGAACGCTGCGAGATTGCGCGAGTAGACGCCTGCATTCATCAGCAGTGCAATCGCCCCGCTCACAGCCAGGGCCGCCAACCTTTGCTTGCGCTCGCCTCGCAACAGGCTGATGCCAACCCAGATCACGACCGGCGCCGCCCAGATGTACGCGGTCGCTTTGGTGAGTATTGCCAGCCCCAGGCTCGCGCCGAAGCCGGCCGCGGTGCCCCACGGGATGGCGGACGTCGTGCTCCCGATCAGCCGCAGCGCGAAAACCACGCCGCACACGAGCCAGAATGCCAGAACCTGATCATTCTGCGTGCTCGTGGCTTCGACGATGCCGATCGGCACCGAGGCGGCAAAGATGACGGCACACACTTGACCCGCGCGGCCGGCTCCAAGCTGGCGAGCAATCAACGACGTACCGATCAACGCCCCGATCATGCTCGCCCACTGAACCAGGCCGGCCAGGCGGTCGCCGCCGCTCAGGATCTGCAGGTGCAGCATGACAAACTCCGCGCCAGGTGGCATATACAGCTGGCGCAGCACATACGCCGGATAGAGCGCGACGCTGCCTGATTCCTGCCAGTGGATGAGGCGCGCCATGTGGTACGACATCGAATCCCACGTGTTGGGCGGGCTCAGGACGGCTATCCCAAACAGCACGGCTAGCAACAACGCTAGCGGCACCAGCAGTAACCCAAGCGTTAGGCTCTTCAACGGCAGGTGAGGCAGCGACACGCCTGGCCTGGTGCGGGCCCTGGCAATCCGTGCCGCGGCAACGACGAAGACCAGCAACCAGGCAATGGAGAGTCCGACCCTGGTGAGGCCATGAAACGAGCTCAGCACCTCGGTGATGCCGACAAGGAGTGCTCCCCAGAGCACGGCCCCGTTCACGCTCGCAACGCGCCAGCATCGCGCACGCGGCACACACGCCAGGATGCAAGCGCCGAGGGTCAGGACCGGCTGGAGGACCAGCAAACAGTGCGGCAGTATATGCCCGGTCTGCTGCAGCTGGTTGGCTACACGGCTGAATCCCCTACACCGCGGCCAGCTTGGTACGTGATCGGCGCCGTCCAGACTCTGTGGTAGCCTCGCCCGGCCGATGGCCGCGGAATCAGACGGAGTGCTGCTGGCGCCCAGCCCGCCCCGCCAGATCGCGGCTCTTGTATTGGCCGCGTTACTGGCGTTTTTGACCGCCGCGACGCTGGCCGCCTGCCGCTGGGCCTTGATGCTGCCCGGGCAGCTCGACGAAGGCGAGCCCCTGATCTACGGATTGGCAACACGTATTGTCCAGCACCAGCCGCTGTATCAATCCATCGATCGTCAGCCCTTCGTCCAGGTTCACTACTCGCCCCTGTACTACGCCGCGGTGGCCGTGTTACACGCGTCCGTTGGACCAGGCTTCGCGCCGGGGCGAGCCCTCTCGCTGGGCGCGGGCCTCCTGGCTGCGTTGCTGGTGGGCTATCTGACGGCATCCCAGGCTAGAACTTGGTGGGCAGCGGGATTCTCCATACTGCTGTTTCTGGGTCTAGCTTTCCCTGGCGTGCCGGCGTCATTCCTAGTGCTGGAACGCGTCGACATGGTTGGAGTCCTGCTCTCGATTGGGGCGATAGCGTTGCTCGCACACGGCCACGGCCGCGCACACGTGCTAGCGGCCGGAGCGCTCGCCGGGCTGGCATTGCTGACCAAGCAGAGCCTATTTGCGGCCGGGGTTGCCGGGGCTGCCTGGCTCGCGACCATCAGTCTGCGCAGGTCAGGGCAGTTCGCGGCGGCAACCGCGCTAATCGCCCTCGTCCCGGCACTGGTGTTGCAGACGTCGTCGGGGGGCGCGTTTTGGGACAACATCGGACCAGCCAACCCGAACTCCACCTCGCTTGCGTCGGGCGCCTATCTGTTCAAGGAGTGGCTCGCCCTTCAGGGTGTGCCGACCTTGCTAGCGCTTTTCTATGTCGTGCGGACCAGGGCCTGGAAGGATCCCGCGCCGCGGCTGCTCACCATGTACTGGCTGACGACGGCCGTGTCCGCCATCGGAATCATCAAGGTCGGCGCCAACCACAACTACTGGATCGAGCTCGCGGCAGCAACAGCGGTGCTGGCCAGCCTGGCAGTCTGGACCTGCCTCCGCCCGCGTCGCCACTGGATATTCGCGATAGCCTCCATGCTACCCATGTGGCTGCTGGGGTGGCAGCTCGGGGTGGTGACGCCGGCCCGCTTCATACGCGATCGAAACGGCGAGGTTCTGCCGATCAG
>JBPCIO010000327.1:0-4969 GCA_051006215.1 Chloroflexota bacterium
GCTGGCCATTCGCCAGCGGTCGGTCCCCACCAACAGTTCGTCGACGTTCATCGCGGCTCTCCCACCGCCAGCCTACTCGTGATCTAGCTTTACCGGAAGGGCCTTCACCAAATTTGCTGATGAGCCCAGGTCCTACTGACCATTGACAATTCGCAGCATCTGCACCAATCCTCTGAAAAGTCCCGTACCTGCCTCGTGAGCGGAACAAAGCGCACAGTCGCGGTCGCGCGCGGCGAAGCCGTCGGTTACTTTCCCTGCGCCGGGAAACTTCGAACCCTCCTCACGCCCAGCGCGCGGGGAGCCGTAGCTCGCGACATGCGCCGGCGTGACCCGCTCTAGGTGGGAGTGCTGGGAGCAAACTCGCAGGCGTACCGGCATGCGTCAAGCCGAGCTCGGCCAGTTCCTCACCCCCACGTCTGTCGCCCGCGCGGTGCCAAGCAGGACGCGGATGACCGCGCGGCACTGGCCAGACTCGAGCGGGTTCAGCAAGCGCGCGACCAGGTGCTCGCGCTGCTCGGAGGGACGCCGTTCGGCAGAGCCGACCTGGCGACGATTCGATGCGTGGTGGAAGCGCTCGAGGCCTCGGCGAGTCAGGTCGAAGAGCATGCCGCCCACGAAGACGTCTTCGTGGGCGCAAGCAAGGCACCACTGCGTCGCGTGGGGTCCGTCTGGCTCGAGCTGAAGCACATCCCCGATGCCGCCTCGACCAAGAAGTGGGGCCCGTACCTGTACGCGCGATGGAGATCGAATGGTCGCAAGCGTTCGAAGTACATTGGAAAAGCCACTTAGGGGGCGGAGAACCCGAGGGAGGCAGCGGTGCGCCCCCCTAAGTGTGTAAGTGCAATGTTCACACGAGCTCCGACCAGATCGTCAGCTAGCCCGGCCGAGGACCAGCTCGAGCGCAGGCGATCTCGGGCGCCTCGCGCAACCCAGCTCGGCCGCGTGCGACTACCCAGTTCGGGTGGCCGAAGCGGCCGACCTGCTGGTCAAGGCGCAGCAGCCGATGCTCATGGGGTGCACGTGCAGCATCTCATCGAGTGGCGTGCGATGCTGGTCGTTAAGTGCCTGTGTGAGCCAGCGCTCGATGCAGCGATCCGTAAGTCGTTGCACTGTCCAAACGACCTGCTCCACGGTCGTGATGCCGGGCGCAATGACCTGATCGGCTCGTAGTCGTTCCAGCCCCGCCTCGATGAGCGGCAGTGGCCGCTCGCTCTCCAGAACGAGCGGGCAACAGGTGGCGGGCCAGCATCTGCAGCTCGGCTCGCCGCACATGCGGAAGCCATAAATTGACCAAGCTCGTTCAGGTGCTCGTAGACCGGGCCCGCGCTCACCGTAGCGAGAGAACGCGGCCGGATCGACCTCGAGTTGTTCGGCGACGAAGGCAACGACGCGCTGCGGCGCATCGGGCATGTCAGTTAGCGCGCGGCCGGGGAAACGCAACAAGGCGAGTTGGAGTCCGAAGCCGAGCCGAGTCCAAGGCTGTCGACGCTGGTTAACGAGCTCGAGATCCACCTTGAACAAGGTGAAGTAGCGAGCGATCTGCCGCTCTGACAGGTCTGCCGGCACCCTGACGAGTTGGGCGCGTTATTCAGCCGTTAGCAGGCGCGGGGCGTTCGTGGGCACTCAACTACCACAGCCCCGCGGCGCTACCACTCCACCCCAGCGTGGACCGCCAGGCGCTCGCGCGCGGCCAGCTTGGTGTAGATCGTCGTCGTGTCGATCTGGGCGTGGCCGAGCTGCTGCTGGACCTCACCCAGCCGGTACGCCCTGGCGCACCTGGCTGACCGCCGCGCCGTGGCGAAAGTCGCGACCGTTGCCGGCCGTAACTCGCCGTCACGGCCGCTCACGAAGACATCCGGGGCAATCGAGTACTGTCGAATGAGCCGCCAGCAGTGGCCGTAGCTAATCGGCTCGCCGTGGCTCTTCTGGCTGCGGAACAAGAAGCCGAGCCCGAGGGCCGAGACTTCCAGGTTCTTGTTCCCCAGGGTCCGCCACTGCATCGTGTCTGCTGGTTTATAGTCTTGCCGTCTCCGAATGCGAGCCCACTACAGCCACCGGCGCGACGAAAGAAGTGCTGTCCTGCCAGGAACAGTCATCGTCGTCCGTGCGCAACTACCCCGTTCATCGGTGTACTGGTGCCCGCCAGCGCGAAGCCGGCGCAGTCGTAGGTACTGCTCAAGTTCACGACGATTGCTCCTAGTTCTGGAGATACCCAAATGGCCGGGTGCCCCCAGCCGTCTCGCTAAACGTCGTAATGCCGGTGAGAGTCCATCTAACCGTGGCGCAAGTGGCTCGACTCGCCATCATCCACCATCGGTTTTGTGACACCGAGTCGTCTTGACTTTGCGTGTCCAGCGGCGGTACCGATAGCCGAGTTGGCTTCGATCCGGGCTAGCTCCACAAAGGGGAACGCAATGGACAACCCTCGTCTCACGCGGCGTCAACTGATCAGATCCGCGGCTACTCTACTGGGCGCCGTCTCATCGACTGCGCTCCTGGACGCATGTAGCTCGGCGGCTACACCAGCCGCGCCGGCCGCAACTGCGCCACAGCCTACAACTCCGCCCAAGCCCGCGGCAGCGCCAACCACTGCTCCCGCACCGACAGCCGCCGCGGCGGTCCCCACCGCGGCCGCCGCCGCAAAACCAACCATCTCCAGCGTGACGCCAGCCGCCGAAGCAGCAGGTATCGTGGCGCCCAAAGCCGCACGTGGCGAGCTCGCAGAGCAGACCATCGTCGTCGCCATCTCCGGCGGACCCGAGGCTGACGCGCACACGCGGCTTGCCTCAAAGTTCACCGAGTACACCAAAGGCAAAGTGCAGGTCCGTCTGGAGGAGCTGCCGCGCGGCACGCCGGGCAACGCCAAAGCGCTGACCACACTCCAGGGGCAGTCAGACGCGTGGGATGTGCTGAGCGTCACGAGCTCGAATTTCGTTCGCTACGGCGCGGCCGGCTTCATGGTCCCGCTCAAGACGTTCATGGGCAACAACGACCTGTTTAATGCCCAGGCGTACAACATCGACGATTTCCCCAAGGCCTTGATGGAGATCCCGACCTGGAACGGCGACCTGATCGGCTTGCCCCAAGAAGCCAGCACGCTGATGTTCTTCTACCGCAAGGACCTGCTCAAGAAGTACGGCATCGCCGAGCCCGGGCCGAAAGGCTACTCTTGGAAAGAGCTGGCCGACAATGCGCTCGCCCTGAAGCCGAAGCTGGCCGCCGACGGCAAGTCCGACATGTTTCCGCTGGTCTTCGGTGTGAAAGCAACTGGGCACGCCAGCATTAAGGCCTGGAACGCCATCTGGTCGCACGGCCAGGAGTTGTTCGACGACAAGTGGAACCCGCAGTTGACGACCGACAAAGCCAATACCGCGATGACCACACTTACCGACTTCCTGTTCAAGCACCAGGTGGTCAGCGAAGGGGTCACCGGTTACGAGTATCCGGAGGTGTTGACCACTCTGCAGCAGAACAAGGCGGTCATGGCTCTACAATGGAACGCGGCGGCGCCGACCGTGCTGGATGCTTCGAAATCACCGGACTGGGGGCCAGACAATACCGCGTTCAGTGTCTACCCGTACGATGCGTCAACAGGCCCAGACCAGAAGCGCATCCAGGAAAGTGTGTGGGCGGTGTGCGTGTCGGCGTTCTCGAAGAAGCAAGAGGCGGCGTTCTCGTACATGGCCTGGTTCACCAGCAAGGACGTCGCCCGCGACTATGTGAACAACGGCGGCGGCTCGTCCGGGCGCAGCTCGCTGCTGAGCGATCCGGCTATCGTCGCCAAGAACCCCCAGTATCCAGCAGTGCTGAACGGCTTCAACGTGCTGCACCGGCTGCCAACCCTGGTGGAGTGGCCGTACATCAACGATTCCATCGCCAATGCTGACATCAGCTCGATCTGGAGCAAGCAGCTCAGCGTGGCAGACGGACTCAAGAAGACGAACCAGGAGGCTACCGACTATCTGAAAGACCAGGGCGTGCTCTCGTAGCCTGAGGTCCCATGGAAGCTTTACAGCGCGTCAGCGCGCCAGCCACGATTCGGTCGGCGTGGCACCAGCAACTGCGCCACTGGGCAGGAGCCGATCGCGGGTTGAGCTGGCTGCTGCTCGCGCCTGCCCTGATGGTCATCTTCGGTGTTTTCGTCTACCCACTTGCGTACAGCCTGTGGATGAGCTTGCAGGCGTACAACATCGTCAGCCCGGCGCGCTTCATCGGATTGCGCAACTACGAGCGCATTCTGAGCGATGAGACGTTCTGGCGTTCAGCCGTCGTGACGTTTCAATTTGCAATCCCGACGTTCGCGATTGAAGTGGTGCTGGGCTTCGGCATAGCGCTGTGTCTGGAGCTGCACACGCGCGGCAGCGGAGTCATGCGTTCGATTATTCTGATCCCGCTGTTACTCACGCCGGTGGTCGAGGCCCTGAACTGGCGCGTGATGTTGAACTACGACTTCGGCGTGGTCAACTGGTTGATCGGCCTGGTCGGCGTCCCCAAGGTGAACTGGGTCAACGACGCTCAGCTGGCCATGCCAGCGCTCATCATGCTGGAAGTCTGGCGCGTCGTCGGCTTCGAGGTCCTGGTCTTTTCGGCAGGCCTGGCCGCGCTTCCGCGGGAACCTTTCGAGTCCGCGCAGATCGACGGCGCGAGTAGCTGGCAGCAACTCGTGCACCTGACGCTGCCGATGCTCATGCCGTTGTTCGTGGTGGTGGCCCTGTTTCGTTCGTACGAGCTTCTGCGCGTGTTCGACATTGTGTATGGGCTGACCGGTGGGGGTCCAGGCCGGGCTACGGAGACGCTCAGTTTTCACATCTTCAACCAGATGCTTGCGGGGTTCCAGGTTGGCTATGCATCGGCGGCGGCGTATGTCCTGTCCCCCATCATCCTCTTGCTCGTGGCGTTCATCATCAAGTTCCTCGGTTTGGGCGGGCTCGAGAGCCACGAGTAGGAGCCGGGGCTGTGATACCAGCAC
>JBPCIO010000328.1:0-11879 GCA_051006215.1 Chloroflexota bacterium
CCGCGTGAACTGACGCTGCCAGCCGGTGCCGCTCTGGCTAGCTCGGTGGAAGCATCCCCTCGACGGTCGCAAGCAAGGTCTCCACGTCGAACGGCTTGGGCAACGCGCGAATGCCGTATTTACTCAGCAAGTCCTGGTGCGCGTGCAGGGATTGAATGGCGGCCGAGCAGACGATCACCGGGATGGGCCGAGTGGCCGGGTCCAGAGTCACCAGATTCAGGATGGTCCACCCGCGTTCCTCGCCACCAATACGAATGTCCAGGATGAGCAGGGCTGGTTGTTGCGCCTTGACGAAGCCATGCGCGTCCTCCCACTCTCGACAGATGACCGCCTCGTATCCGCCCTCAGTTTCCAGCAGCTCGCGCATGAGATCCAAAAACGCAGTGTCGTCGTTGATGACGGCTATGCGGGGCCGCGGCTTGGATGTACTTTGCTGCATCTCTGGTCCTCGTCGGCGCCGATCAGTGCGAGTTCCGTGCCAGGCTGGCGAACAGCCGGGAAATAGCAAGCAAGCACTTGCTTACAACGTAGGGCATGGGCTAGCCTGGCCGCATGGAAGCCGCGATCGAGCTGCGCGCCCTTACCAAACGCTACGGCACCTTCACCGCCCTGGACGCGCTCTCCTTCAGCATTGCCCGGGGTGAAATCTTTGGGCTGCTCGGTCCAAACGGCTCGGGCAAGACCACCACCATCAACATTCTCAGCGGCCTTTCCAAGCCGACCTCTGGGCAGGCCCTGGTCCTCGGCTTCGACATTACCCGCGATCCGCGCTCCGTTCGCGCTGTGCTCGGCGCTGTGCCCCAGGAGACCGCCCTGTACGAAGAGCTGTCGGCCTGGGACAACATGCTCTTCCACGCCGAGCTATACAACGTGCCGCGGCACGACCGAGACGCGCGCATTCGGTCGCTGCTGGACCTGGTGCGCCTGACCGACCGCCAGGCCAGTCGCGTCAGCACCTACTCGGGTGGGATGAAGCGGCGCCTTGCGCTCGCCCGCGCCTTGCTCCACGATCCGCTTCTGTTGTATCTGGATGAGCCTACCCTGGGCGTCGACGTACAGAGTCGGCGTGCGCTGTGGGACTACATCCTTGGTCTACGGGCGCGCGGGAAAACCGTGCTGCTGACCACCAACTACCTCGAGGAGGCCAACACGCTGTGCGATCGTCTTGCCATTCTTGACCGGGGCAAGCTGGTCGCGCTGGATACGCCCGCCAATTTGAAGCAGCACTACGGCGATACGGTGGTCGATATGGAGACCGATCGTCCGCCCTCAGCGAGCGTCCTGTCGACCTTGCGAGATCTACCCGGGGTAAGCGACGTGATCCTCCAGGATGGCCATCTGCAGGTCACCTCGAGCGGCCAGCACGCGCTTACCGGACAGGTGGTCAATCTGGTCACGCGTGAAACGGACCTGCGCAGCATCACGCAGCGCGAGCCCAACCTGGACGAGATCTTCCTGCGCCTGACCGGCTCAGACCTCCGGGATTAGCGGTGCAAACGCTTGCCTACGATCTGCGAGTTATCCGCGCCCTGGCCGCGAAAGACATTCGCTCGGCGCTGACGGAGCGCCTGTTCACCGCTATCAGCGTGATTCTTCCCCTCAATTTTCTGCTGCTGTTTCTCCTGTTTGTGTTGACCGGAGGCCAGGCGCCAACAGCGGTGGTGATGGCCGACCGAGGCCAGCACGCTCAGGAGTTCCTGGCCGCCATGCAGGCAGCCCGCTCGTTCGTCATTCAAGACACGACCGCCGAAGACGCGCAGCGGTTGCTCAGCCAGGGGCGCATCGTGGCGATTGTCACGGTGCCGACCAACTTCGACGCTGCGCTCGATGCCGGTCAATCCGTCACGCTTCCGGTCGTGGTGAACAATCTCAATGTGGACTACACCAACGACATTCGCCGGGCGGTGCCGCTGGCAATCACCTCGTTCTACGCCCAGGCGTTTCCAGGCCAGGTGGTGGTGCGTGCCGACGAGGTCGACGTGCACCCGCAGGACACCGACTACATTCAGTACCTCTCGGTCAGCATTTTCGTGGTCAGCCTGCTGGTTGGAGGCCTACTCCAGGCAGGCACTGGGGCGGCTCGCGAGTACGAGGCAGGCACGATCAAGGAGGTGTTGCTGGCACCCGCCAGTCGCTGGGCCATCGAGGTCGGTAAACTGCTCGGAGCGCTGGTGCTCAATGCGCTCTCGGCCGGTCTGGTGCTGGCAGTGGTGGTGCTGGTGCTGCGCGTCTGGCCTATCCACTGGGGCGAGGTGCTGGCCTACATGTTTCTGGTCATGTTGACATTCGTGTCGCTTGGCTTGCTCATCGGGACACTGGTGCGCAAACGCACGGCAGTCGTTCCACTCAGCATCGGCCTCGGCCTACCCGTGTTCTTCATCAGCGGGGCGTTCGGACCCGTGCAGTGGAGCAGCGGTGCGGTTGCCACCGTGTCCAGGCTCCAGCCGGTGTACTACGCCATCGCTGTTTTCCAGCACGCTTTCCATGACTTCGACACGACGCCGACGTCCATGCCCGTCAACACGCTGCTGCTGGTGGCTTCGACGGTCGTAGTCGTTGTCGTGAGTGCAGGCGTGCTCAGGCGCAGGGCAGTCGACTGATGCCACACGAAGTCGCCGCGATTGTGGCCATCGCCCGCAAGGATGTCGGGGTCTGGGCTCGGCAACCAACCGCCGTGGCGGCGACGCTATTGCCGGCCGTGGTCCTGATTGGCGTGCTGTACATCGGCGCTGCAGCCGTCGGCCGCAATCCGGTGGCGCTTGTCGTCGAGGGCAGCGGACCTCACGCGCAGCAACTGGCCAGCATTCTGGAGGAGTCGGCAGCCTTCATCGTGACACCCGCCACGCCGGACCAGGCCAACGCTGCCCTCCAGGATCTGCGGGTTGCCGCGGTCATTACCATTCCGGCTGACTTCGACCAGGCCTTCGATGACCACCGCCCGGACCCGGTCGATATCCGCATCAACAACCTCAATCTCGATTTTACCAACGATTTGCGCCGTTCGCTGCCAGCCGCGATCGCCAAGTTCTATGCGCAGCAGCCCAGCAGTCCGATTGCCGTGAGCGTTCAGGAATCGGATCTCCGTGAGCAAGATATCGATCTGGTGCAGTTCGACCTCGTCCCGGACGTGGTGCTGCTGTTGACGATTGCTGGGGTCATCAATGCTGGGCTGGCCACCGCTCGCGAATGGGAAGACGGCACCATCAAAGAGTTGTTGCTAGCGCCTATCGGGCGGGGTTCGCTGATCGCCGGCAAACTGCTCGCAGGTTGGGTCACCACGCTCCTGATTGCGACACTGGTCATCGCGGTGGGTGCAGCTACTGGCTACCTTCGGCCGGCTGGAAGCGCCTGGGTGCCGACGGTGATCAGCGTGGCTTTGTTGGCGCTGGCAAGTGCCGGACTCGGCGTGGCCATTGGTGCGGTTGCGCGCAACTTCCAGCGCGTGGCGGGGCTCAGCATTCCACTGGTGTTCTATCTGTTCTTCTTGTCGGGCGGCATTAGCGTGGTGGCATTTCTGCCGGACTGGGTGCAAACGCTGGCTCACCTCGTGCCAACCTACTACGGGACCCACGCCCTGGAGATGGCCATCTTCTACAACTCGACGGAGGACCTGGTTGGCGACCTGGCCGTTCTGGTGCTGACGGCGCTGGCGATGGTGGCTCTGGGGGTGCTCTCGCTCCGACGCAGCGTGGTGGTCTGACACTGCACGACCAGACCTCGGCCTCTGATCGGATCCTGCGGGCCTTTTTGCGGCTGGTGGCCGAGCGAGGCATCGACGCGACGACGACACGCGTCCTGGCGGAGCAGGCCGGAGTCAACGAAGTGACCATCTTTCGTCTGTTCGGCGATAAAGCCAACCTGGCGGCTGAAGCGGTGCGCCGTTTTCAGTCGGCAGCACTCATCCAGGGGTACCAACCCGAGATCGATCCGTCGAACCCGGCCAGGGCGGCCGAAGGTTTGCTCAACATGCTCGACTTTCTGCGTGGGCGCATGGCTGAGCGGCCCGAGCTTCTGCAGTTCGGCGTGTCCGAGTTCTGGCGGTTCCCGGAGCTGAAGGAGGATCTGGGCGCGGCGCCGCGTGCAGCGCGTGAGCTGGTCGAGCGGGCGCTGGTGGCGGCTGCCCCGGCACTGCGCTCGGAGGTCGACCCGCGCGCGGCGAGCCTCAGCCTGATTGGCTTGTTGTTTATCTCGGCACTGTGGCAGTCGCGCGGCTGGCTCGAACAGTCGGAGGCGGAGTGGCACGGCGCAGCCAGACAGGCGGTGGAGTGCCTCCTCAGACCGACCTGAGGCAGATGACGATTTAGACTGAGGCTGTGATGAGCCACGACGTCGCGCGCCACCTGATGGTGGACTTTACCCAGATGAAGACGTTCGCCGAGGATCCGCTCGTGCTCGAGCATGGAGAAGGCATCCGTCTAACGGACGACCGCGGTCGGACCTATATCGACGGTCTATCGGGTGTGTTCACTAGCAATCTCGGGCACGGTAATCCTGAGATCACCGATGCGCTGGCCAGCCAGGCGCGGCGACTGGCATTCGGCGCGCCGACGATGGGCACCAATACCCGCGCGGCTGAGCTGGTGGAACAACTGCTGCGCCTGGTGCCGGCGGCTTTCACGACGGTCAAGCTCCTGTCTGGCGGATCGGAGGCGAATGAGGCCGCGATCAAGCTCGCCCGCCAGTTCCACAAGCAGACAGGACATGCCACCAAGTACAAAGTCATCTCACACTATCGGGGGTACCACGGCGGCACGGGCAATGCGTTGGCCGCCAGTGGCTGGGCCGGCTGGAAAAACGCATTCGAGCCCATGCCGGCTGGTTTTCTGCACCTGCAGACGCCGGACGTGGACAGCCCGCTTCACCCGGGCCTGTCGGCAGAGGCGACGGCGGAGGTGTACTGCCGCCTGTTGCGGGCAACCGTCGAGCTCGAAGGGCCCGAGACCATTGCCGCCGTCATCACCGAACCGCTGATGATGTCAGCCGGCGTGGTCGTGCCTCCGGATGCCTACATGCGCGCGCTACGCGAAGTCTGTGACGAGCACAACATCCTGCTCGTGTTCGACGAGATCATTACCGGCTTCGGCCGAACCGGCAAGTGGTTTGCCGCCGAGTACCCGGGCGTGTGGCCAGATATCTTCTGCTGTGGCAAGGGCGTGACCGGCGGGTACAGCCCACTCTCAATCGTGTTCATGACCGACCGCGTGGCCGAGCCGTTCTGGGGCGAACCGGGTGCGCAGTTTTTCGCCGGTCACACCTACGGCGGCAATCCGGTCGCCTGCGCCGCGGGGCTGGCCGCGCTCGAATACATGCAGGCGTACGACGTGGTGGCTCAAGCTGCGCGCACGGGCGTCTACTTGAGGACGCGTCTGCAGGAGTTGCCCTCGAGTAGCGCCTCGATTGCCCTGGTGCGTGGGCGCGGCATGCTGCAGGCGATCGTCTTCGACGCCAACACGTTCGCGCCCGATCCACGCCGCCGCATCGGCCTCGAGGTGGCGCTCGAGGCACGCCGTCGCGGGCTGCTGCTGCGGGCCGCACCCTGGTTTGTTGCGGTAGCTCCGCCACTGGTGGCCACGCGCGAGGACGTCGACGCAATCGTCGACATCCTGCTGGCTTCGCTTGTGGCTGTGACGACCTGAAAGGTGAGTCGGTGGGTCAGGCGGCCAGAAATTCAGCGCTGCGCGCGCGCGCCGCCCTGGCCAGGGCGAAGTCGTACGAAGTGAAGCAGTGGACCCCGCCCGGATAAATTGCCAACTCGGCGCTATTGCCAGCCGCCACCCAGCGCGCGTGCATGAACAGCGTGTCGTCCAGCAGCGGATCCAGGGTGCCTACCGAAAACAGCGCCGCCGGCAACTGACGCAGATCGGCGCGCAGCGGTGAAACATCCGGGTCGTGACGTTTGTCGTTGGTGACGAAGTTGTCGGTGAACCAGCGCGTGGACTGCCGATTCAACACCAGCGTGTCCGTGCCCAGGGCCACGCTTGGCGTGCCCGCCAGGTCGTACGCACCGAACACGAGGTTAGCGCGACTGAACGGCTGAATGTGGTGCTTGTCGCGCAGACGGAGCATGGTCACGACTGCCAGGTGGGCGCCAGCGGACTCCCCTCCGATTAGGAGGCGTGTGGTGCCGAATTCCGACTCCGCGTGTTCCACCAGCCACAGCGCCGCCGCCTCGCAGTCGTCCGGTCCAGCCGGGTAGGGATGCTCAGGCGCAAGGCGGTAGTCGACGCTCACGACCCCCACTCCAGCCGCGCGAACCAACTCCTCGAGGACGACGTCAGAGTGATGGGGTGCGCCGAGCGTCCAGCCGCCGCCGTGCAGGTGCAGGTACACAGCGTTGAAGCTTGGGGGCAGCAGAGTACGCACCTTGAGCGGTCCGTTCGGGCCGCCAATGATGCGATCAATAGCCATCGGGCTCAGCGGGATTGGACCGAATGGGCCGCGGCCCTCTTCGCGCGCCGCGCGCGTTGCCGCCGGCGGAACCGTCCAGATTGGCGGAACGCCGGCGAGGAGACTCGCCAGCTGGGCGTTGAAGGCGCGCGTCGCTGGATCGATGGCGTCGAGGCTGAAGAGGTGCGGGTCCACCGCTAAGGAAGCCTTCGGCATGGTATGCATCATATACTCACGCTCCGGCAGATCGAAGGAGGCAGCCAGCATGACTATCGAGACTCGACCCTGGACGACGCCCGTGCCCGTGTCAGTCGCCGACAGGATAGCGGCGCTCCGCGCCATTGATACGGACGTCCACAACGATCTGCCAAGCTACCGCGAGCTCAAGCCGTTCCTGGCGCGCGAGTGGTACCCCTGGCTCGAGGACGGCGGCCCAAAATTTGCCCAGCGTGCGTATGCCAATACGGGTTCGGGGCGCATGGATGACGCCGTCCGCGAAGAAGACGGACTCGCGGCCGGCGATCCCGAGTGGGTCATCCAGCAGCTGCTCGTGAAGTACCGCATCAATATCGGCGTGATGACTGGCACGATGACGGGTGCGAGTATCCAGCACGACCCGCGCTTCTGTGGCGCGCTGGTGAGCGCCTACAACGACTGGCTGCTCGAGAAGTGGGTGCGGCCCCACCCCTGCTTCAAGGGGTCCATCAACGTGTATCCGCAAGACCCGGAAGGCGCCGCACGCGAGATTCATCGCCTGGGTGATGATCCGGGCATGGTCCAGGTGTTGATGGCCAGCGCAGCTCGCATCCCGTATGGCCAGAAGTACTACTGGCCAATCTACCGCGCCGCCGTCGAGCACAACCTGCCAGTGGCTATTCACGTAGGCTCGGAGGGCACCGGTTTGGCCAACGCGCCGACTGGCGTTGGGTATCCGTCGACCTACCTGGAGTTTCACACCGATCACTCGCAGACGATGATGGCGCACTGCGTAAGCGTGATCAGCGAGGGTCTATTTGAGGAATTCCCGACGCTGCGATTCGGCTTCATCGAAGGCGGCATCTGCTGGGTTCCATACGTGATGTGGCGGCTCGACCGCATGTACCCGGCGTTCAAGACCGAAGTGCCATGGATGAAGAAGCTGCCCAGCGAGTACATCCTCGGTAACTGTTACTTCAGCACCCAGCCGATCGAGGAACCCGACGAGCGACAGCATCTGCTCCAAATGTTCGAAATGCTGCACGCGGACAAGACGGTGATCTTCGCCAGTGACTATCCACATTGGGACTTCGATAACCCGCTGACGGTGCTGTCCTACCTGCCAGCCAAGATGAAACGACGCATCTTCGTCGACAACGTGCTGGAGTTCTTCGGCCCGCGTGTGCTGGAACCGAACCGCTAGAGTGTGACCCGCATCCAGCCAGCCACGCGCTTGCGCGTCGTCGACGTGGACGTGCACCATCAGATCGCCGACTGGGCCGCGGTCGCGCCACACGTGCCGGCTGGATTGCGCTGGCGCATCGGCAGCACGAGCGGCCCACCCCTGGCGCAGCACGGCTTCAGACGCGTTGGCGCAACGCCAGGCGCCCCGGCGATCGATCCAGTGGTGGTCAAACAGGACTATTTGGAGCCGCGCGGCGTCGACATGGCCATCCTCACCGGCAGCCTGCTGAGTCTGGGTGTCCAGCCGAACCCGGATCTGGCGGCGGCTATCGCGCGCGGCGTCAACGACTGGACCCTGGAGGCCTGGGTGCGACCGTATGACTGTTACAAGGGCTCCATTCTCGTCGCGCAGCAGGATCCGCAGCAGGCTGTCGCAGAAATCGATCGGTTGGGCGACGATCCTGGCATGGTCCAGGTTTTGATGGGCAGCGCCAGCGAGGCTCCGTTCGGTCGCCGGGCGTATCACCCGATCTACGCGGCATGTGAGCGACATGATCTTCCCATTGCTTTGCACATGGGCGGCGAAGGCGCTGGCATCTCGTCGGCGGCAACCGCGGTGGGGCATCCGACAACGTACTTCGAGTGGTTCGGTTCACTGCCCCAAAGCTATATGGCCCACATCATGAGCATGGTGACCGAGGGCGTCTTCGAACGCTTCCCGACCCTCAAAGTGATCCTCTACGATGCGGGCGTGTTCTGGCTGCCGCACGTGATGTGGCGCTTCGACAAGAATTGGAAAGCGCAGCGGTCCGAGACGCCGTGGGTCAAGCAAGCGCCGAGCCGCTACATTCTGGACCACTTTTATTTGACCACCTATCCCCTCGAAGCAGCGCCCGATCCGAAGTACCTGCATCAGGTGCTCCAGATGATCGAAGCCGATCGCACCCTGCTGTTTTCGAGTAGTTATCCGGATTGGGCGTTGGGCGACCCCTTCGAGATGGTCCGCGACATCCCGGAGTCGATGCAACGCAAGGTCATGGTCGACAACGCGATGGCGGTGTATGGCGAGCGCCTGCTCGCGTCGAACCGGTCGGCGGTGACCTCCGGATGAGTACTCACGTCGTGGCGCGCATCGAAGAAATTCCACCTGGCGGCCGCAAGATCGTACGGGTCGAGGGCCGCGAGGTGGGCATCTTCAACCTGGATGGTGAATTTTACGCGCTCAAGAACGCCTGCCCGCATCAAGCCGCGCGGGTATGTCTCGGTCGCGTGGTGGGCACCACGTTGCCGTCTGAGGTCTACCAGTTTCAGTACGGCCACGAGGGACGCATTCTGCGCTGTCCGTGGCACTCGTGGGAATATGACATCACTACCGGCCAGTCGGTTTTCGACCCGCGTGTCAAGGTTGTGACATACCCCGTCAAGATCGCCAACGGAGAGGTGGCGGTCACGATCTAGGCGGGCGTGGACTTCGTCATCCATTACGGCCTGGCGGCAGGGTTCGAGGACGATGCGCTGGCGCTGGCGCGGCGCCTGTTTGCATGCTTCGACGAGGCGATTGACTCACTGGCGCTGATTCCTACCGACGAAAACGACTTCGACCTGTTGCTGAATGGCACGCTCATCCACGCTTATCGCCACTCTGGCCGAGGTCCGCGGCTGGCTGATCTGTCGGATCTGGAGCTGGCCGGTGCAACGCGCCCGGGTGTCCGAGAGTACCCTCACTGTACGTGACCATGCGCACCGTTTCCAATGCTGACTGGTGGCGGCAGGCTGCCGTCTACCAGATTTACCCGCGTAGTTTCGCGGATGCCAACGGCGATGGCCTGGGCGACATTCGAGGCATCACCTCGAAGGTGCCCTATCTCGCATCGCTCGGCGTAGACGGCGTCTGGCTGAGTCCGTTCTATCCCTCAGCTCTGGCAGACGGCGGCTACGACGTCGACGACTACCGTGCCGTGGACCCCAGGCTGGGCACGCTGGCGGACTTCGACGACATGCTTGCAGCTTTGCATGCTGTCAACATCAAACTGATCGTGGATATCGTGCCGAACCACTCCTCCGACCGTCACGTGTGGTTCAAAGAGGCGCTCGTCAGTCGCAAGGGCTCACCAGCCCGCGATCGGTATGTCTTTCGCGACGGTGGCGGCTCGAACGGCGCCCAGCCGCCCTCGGACTGGCCATCCCACTTCGGCGGCAGTGCCTGGACCCGCGTCGCGGACGGCCAGTGGTACCTGCACCTGTTTGCCAGAGAGCAGCCTGACTTCAACTGGAACAACCGTGAGGTTCGCGACGACTTCCTCGCAACGCTGCGCTTCTGGTCCGATCGCGGCGTGGATGGCTTCCGGGTGGACGTCGCTCACGGGCTCGCCAAAGACCTGTCCGAGCCGTTGCGGAGCCAACCCGAGCTGCGTGCCGAGTTGCCACTTGACGGCAGTCACCCGCTGTATGACCGGGACGAGGTGCACACCATTTTCTCTGAGTGGAGAGCGGTGCTCAACCAATACGACCCCCCGCGGACTGCCGTAGCAGAGGCATGGGTGCCGGCTGCCCGCCGGGTCCATTACGCGCGCCCCACCGGACTGGGCCAGGCATTCAATTTCGATTTGCTGCGCGCTGACTTCAACGCTGAGCAGTTCCGCGCGATCATCGCCAATAACCTGGCCCAGGCGGAGTCTTCCGGCGCATCCTCGACCTGGGTACTCTCGAACCACGACGTGGTCCGCCACGCCTCTCGGTATGGACTGCCGAGTGGTCAGCTATACGACGCTTGGTTGCTGAGTGACGGTAGAGTGCCGACGGAAAACCGCGAGTTAGGGCTGAGACGGGCACGCGCGAGCACCCTGTTGACGCTGGCTCTGCCCGGCTCTGCCTATCTGTACCAGGGAGAGGAATTGGGCCTGTTCGAGGTAGCCGATCTCACTCCTGGTGTACTGCAGGATCCGATCTGGGAACGCACGCAACACCTCAGCAAGGGACGTGACGGCTGCCGGGTGCCGCTGCCGTGGAGCGTGGACGGACCGTCCTTCGGCTTTGGCGCAGGGCGCCCGCACTTACCCCAACCGAGGTGGTTCGGCGCCTCGTCCGTCGAAGCCCAGACGGGGGTGCCAGACTCCACGCTCGAGCTGTACCGACGGGCCCTCCGATTGCGGCGTACGCTCCAGGTCGAAGAGCGCCTGGACTGGATTCCGGCGAGCGATCCCGACGTGCTGCACTTCAGGCGGCCCGGAGGGTGGCACACCATCACGAACTTCGGCGACGAGCCCGTAGCGTTGCCGGCCGGCAGTGTTCTGCTCAGCAGCGGACCCTCTACCGACGGCCGATTGCCCGGCGCCACGACGGTGTGGATCAAGGCCTAGAGTTTGAGGCTGGGGCGATTCGCCTCGCGGGTTGCAGGCGTGGCCGTGGCCACCGCGGCACTGTTTCCTGCGCTGCTCGGAAATAGTGGCGTTGCTGGGGCGAAGTGTGTCCCCGAATTCGGACCACACTTGCTCGAGCTCCGCTCGGACGTCGGCGACAGCATGGGCCACCCGCTCGACTGCGAGCAGCCATTGGACGGCGCAGGCAACACGATTCAGCCGACCTCAACCGGCACGGCCTGGTATACCAGCGATGCTCACGACAATCACTCAGCCATCTTCACCAACGGGTACCAGCGTTGGGAGCTGGACGTGGGCGGACTCACGTACTGGAGTACGCCGCAGGCCGTTCCGCTGCTGATGGATGGCCTACCTGACGGCCCCGCAGTCTGGCAGCGCGCCGTGAACTGCCCGGTGCTGTACACGCATGAGGTCCCCGTTGCGGCTAGCTTTCGGCGCTTTCTGAGCGGCTTGATGCAGGCAGGATTCCAGCCAGTCAGCTTTGGACTGGTCGATGCAGCAATGCGGGGTGAAGTCGACGTGCCGGCCGGTTGCGTCGTGCTGTCATTTGACGATGCCCTCCAGAGTCAACTCCAGAATGCCGTGCCGGTGCTGGCTGAGTTCGGCGCCACTGGCTTGTTCTTTGTCATGCCAGCGTATGAGGATGGCCGCCATCAGTACCTTGGAGCGAACGGTATTCGAGCGCTGCATGAGGCCGGCCAGACCGTCGGCGCTCACACCTGCAATCATCCG